>CADEEK010000001.1:0-22334 GCA_902826325.1 uncultured Sphingomonadales bacterium
GACGCTGTTGCTGTCGGTGCTGGCGGACGAGGGCAAGCTGCGCTGGGACCAGAAGGTCGTCGACCTTTATCCCCCGTTCCGCCTGGGCGATGACGCGACGACCCAGGCGGTCGAGGTGCGCCACCTGGTCTGTGCCTGCACCGGCCTGCCGCGTCAGGATTATGCGTTCATCCTGGCCGATCGCGGCCTGCCCGCCTCCGACACCTTCCGGGGCCTTGCCGCGACGCAGCCGACCAGCAAGTTCGGCGAGCTGTTCCAGTACAACAATCTGATGGCGTCGGCCGCGGGTTATCTGGGCGGCCATCTTGCCTATCCCGGCATGGAATTGGGCGCGGCGTTCGACAAGGCGATGGACACGCGCATCTTCGGGCCGCTGAAAATGGTCGATTCGACCTTTGACCTGAAACTTGGCACCAGCGGCAACTGGGCGCATCCGCACAGCACCGATATCGACGGCAAGCTGGTGGTGATTTCCAACGCCTTCAACGAAACCGTCTATCCGCACCGCCCCGCCGGCGGCGCCTTTTCGACCGCGGCGGACATGGCGCATTATGTCCAGCTGGAACTGACCAAGGGCATCGGCCCGGACGGCAAGCGCGTGGTGAGCGAGGCCAATCTGCTCGAACGGCGCAAGCGCGGCGTGCAGGTGACGGAAGACAGCTGGTATGGCATGGGCCTGTTCGAACGGATGGCCTGGGGCGTGCCGGTCGTCACCCATGGCGGCACGCTGATGGGTTATCACAGCACCTGGTTCGCGCTGCCCGATTCGGGCGTCGGCGCGGTCATCCTGACAAATGCGGATGCGGGCGCGACGCTGCTCGCCCCGTTCCTGCGCCGCCTGCTCGAAGTCATGTATGACGGCGAGCCGCAGGCGGCCAAGGACGTCGCGACGATCGCGGAGCGGTTGAAGCGGCAGGGCGGCACCCGTCGCGCGCGCCTGACCATTCCCGGCGACCCGGCGATCGTCGCTAAGCTGGCGGGCCAGTATCGCAGCCCCGGCATCGGCACGATTTCGATCACCGATCGCGACGGCGGCAAGTGGATCAAGGCCGGGTTCATCGAAGGGCCGCTGGCAACGCGCAGCAATGCCGATGGCAGCGTGTCGATCGTATCCACCGGGCCGGGCGGGATCGCAGTCGACGCGGTGGTCGGCGAGGATCAGGGTGTACGGACGCTGACCATCCGCGACGCCCAGACCGACTATGTCTATCGCGAGGTGCGCTGACCTTTCCAGCGGCATCGCCGGACGAAAAGCGGGGCGGCGGGATCAGATCCCGCCGCCCCATTTGCTTGGGCGCACCGCCGCATGGCCGGCCGTCGGGCGAAGCGAAGCGTTCGGCCGCGGACAAAAAAAGGGCGGCGGATCCAGGTCCGCCGCCCGACGCGGTTCAACGAAGAACCGCGCTCCCCCGTCAGAAGCGGAAGCCCAGCGACCCGCCGATGGTGCGGGGCCGGATGGTCGATGCGGTCATATAGGGGACCGCCGTGCCGCCCAGCGCGGCCGGGATCGTCGCGGGATAGCCGCCCGCGCTGACCACGCCATAGGTGTCAGTCAGGTTGCGCGCATAGAGCGAGGCGGTGACGCCGCCGAAATCGACCCCGGCGCGCAGATCGAGCGTGGCATAGCCGTCGATGCTGACCCGCCGACCGAAGGCGGTGCGATAGGCCGAACTGAACCCGCCGACCTGATCGCCGACCATCCGCACGCTGCCGCCGACAAAGGCTTCGGCACCGCCCAGATCCCAGTCATAATCGATCGAGATATTGCTGCTCCACCGCGGCGAATAGGGCAGGACATCGCCCCGCAGACCGCCGGTGAGGTTGAGCCCGCCCGATGCCGGGATGGTATCGTCGAGCAGCTTGGCATCGGTGAACGCGCCGGTGATCACCGCAGTCAGCCCGCGGGTTGGCCGCAGCGTCACCGTCGCCTCGACCCCCTTGCTGCGCGCGCGGCGGCCGTTGCTGTTGACGCCGACCGGGGTGCCCGCGACCGTGGCGGTCGACAGGATCAGGATGTCGTCCCAGTCGAGAACGAAGGCCGAAACATCGAGGCCGAAGCGGCGATCGGGCGTTTCGGCGCGGAGACCGGCTTCATAGCTGATGATCGTATCGGCCAGGAATTCGGTCGGGAAACCGGCGGGCGCGCCCGGCGGGACGAAGTTCGGACCGCCCGGGCGATACCCCTTGGCCACCCGCGCATAGACCGACGCATAATCGCTGAGTTCAAAGCGCGGCGCGATCGAATAGGTGAACACGCCTTCCGATGACGAGCCGTTCTGCGGCGCGCCGCCGCCCAGCTGCACGACCGCCTGGGTCGAGGTCTGGCTGTTGTGGCTGTAACGGCCGCCCGCGGTGATTTCGAAGCGATCGCCAAGGTGCAGCGTCGCGCTGGCGAAGCCCGCAATCTCCTCATATTTCGCGTCGATCGTCGCATAGACGAAACGCTGGAAGGTCAGGCCCGAAAAGGTCGTCGCGGGCGGGATCAGCGCCTGGGTCGCCAAAGTGAAGGGCAGATATTCCTGATAGATCGACGATTTTTCGTGCGTGTAATAGCCGCCGATCAACCATTCGAACACATCGCTGTCGGCCGAGGTCAGGCGGACTTCCTGGGTGAATTTTTCGAGCGCGATGTCGTTCTGATAGATCAGGCCGACCGTGTTGGGCGCCGTCGGGGCATAGACCGCATTGGCCGTTCCCCGCGCTGCATTGGTCGAAATGTCCGAAATCTGCTTCTGGTCCTGCGTCGCATAGCTGGTGACGGAGGTGATCCCGGCAAAACCGAAATCATAATCGATCGTCCCGCTATACATGCGGTAATCGACCTCGTTCAGTTCCGGATAGCGTTCGAAGCGCAGACGCTGACCGTTCGAATCGGCCCCGGTCAGCGGATTGATCGGCCGCTGCGTCACCGGATCGACCGCAAAGCTCGACGGCGAATCGACCCGGATATTCTGCATCAGGCCGAACAGCTTGATCGAGAAATCGTCGGTCGGCTGGAACAACAGCGTGGCACGGCCGCCATAGCGTTCATTCTTGTTGACGCCGGTCGCCGCGCGGCCGACCGCATCGACATAGCCGTCATCGGAACGATAGAAGCCGCTGGCGCGCAGGCCCAGCGTCGATCCGAGCGGGATGTTGACCATCGCATTGCCGAAATAGCCGGTGCCGCCGTCCTTGACGGTTTCCAGGCCCGCCTGTCCGCGCACCGCATAGCCGCTGAAATCGGGCGTGGCGGTGATGAACTTCATCACCCCGCCCAGCGCGTTCGAACCGTAAAGCGTGCCCTGCGGCCCGCGCAGCACCTCGACCCGCGCGACGTCGAACGTATCGAAATCGCCCGCCAGAATACCGGCGTTGGACAGGCTGCCGCTCGACCCGAACGGCACGTCGTCAACATAGACGGCGACGGTCGAGCCGACCGAACCGGTGTTGACGCCGCGCAGGATCAGGCGCGATTCGCCGGGATTTTCCTGGGTCAGGCTGAGGCCCGGCACCAGCTGCGCATAATCGAGAAAGCTGGTCGCCTGCTGCCGCTCCAGCGTTTCGCCGCCGACGACCGAAATCGATTGCGGAATTTCCGCCAGCGTCTGTTCGCGGCGTTGGGCGGTGACGATGATGCCGTCGTCATCGCTGGCCTGCGCTGCCCCTTCGGCGGACGCCCCCGCGCTGCCGCCGGGTGCCGGATCGCCCTTGGCCATCGCCGCCGACGGTGCGACCGCCAGGGCAAAGGCCGCGACCGCGACGCCGGAAAAGAGATGCTGCTTTCTCATTGCTCGTTCCCCCATGTCGTTGACCCTTGATGCCCGGGCCAATCAGAAGGGGAAACAAACATGTCGAAGTGGAGATTTCAATCCCAGTCAGGACGATTGAACAAATATTGCGCCAAGCTGTGCCCTGAAATCTACACTTCCGAAACGACCGATGCGATTCCCGATCGTTAGCCGAGGTCGCACTGATGGCGCAGCACCGCGCCGCTGCGCGAACCGGTCGCCTTGCCCTGATCGAGCGCCAGCACGCCGTTGACGATCACCTCGTCAATCCCCTCGGGCATGGCGTCCGGGTCCTGATAGGTGGCGCGGTCGTTGACCTTGGCCAGATCGAAGATGACGACATCGGCGCGCATGCCCGGACGCAGCAGCCCGCGATCGCCCAGGCCCAATCGCGCGGCGGGCCAGGACGTCATCTTGCGGATCGCATCGGGCAGGCTGAGTATGTTGCGGTCGCGGACATAGTTGGCCAGGATCCGCGGAAAGGTGCCGTTGGTGCGCGGATGGCCCAGGCCACCGATCGCGGGATCGGGCCGCGCCGCCGCTGCCGCCGACGCATCGGTGCCGATACCGACCCATTGTTGCCGCATCGCCAGGTCGATATCGGCGTCATCCATCAGGAAATAGAGCGCGGTCGCGCGGTTGGGCAGCGCGGCGAGCCAGATGTCCCACGCCGCATCCGCCGGATCGCGGCCCAGCGCCTTGCCGATCTTTTCGAAATCCTTGCCGTGGAACTGCGCATAGGCCGGGTCATGGCCATTGGAGAGCACGACGTTGCGCCAGCCGCCCGCGGCATGGACGAGGTTTGACCAGTCCGGCTGCGGCCCCGCCGCCAGTTCCTGTTTCAACCGCGCCCGCACCGCCGGATCGCGCAGCGCGGCATGCGCCGCCGCCCGCCCGTTGGCGAACACATGGGTGGGGATGGTCACGTCCAGCCCGGTGCCGCCCGCGCGATAGGGATAGATGTTCGCACCGACATCGACGCCACGCGCCCGTGCCGCCTCGATCCGGGCGATCGCCCTGGGCATCAGCTTGCCCCATTCGGGGGCGTAGGCCGCCTTGATGTGAAAGATTTCGACCTTGGCGCCGCTCGCCTCGCCGATCGCGATGGTTTCGTCGATCGCGTCGAGCAGCTTGCCGCTTTCATCGCGCATGTGCGAAGCGTAAAAGCCGCCGCAGCGGCCCGGTATCCGCGCCAGCCGCGTCAGATCGGCGGTCGACTGAAAGCTGGCGGGCGAATAGATCAGCGCGCTCGAAATGCCGAACACGCCCGCGCGCATCGCGGTTTCGACCTCGCCTTCCATCTGGCGCATCTGCGCTTCGCTGGGGCGTCCGTCCGAATCGCCCATGACCTTGGTCCGCGCCTGGATCGCCGCATAATAGGTGCCGAAATTGACTGCGATGCCGTTGCTTTCGAGTTGCTTGAAATAGCCGTCGATTTCCGCGGCGGGCACGGCGGTGCCGCCCTCCCCCGCGATCAGCGTCGTCACGCCCATTTTGAGCTTGTTGATCGCCGATCCGTCATTGCGCAGCAACCGGCCCGACTGGTCGAGCATGTCGATGAAGCCGGGCGCGACATAACGGCCACGCGCGTCGATCTCACGCGCGCCGCGCGTCGGAATGACGCCGATCCGCGCGATGCGCCCGTCCTTCACCGCGACATCGGCGACGATCCACGGATTGCCCGCGCCGTCCAGCACGCGCCCGCCACGGATCACGATGTCATAATCGGGCGCGGGCGCGGGCGCCGCCGCGCCGCATGCCGCGAACAGGATTGCCGCCGCCGCCATCCGTTTGATCTTCGCCATTGCGCTTCCCCTTTTCTGTCAGCCCCTTTGCCGGCCGCGATTGCCCGGTCCCGTCCGCCGGTCCGATCCACGGTCCCCGATCGCGGGTCCGCCGACCGGCCTTGCATCCGGCCATGATCGCCTCAACAATGGGCGCGATTGGCACATTGACACGTTCTCCGATCCGGACAATAACTTTCTTATCAGAAAAGTGGTGGCCGAACTTGTCAGCAACGGCGACCGTTGGATGGGGCAAAAATCGATTATGGGAACCGCGGGGGCAGCGCAGGTCGCGCGCTTGGATGGGGGCGACGCCGGGACATCGCAGGGACTGCCGCAACCCTATCTGTTGTTTCTGGGCGATGTTGCCGTGGCCGGATTTGCCAAGACCGCATTCGGCCTGGTCGATTGGGCCGGGGATCGCTGCATCGGCGAATGTTCGTTGACCGGCGCAGCGGTCACGACCGGCCTGCCCCAGATGACGCCGCACGAAGCCGCCGCGCGCGGCGCACAGTCGATGGTGATCGGCATCGCCAATGTCGGCGGCGTCATTCCGCCGCAATGGATGCCGGTACTGCGTGAAGCGCTGGAGGCGGGGCTGGACCTGATCGGCGGCATGCATTCGCGCCTGGCCGACATTCCCGAACTCGGCGACCTGGCGAGCAAGCTTGGCCGCAAGCTGATCGACGTGCGGCGCCCGCCCGAAGGCTTGCCGATCGCCACCGGGCGCAAGCGCAGCGGCAAGCGGTTGTTGACCGTCGGCACCGATTGCGCGCTGGGCAAGAAATATACAGCGCTGGCGATTGCCGAGGGCTTCAAGGCGCGCGGCGTGGCCGCCGATTTCCGCGCCAGCGGCCAGACCGGCATCCTGATCGCGGGCGGCGGCATCCCGATGGACGCGGTGGTCGCCGATTTCGCCGCCGGGGCCGCCGAACAGCTCAGCCCCGATGCCGCGCCCGATCACTGGGACGTGATCGAGGGCCAGGGATCGCTGTTCCACCCCGCCTTTGCCGGGGTATCACTGGCGCTGTTGCACGGGAGCCAGCCCGATCTGTTCGTCATCTGTCACGAACCGGGCCGCGAATCGCTGCTCGGCATGACGGGATTCAAACTGCCGACGATCGAAGCGGTGATCGAACAGACGGTCGCGATGGGCCGCCTGACCAATCCGCAGATCCGCTGTGGCGGCGTCTCGCTCAACACCGCGCGGCTCGACGATGACGCCGCCGCCGCGCTGATCGAGGCGGAAAGCGACCGGCTGGGACTGGCGGTGGCCGATCCGATGCGCCGTGGCGCCGCATTCGACCGACTGATCGAGGCTTGCCTGCAACAATGACCCGCCTGACGCTTGAACATTCGATCGAACGTTTCGCCTATCGGGCGCCGTTCCGCATCTCCGGCTATCTGTTCGAAGCCTCGCAGCTGCTGGTCGTGACGCTGCGCGACGGCGCGCATCGCGGACGGGGCGAGGCGGCGGGCGTCTATTTCCTGGGCGACGATGTGCCCGCGATGATCGCGCAGATCGAACAGGTTCGCGGCGAGATCGAGGCGGGCATCACGCGCGAGGCGCTGCAGGAATTGATGCCTGCGGGCGGCGCGCGCAACGCGGTCGACTGCGCCTTGTGGGAGCTTGAGGCGGACCGCACCGGCCAGCCGGTGTGGCAGGTCGCGGGACTTGGCGCGCCGACCCCGCTCGTCACCGCCTTTACCATCGGCGCGGGCGATCCGGCGGACATGGCCGATGCCGCCCGCGACTATACCATCGCCCATGCGCTGAAGCTCAAGCTGACCGGCGATCTCGACATCGATTGCGAACGGGTGCGCGCCGTGCGCGCCGTGCGCCCCGATGTGTGGCTGGCGGTCGACGCCAATCAGGGCTTTGCCGCCGACGAGCTCGATGCGCTGATGCCGGTGCTGGTCGCCGCGGACGTCAAGCTGCTCGAACAGCCGGTGCGGCGCGGCGCCGAAGCCTCGCTCGACGGGTTCGTGTCGCCGATCCCCGTTGCCGCCGACGAAAGCGTGCTGACGTCCGCCGATCTGCCGACGCTCCCGTCCGCGTTCAACGTGTTCAACATCAAGCTCGATAAATGCGGCGGGCTGACCGAGGGGCTCAAGATGATCGCGCTCGGCAAGCAGCTCGGGCTGGAGGCGATGGTCGGCAACATGATGGGCAGCAGCCTGTCGATGGCGCCGTCCTTCGTCGTCGGCCAGCAGTGCCGCGTCGTCGATCTGGACGGGCCGACCTTCCTCGCTGCCGATCGCACGCCGTCGATCGTCTATCGCGACGGCAAGGTGTGGTGCGGCGACGAGGTATGGGGGCCGCGTCAGGCCGGCGCGCAGGATTGATCCGCAATTTGAACGGGAGTGAAGCGATGACGGGCAGCGCGATGATCGGTCGGCGGGGCATCTTGAAGGCGGCGGGCGCCGCCACCGCGCTGGCGGTGCCGATGATCAACCGCGGCTATTATCGCCTGGGCGCCGCACAACGCACATATTCGGCGCGCGCGATCGAGATTGTCGGGCGGTCGATGGTGATCGACATGCTCGCCGTGCCCAAGATCGATTTTCGCCCCCAGGTCTATGCCAACCCGCTCAGCGAGGAACAAAAGGCCGAGTTTCGCGCGTCGGGCCTGACCGGCATGCACAATGCGGTCGGCATCGGCGGGCCCAATTCGCGCGCCGATGCGGTCGAATTCCTGGCCGCGTGGCAGGGCTTTGCCGGACGCAATTCCGATGTGTTTTCGCTGGTCGGCGTGATCGGCGACCTGACCCGCGCCAAGCGCGAGCGCAAGGTCGGGATGATCATGGGGCTGCAGAATGCCGACCAGTTCGACCGCGTTTCCGATGTGAAATTCTTTTACGAACTGGGCCTGCGCTGCGCCCAGCTCACCTATAACAGCCAGAACCGGATCGGCACCGGCAGCACCGAGCGCGTCGATTCGGGGATCAGCGACTATGGCGTCGCGATCATCAAGGCGATGAACGATGTCGGCATGCTGATCGACGTATCGCATTCGGGCGACCGGACCACGCTCGACGCGATCGAGGTCTCGCCCCGCCCGATCGCGATCACCCACAGCAATTGCCGCGCGCTCAACACCCATCCGCGCAACAAGACCGACGAGATGATTACCAAGCTGGCCGCCAAGGGCGGGGTGATGGGCATCACCGGCGTGCGCAATTTCGTCAGCAAGACCGAACCGACCGGCATCGCCGCCTATGTCGACCATATCGAACATGTCGCCAAGCTGACCGCGATCGAACATGTCGCGATCGGCACCGACAGCGACCTTAACGGCTATGACGACATGCCGGCCGACCAGAACCAGATGCTGCGCCGCGCCTATAAGGAAAGCTATGCCTTTCGCGAAAAGATCGATGTCGACGGGTTCGATCACCCGCTGCGCTTTTTCGATCTGGCCGAAGAACTGATCCGCCGCCGCCACACCGATGCGGACATCGCACTGGTGCTGGGCGGCAATTGGGCCCGCCTGCTTGGAGAAACCTGGAAATGAGCCGTTTTCGCACTGTTCCGCGCCGTCTGATCGCGCTGTTGACCGCCCCGCTGATCGTCGCCGCGCCGATCGCCGCGACCGCCCAGAGCGCCGCGCCGGTGCAGCGTCCGCTGGCCCCCAACGCCCCGCCGCTGGCGACGCGGATCGCCAACCTTGAAGCCTTTGTCGACGGCGTGATGGCGATGGCGATCGCCAATCGCGAAATGGCGGGTGGCGTCGTCGTGCTGGTCGCCAACGGCAAGGTCGTGTTCGAAAAGGGTTATGGCTATGCGAACGTCGCGGCGGCCAAGCCGGTCGACCCCAAGCTGACGCTGTTCCGTCCGGGTTCGGTGTCGAAGCTGGTGACATGGACCGCGCTGATGCAGCTGGTCGAACAGGGCAAGGTCGCGCTCGACGATCCGATCAACAAATATATCGATTTCACCATCCCCGACACCTTCCCGCAGAAAATCCGCATCCGCGACCTGCTGACGCACAGCCCGGGGTTCGAGGATGGCTATGGCGGCATGTTCGTGGGATCGGCCGCCGATTATCGCGAACTGGGCCCGTGGCTGGCCGAACGGGTTCCGGCCCGCATGTGGGCGCCGGGGACCGAGATTTCCTATTCCAACTATGCCACCGCGGTCGGCGGCTATATCGTCCAGCGCGTTTCGGGCGAAAACTTCCTCGATTATGTCCAGCGCCACGTCTTTGCCCCGCTCGGCATGACCCGCAGCACCTTCCGCGAGCCGCTGCCCGCCGCCTGGGCAGGCGATGCGGCGACCGGCTATGACTGGCGCGACGGACGGTTCGAGCCGCGCCCGCCCGAAATGATCCAGAATATCGCCCCCGCCGGATCGCTGTCGTCGACCGGCGCGGACATGGCGCGGTTCATGATCGCGCACCTGCAGGACGGCGTGCTGGACGGCAAGCGCATCCTGAAGGCCGAAACCGCGCGGACGATGCGCCAGCGGCTGCTGTCCAATTCGCCGGGGCTGCCCGGCCTCGCCCATGGGTTTCTGGAAGGGCGGGTCAGCAACCCGCGCGTCGTGTGGCATGCGGGCAATACCCGCGATTTCCATTCCAACCTGATCCTGATCCCCGAATATCAGACCGGCTTCTTCATCTCGATGACCGGCGGCGATGCGGCATCGACCGCGCGTTCGGAACTGACCGCGATGATGCTCGACCGGCTGATCCCGACGGCGCCGCTGCCGCACTGGACCGGCGCGGCGGGCGCGGTGGTCGAGGGCACCTATCGCACCAACCGCCGTTCCTACACCAACCATCGCGTCGATCCGTCCACCCTGATCCAGGTCCGCCGCGACGGCGATCACGGGCTGGTGATGAACTATCAGGGCGCGGTGATCCGTTGGGTCCAGGTCGGCCCGCGCGTTTATGAACAGGCGGTGCCGTTCACCTCCCCGCTCGGCCCGGTCGGCCTGCTGCAATTCTATGGCGATGGCGACGACACGCGCTTTTCGTTCGAGGAACAGCCCTATACCCTCTATCGCCTGGTATCGTGATCGATGGGCAACGCGCCGGATCGGCAACGGTCCGGCGTTTTCCAGTCAGGTGATTGATCGGCGATTATTGCGCAATCGGGCCGCGCATCCTACGCATGGGATGCTGAAGGCTTGAGGTAGATATGAACATCCTGCTGAAAACGATGCCATGCCGCCGGGATGAACGATGAGCGCGGATCATCCGACGCTGGGCAGCGTGCTGCGGCGCATCCGTGCCGAACGCGGCTGGACGCTCAAGGAAATGAGCGCGAAGAGCGGGATTCCGATCTCGACCCTGTCCAAGGTCGAGCATGACCGGCTGACGCTGACCTATGACAAGCTGCAGCAGCTGAGCCGCCGCCTCAACCTGCGCATGTCGGACCTGTTCGCCGAAGAGCCCGACAAGCCCGAACGTCGCCCGATGGCGCGGCGCAGCCTGGGCCGGCTGGACAACGCCTTTCGCGTCGAAACGCAGAATTACGACTATCACTATCTGTGCACCGATCTGCGCCGCAAGCGGATGATCCCGATCATCACCCGCATCCGCGCGCACAGCGCCGAGGAGTTCGGCGAACTGGTCCGGCACCCCGGCGAGGAACTGGTCGTGGTGCTGGAGGGCGAGGTGGTCGTGCAGACCGAATATTACGACACGGTCACGCTGAAACCCGGCGAATCGATCTATATCGATTCGACCATGGGCCATGCCTATCTGGTCGCCCCCGGCTTTGACGAGGCGGTGGTGCTGGGCGTGTGCGCGGGCGATGACGAGGGGCTGATGGATTCGCTGATGAGCCTGCATGGCGAGGTCGCCGCCTGAGCTTTTGCGCCATTCGCGCGATACCTTTCGCCGCTGTATCGGCATGACCCGCCCACGACAGCGGCGACCCGCTTCCCCGATTTGACTATTTTCCCTTTAGGATGTTTATATCCCGATCAGGATAAGTGGGGGTTGCGACTCCGGTGTCGCGGCACCCCTCAAAAGCGGGGTTGGTCATGCGGGGATGGAAAAAATGGGTGGCTGGCCTTGCGCTGGCGTTCGGCACGTCAGTGCTGGTGGCGCAGGATCTGGCGCCGCCGCAGCTTGACCGCAGCAAGGCCGCCGATGCGCAGCAGCCCGGCGCCACACCCCCGGTCGTCCCGGCCGGCACGCCGCAACTGACCAAGACCGATGTCGATGGCTGGCTCAGCGGCTTCATGTCCTATGCGATCGAAAGCGGCGACATCGCCGGGGCGGTCGTCGTCGTGGTCAAGGACGGCCAGGTCCTGACCCAGCGCGGTTTCGGCTATGCCGATGTCAAGAAGCGGACCCCGGTGTCCCCCGAAACGACGTTGTTCCGGATCGGTTCGGTGTCGAAGCTCGCGACCTGGACGGCGGTGATGCAGCTGGTCGAACAGGGCAAGCTCGACCTTGACGCGGACGTCAACACCTATCTCGATTTCAAGATCGCGGCCTATGACGGCAAGCCGATCACGCTGCGCCAGGTGATGACGCACACGGCGGGCTTTCAGGAAACGGTGCGCCGCCTGATTTCCGACCAGCAGTCGGACATGGTGCCGCTCGCCACCTATGTGAAGCTGCCGCCCGCGCGCATCTTTGCCCCCGGCACGACGCCCGCCTATTCCAACTATGCCACCGCACTCGCCGGCTATATCGTCGCGCGCCAGTCGGGGATGGATTTCGACACCTATGTCGAACAGCGCATCTTCGCGCCGCTCGACATGAAATATGCGACCTTCCGCCAGCCGGTGCCCAAGGCGCTGGCCCCGCATCTGGCGGAAGGCTATCCGGCGGCATCGGCGGCTGCGAAACCGTTCGAATATGTCATTCCCGCGCCCGCAGGCAGCCAGTCGGCCAGCGGCGCGGCGATGGGCAAGTTCATGATCGCCCATCTTCAGGGCGGCGCCGGACTGATGAAGCCGGAAACCGCCAAGCAGATGCATGACTTCCGGCTCGACATCCTGCCGCCGCTCGATCGCATGGCGCTCGGCTTTTACGAGGATGACGTCAACGGCCACCGCGTCATCGCCCATGGCGGCGACACGGTTTACATGCACTCCAACCTGTCGCTGTTCATCGACGATGGCGTCGGCCTGTTCGTGTCGGTCAACAGCGCGGGCAAGGCGGGCGCGGTGCGCGTGCTGCGCGAGGAGCTGCTCAAGGATTTCGCCGACCGTTATTTCCCTGCCGCGCCGGAGGGCAAGGCGATCGACGCCAAGACGGCGCGCGACCATGCGCAGATGATGGTCGGCCATTATGAAAGCTCGCGCGGGTTCCGCACCAATTTCCTGAGCGCGCTGGGCCTGTTCGGCCAGGAAGCGATCGGCCTGGACGCCGATGGCGGCCTGATCGTCCCGTCGGTCGCCAATGCCGCGGGACAGCCGCGCAAATGGATCGAAATCTCCCCCTTTGTCTGGCGTGACCGCGACAGCGACCTGAAGCTTGCCGCCAAGGTCGAAAACGGCGTCGTCACCCGGTGGAGCGTCGATTCGATCAGCCCGTTCATGATGTCGCTGCGCGTGCCCTGGTATCGCAACGCGGCGTGGCTGACGCCCGCCATCTATCTGGCGCTGGTCGTGCTGCTGCTGTCGGCGGTGGCGTGGCCGGTGGGCGCGATCGCCCGCCGCCGCTATGGCGCCGCCGCGCGCCATGCAGGGCGCCGCCTGCGCGATCACCGCATCCTGCACCTGTGGTACTGGCTGGTGCTGGCCCTGCTGGTCGGCTGGATGATCTGGTTCACCACCGCCTTTGCCAGCCTGCACCTGCTCGGCGGCCCGCTCGATCCGCTGCTGATCCCGCTGCAGGTGCTGACCCCGATCCTGCTGGGCGGACTGGTCGTGCTGACCGGCTGGAACCTGCGTCAGGCCTGGGTCGAAAAGCGCGGCTGGTTCTCGCTGATCTGGTCGGCGCTGCTGCTGTTGTCGGCGGCAATCCTGCTGTGGTTCGCCTTTGCCGGTCATCTGATCGGCTTTGGCACCAACTATTGATCCTTCACGAACCAGGCCAGGGCAGGAGAAACGCCGCATGACCGATAATCCAGGGCTGTTCCGTCGCTATCTCCTGCCCTCGTTCGCGCTGAAGGGCGTGATCATCGGCGGCGGCTATGCGACGGGGCGCGAGCTGACCGAATATTTCATGACCAAGGGGATCGGCGGCGCGCTGCTCGGCATGGGGCTGGCGACGATCTTCTGGAGCGTGGTCGCGGCGCTGACCTTCGCGCTCGCGGTGCGTTTTCGTGCCTTCGACTATCGCGCGTTCATGCAGAAGCTGCTCGGCCCGCTGTGGTTCGTGTTCGAGATCTGCTATATCGCCTTCGCCATCCTGCTGCTCGCCGTGTTCGGCGCGGCGGCGGGTGAGGTCGGCGCCAGCCTGTTCGGCCTGCCGACGCTGGCGGGCACCGCATTCCTGGCGGTCGCCATCGCCGTGGTCGCGGGGACCGGCGAACGCGCGGTCGAGATCATGTTCAAATATGTCTCGGTCCTGCTCTATGGCGTCTATGCCCTGTTTCTGGTGATCGCGGTCAGCAAGTTCGGCAGCGGGATCGGCGAGGGGCTTGAGAATGCGACCGTCGAGAGCGGCTGGTTCGCCGACGGCATCGCCTATGGCAGCTATAATATCGTCGCCGCGGTGATGATCCTGCCCGTGCTGCGCCACATCGTGTCGCCGCGTCAGGCGGCGATCGCGGGCGCGATGGCGGGGCCGATGGCGATGCTGCCCGGCTTTTTCTTTCTGCTCGCGATGATCGCCTTTTATCCGGCGATCCTCAGCGAGACGCTGCCGTCCGATTTCCTGCTGCGCCAGATGGACATCCCGGCCTTTCGCATCGCCTTTCAGGTGATGGTGTTCGGCGCGCTGCTCGAAAGCGGCGTCGGCGTGGTTCATGCGCTCAACGAACGGGTCGCGAATGCGTGGAAGGCGGGCGGGCCGCCGCGCTGGCTGCGTCCGGCGATGACGATCACGCTGCTCGTCGCCTGCATGTTCATCGCCGACCGGATCGGCCTCGTCTCGCTGATCGCGTCGGGATACCGGTTCATGGCGATGGTGTTCATCTTCACCTTCATCCTGCCGCTGCTGACGATCGGTGTCGTCCGGCTGTGGCGCGCCCGGGCGCCTGCCCAACCCTGAATCCTGCCCAACCCCCAAAGGGAGTATTGCCAACATGATCCGCACCGTCTGCCTGGTCGCATTCACCTTGCTGGCAAGCACGCTGCCCGCGCGCGCCGATCCGCCCACCGGCCTTGCCGAGCGGATCGAAAGCCTGCGCCAGGACGCCGGGATGCCCGGCATGACGATCGCGATCGTGGAAAACGGCAAGCCGACCTTCGTCCGCGGCTTTGGCCAGCGCAGCCTGTCCGACAAGACGCCGGTGGATGCCCGCACGCTGTTCATGACCGGATCGACGGGCAAGGCGATCACCGCCGCCGCGCTCGCCATCCTGGTCGATGAAGGCAAGATCAAGTGGGAAGACCGGGTGATCGACCACATTCCGTGGTTCCGCCTTTACGATCCCTATGCCACGCGCGAGATCACGGTGCGCGACCTGATGGTTCATCGCAGCGGCCTGGGCCTGGGCGCGGGCGACCTGCTCGCGGTGCCGCGCGGCCAGCTGTCGCGCAAGGAGGCGATCCGCCGCCTCGCCTTCATCAAGCCCGCCTACAGCTTTCGGGCGCGTTACGAATATGACAATGCGCTCTATGCCGTCGCCGGACAGCTGGTCGAGGAAGTGACCGGCACGACGTGGGAGAAATTCGTCGTCGAACGGATTTTCCGCGCATCGGGGATGATGGACGGCGTGACCGACGAGGCAGGCCGTCTCGCCAATCCCAACCGCGCCTATCCCCATGCCCGGATCGGCACCGCGGTGCGCGGCGGCGGGACGCAGACCCAGCTGCCCGAACGCGACCAGCCGGGTGCCAGCATGGCGCCGGCGGGCCTGCAGACGGTGAGCGGCGCCGACCTTGCCGTGTGGCTGCAACTGCAGCTGGCGCGCGGCATGGCGCCCAATGGCAAGCGCATCTGGAGCGAGCGTCAGGCGAACGAGATGTGGAAGCCGGTCGTCGCCCTGCCCGTCGGCAGCTCGCCCGACTGGCTCAAGCCCGTCCAGGCGATGTTCGAAAACTATGCGCTGGGCTGGAACGTGCGCGACTATCGCGGCGAAAAGCTGGTGTGGCACACCGGCGCGGTGTTCGGTTTCGGCGCGGTCGTCGTGCTGTTGCCTGAACGCAATATCGGCTTTGCCATGGCGATCAACAGCGAGGACGGCTATGTCGCGCGCGGCCTGGTCTATGAACTGCTCGATCATTATCTGGGCGTGCCGGGCAATGCGCGCTGGCCCGAACAGTATAAGAAATTCTACATGGACCGGATCGCCGCCGCGACGAAGGCGCTGGCGCAGCCCGCCACGCCGCTCGCCAAGGTCGGCCCGAGCCTGCCGCTTGCCAGCTATGCGCAAACCTATCGCGATGCCTGGTATGGCGATGTCGTGGTCAGCCAGCGCGATGGCGGGCTGTGGATCGATTTCACCACCACGCCGCGCATGTCGGGGCGGCTGGTCCATTACCAATATGACACGTTCCGCACCGTGTTGAGCGACCCTGCGCTCGAAAACGCGCTGGTGACATTCCAGCTCGACGCCAGGGGCAAGATCGCGAGCGTCAAGATGGCGGCGGCATCGCCGACCGCGGACTTCAGCTACGATTATCGCGATCTCGACCTCGAACCGGTGGCGGCGGCGAAATGATGCGCGCGCCCGCCATGCTCGCCCTCGCGACGCTCGCGGCCGGTTGCGCCGCGGGCGACGCGCCCGCACCGGTCCAGGACGCAAGCGCGATCCACGACAAGCTGCTGGTGCTCGACACCCATCTCGACACGCCGCTCAATTTCGGGCGTGCGGGGTGGGATTTCGGCGCGCGGCACGACCTTGCGACCGATATCGCCCAGGTCGATCTGGGCCGCATGGCGGGCGGCAATCTGGATGGCGGCTTTTTCGTCATCTATACCGAACAGGGACCGGTCAGCGCGCAGGGCTTTGCCGATGCGCTGGCCTTTGCCAGCAAACGGTCCGACGTGATCGACGCCGAACTCGCCAAACATGGCGATGTCATCGGCACCGCACGCAGCGCGGCAGAGGCCGAGCGGCTGAACCAGGCGGGCAAGCTGATCGCGTTCAAGAGCATGGAGAACAGCTATCCGCTGGGCGAAGACCTGACGCTGCTCAAGGCCTTTTACGACAAGGGCGTGCGGATGGCAGGCCCGGTGCACAGCAAGGCGAACCAGTTCGCCGATTCGGCCACCGACGCGCCGAAATGGAATGGCCTCAGCCCGCTCGGCCGCAAATGGGTGGCGGAGATGAACCGGCTGGGCCTGGTCATCGATGCCAGCCATTCGTCCGACGCGACGTTCGACCAGATGCTCGAACTGTCGCGCACGCCGCTGATCCTGTCGCACAGTTCGCCGCGTTCGGCGTTCGATCATCCCCGCAACCTGGACGATGCGCGCATCCGCAAGCTGGCGGAAAAGGGCGGCGCGATCTGCATGTCGACGATCTTCATGAGCGAGATGAAGCTCGACGGCGGTCGCGGCGAACTGTTCGGCGATTACGAGAAGATCGCGAGCATGAGCGAGGCGGCACAGGCCGACCTGATCAAGAAGTGGCGCGCGCTCGACAAGACCAGCCCGATGTGGGCGATCGATTTCGACGATTATATGAAGGCGCTGCTGCACGTCATCGAGGTGGCGGGCGTCGATCATGTCTGTTTCGGCGCGGACTGGGACGGCGGCGGCGGTATCGCCGGGCTGGAGGACGTCACCGCCTTGCCCAAGATTACGCAGCGGCTGCTCGCCGCGGGCTATTCGCAGGCGGATATCGGCAAGATGACCGGCGGCAACGTCCTGCGCATCATGCGGGCGGCGGAACAGGCGGCGGGGAAGTAAGCCGCCCCTGACCAAATGGCGGGGAATTGAACGGCGGGCGCGGCGCGGGGCAATCGGGCCGCCGCGCCGCGCCGTCACCTGCTACGCCTCAACCCAGGCAGTTGGCGACCAGCTTGTCGAACAACGGCCCGCCGCGGATCGGATCGGCGACCGGCAGCCCGAAACGTTCGCTGTCGCGCGCCATCATCTCCAGCGCCTGCGCCTCGTCCATCGCCGAGCTGTTATAGGCGATGCCACCACAGCGGATCGCGGGATTGGTCCGCCGGCCGAGCAGCAGGTTGATCTCGATCGTTTCATCGATGCTGGGCAGGGCATAGCCCGGCGCGCCGAGCACCTGGCTGCGCCCCGGTTCGTGGCACACGACGATCACATCGGGCTGACTGCCATGCAGCAGGCCGAGCGACACCCCGGCATAGGCCGGATGCATCAGCGACCCCTGCCCCTCGATCACGTCCCAATGGTCGGGCGCGGCGTCGGGCGACAGCGCCTCGGCCGCCCCGGCGGTAAAGTCGCACACCACCGAATCGAGCGGCACGCCGGCGCCCGCGATCATGATCCCGGTCTGGCCGGTCGCGCGAAATTCGGCATCGACGCCGCGCGCGACAAAGGCGCTGGCGAGTGCGAGCGCGGTATATTTCTTGCCCAGCGCGCAATCGGTGCCGACGGTCAACAGCCGCTTGCCGCTGCGCTTGCGCCCATTGCCGACCGGGATCGACGGCGGCGGGGTGCGCACGTCATGCAACCGCCGCCCATGGCGCCGCGCCGCCTCGGCCAGCGCCGGAATATCGGCCAGCCGCATATGCATGCCGCCGATCAGGTCCAGCCCCGCCTCCAGCGCCGCGATCAGCGCGGGCATCCAGCTGTCGGGAATGATCCCGCCGCCATTGGCGACGCCGATCAGCATCGCGCGCGCGCCCGCCGCCACCGCTTCCTGCGGGGTCAGCGCGGGCAGGCCGGTCGTCACGCTCGCGCCCTCGCACGCCAGTTCGCCGACGCATTTGTCCCCCGCCCAGTCGCGCAGGCCGAAGGCGGTCTTGGCATAGCCGCGCTCGGTCGTGTCGCCCAGGAACAGCAGATAGGGCTGGGGCAGGACGGTCTGCGCCAGGGGAATGGTCGATAGGTCGTTCATTTGGGTTCCGGATCAGGTGTGAGTGAAAGTCGGGGCGATCAGCCGCCCCAGGTGGCCGCCAGCAAACGCTGGAAATTGCCGCCCAGCACCGCCTTGATATTGGCGTCGGAATAGCGGCGGCGGATCAGCTCTTCGGTCAGGTCGAACATCTTTTTGGGATGATCGAACCCGTCGACGTCGATCTTTTCGCGAAAGGCGTAGCTTTCCTTGTACGCCGCACGCAGCCGCGTCTGCATCGCGGGCGAGGTGTCGTCATAGCCGTTCAGGTCCGCATCGGTGCCGATGCCGACATGGTCGATACCGACCAGCTTCACGACATGGTCGATATGGTCGACGACATTGGCGATCGTGGTCGGATCCTTGGGCGTGACGAAATTGCGCACCCCGGTGATGCCCATCACCCCGCCCTTGGCCGCGAGCGCGCGGATCGCCTCGTCGGTCTTGACGCGCGGATGATCGACCAGCGCGCGGCAGTTGCTGTGGGTGATCGCAATCGGCTTGGGCGAGATGGCGATGGCGTCGAGCGTGGTGCGATCGCCGCTGTGCGACACGTCGATCAGCATCCCGACCTCGTTCATCGCGGCGATGATGTCGGCGCCGAAATCGCTGATCCCGCCATCGACCCGCTCGGTCGATCCCGATCCGATGCGATTCTGCGAATTATAGGTCAGCTGGGCACAGCGCTGGCCGATGTCGTAGAACATCTTGACGTCGGACCGCTGAAAGAAATGCTCGGCATTCTGCAGGCCCATGATCACCGCGCACTTGCCCTCACGCTTGGCACGGACCAGATCGGCGACGCGGCCGACGGCGCTGAACACATGCGTGTTGCGCGCGACGAAATTCCCCCAGATCGCGAAATAGGACAAGGCGGATTCGCGCGCGTTCGGCCCGCCCAGGCCAACCGCATGGTGAAAGCCGGTGATGCCGCTCGACAGGAATTCGGCGGCGTCCTTTTCGCTAAGCGGCGCGGCATAGAATTCGCGGCCCATTTCGATCTTGAGCGGGCCGAGCATGTCGATCACGATCGTTTCGCGGATCAGGTCGATCGCACGCTTCGAATAGGTCCGACCCGCCGGGCCGAGCGCATAGGCGTTGCGGTTGATGAACGGCACGGCGGCAAGCATCGCCCCCCCGCCCAAAGCCTGTCGACGCGAGATCCCCACAGCCAGCTTCCTTTGATAGTTTCCGATCAGGATCGTATTATCCCGATCGGATAACGTCAACGATTCTCGGTGGCGGTGCGACGAATCGGCGCGTTACAGGTAGGCCAACGCGGCGAGCAGCGTATCGACCTCGTCCATGCGATTATAATGACACAGGCCGACCCGCACGATGCCGCCGCGGTCGAGCAGGCCGATGCCGCCCAGTGCGCCGACCGCATAGAAGCTGCCCGCACCGGCGAAGATCGCCTGCGCCCCCAGCCGTTCGGCGACCGCAACCGGCGCGATGCCGTCGAGCGTAAAGGCAAAGGTCGGCACGCGGCGGTCGATGTCGGTCGGGCCGTAAAGCGTGATGCGCGGATCGGCGAGCAGCCCGTCGCGCAGCCGCGTCGCCAGATCCGCCTCATAGGCCATGCTGCCCTGCATCGCCGCAACCAGCCGCTGCCGCCGCGTGGTTGCCGCCGGGTCGATCATCGCGCCCAAGGCGTCGAGATAGGCGATCATGCCCAGCACGCCCGCCTGTCCCTCGAACGACGGCGTTCCGCTTTCGAACCGGACGGCGGGCGGCATCACCGGCGCGGGTCGCACCTTATAGGCGTCCAGAGTCGCCAGCAGATCGGCCCGCCCCCACAGCACGCCCTGGTGCGGTCCGAAGAACTTGTAAGGCGAAAAGGCGAGCAGGTCGCAGCCGATCGCGGCGACATCGGTGACCAGGTGCGGCACCGACTGGACCGCATCGACATAAATCAGCGCGGGCGAATGGCGCCGCACGATCGGGACGATCGCCGCCAGATCATTGACCGTGCCCAGCGCATTGCTTGCCCCGCCGACCGCGACCAGCCGGGTGCGCGGTCCCAGCAGGCCCGCCAGATCCTCGACCCGCAGCATCCCGCTCGCCGGATCGAAATCGAGCCAGCGCACCACCATGCCCCGGTCCGCCGCGACGCGCAGCCAGGGCGCGACATTGGCGTCATGGTCCAGCCGGGTGACGACGATCTCGTCCCCCGGCGCCCAATGCAGCGCCAGCGCGCGCGACACCGCCAGCGTCAGGCTGGTCATGTTCGGCCCGAATGCGATCTCGTCCGCGCTGCCCCCGATCAGGTCGGCGACCGCCGCATGCGCCGCGTGGTACAGCGCCTCGCTCGCCCGCGAGGTTTCGTAGGGGCCACCGACATTCGACGTCCCCTCACGCATATGGGCAACCATCGCGTCGATCGCATCGGCGCACATCTGCGTGCCGCCCGGCGCGTCGAGATAGATGCGCGGCCGCCCTGCGCTCGTCACCCCCAGCGCCGGGAACCGCGCGCGCACGGCATCGATCGGAAACGGGCGCGCCGCCCGCGCGGGCATCGTCACCGGACCACCGGCAATTCGATATAGGATGCCGCCGCGCCCGAATGGTGGACGGTGTTGTCGGCGATCACCGGGTCCTTTTCCTTTTCGATCGCGCCGCCGGTATTCAGGTTGCGCGCGAATTTGGGGAAGTTGGACGATGTCACCTCGACCCGGATGCGATGCCCCTTGCCGAACGAGATGCTCGTCGCGATCGGCGAGGGGGTGATCGTATAGACCTCGCCCGGCTTCATCGGTGCGGGCTTGTCGAAACCGTTGCGATAGCGCGCGCGAAAGATCGTGTCGCCGATGATCCAGGCGGTGCCGTCGGGCGCGACATCGACCAGCTTGACCGCGAAATCGGTGTCGCGCGCGCTCGACGAGACCTTGAGCACGGCGTTGACGAAGCCGCTGACCTCGATCGGCGCGTCGAGCGGATCGCTGGTATAGACCAGCACGTCGTTGCGCGCCGCCACGCCGCGCTGGTCGAACGCGCCGGGGATGACGATCCCGCCATTGCAGCAATCGCCGCCGCCCACCGTCGGCACCGGGTTCATCGGGTCATAGCGATAGCGATCGGCGGGTTCGGTGCCGGGCGCCGTCGCCTGCAACCGGCCATCGCCCCACAGGCTGTTCGCCGCGCCGCCGCTGCGCAGATACAGGCGCATCGGGCTGGCCGCGCGGGGCGGCCATTGCGCCGCGCTTTTCCACTGGTTCGCACCCATCAGATAATAGCGGACATGCGGCGTGGTTTCGGGAAAGGCGGCGCGATCGTCCTTCAGCCAGCGCGCGAACCAGGCAAAGATATTGCCGTCGACATCGAACCGCGCATCGCCCAGGTCGCGTTCGCCGACCACCGTGCGCTGGCTGAGCCGGGCATAGCCGCAATGGGTGTTGGGCGCGATCACGACATATTGGTTGGCGCTCGCCTCGGCATCGCTCCTGACCGACCGGGCATGGTTGAACAATTCCAGGTTCGGGCCGATCGACACGTCATACCAGCTGTTGAACCACAAGGCGGGCACGCCCCAGCCCATATCGTCGTGATAAAGGCCGCCGCTGCGCCAGGCGGGATCGGCGGGGGTTCGCGCGATGAATCGCTCGAACGTCGCGGGCGGTTCGCCAAGGCCGGTCAGCATGGTTTCGAGCGGCAAATGCTCGATCCGCTTGGTCCAGTCGATCTTGGGCTTCGTCCCGGCCAGATCGTTATACTGGCTGATATAGGC
>CADEEK010000001.1:22344-65973 GCA_902826325.1 uncultured Sphingomonadales bacterium
CACCATGAACAGGTTGCGCGGCACGCCGCCGGTATACCATTTGCCCTGTTCGGTGAAGCGGCCGACCTTGCCGATCCCCGCCCCCGACGCCATCGGCACCATCGCGGCGTGCGCCGGGTGGTTCATCGCCGCCAGCGCCAATTGCCATTCGGCGGACGAGGAACAGCCAAGCGTCCCGACCTTGCCGTTCGACCAGTCCTGTGCCGCGATCCAGCTCAGCGTATCATAGCCGTCGGTCTGGGGATGGCCCAGAATCTCGTATTTCCCCTCCGAAAAATAACGGCCGCGCTCGCTCTGGACGATGAACACATAGCCGCGCTTCACCGCCTCGATCGCATAGCGCAGCGTCGATCCGCGCAGCTTGTGCTCGTTATACGGCGTCTTCCACAGGATCGTCGGCAGCGGCCCACTCGCCCCTTTGGGCGTGAAGATATTGGTCGACAGCCGCACGCCGTCGCGCATCGGCACCATCACCGTCAGCCGCGCGGTGGCGAGCGCGGCCATTTCGCGTTCGAGCGCTTCGGGGCTGTATTTCGCATAATCCTGCGCCGCGGCGGGCGCCGCGACCGGCCCCGCCAGCATCGCTGCCATCGCGATCCCGGTGATTGTCTTTCGAAAGCGGGTCGTCATCGGTCCAGAATCTCCGTCACGGCGGGTCGTTACAAACGTCATGGCGCGCTCGCCACCAGGTCCAGCGAAATCGCGGACGGATAGCTCGGCGTGTGAAAGACGGCGTGGGTCTGCGCCTTGTAATCCGCAGGCCTGGCCTTGAGGATGTCGGGCACGAAGGTCTGCGGATTGCGATCGATCAGCGGGAACCAGCTGCTCTGCACCTGCACGGCGATGCGGTGCCCCTTCTTGAACACATGCGATGCCGAATGCAGGTCGATCGAATAGGGCAGGACCTTGCCCGGGGCGATCGGTTGCGGCCGTTCATAGCTGGTGCGGAACCGGCCCCGGAACACGTCATTGGCGATCATCCGCTGGCGTCCGCGCAGCGCCGCGGGCTGGCTCGCATCGTCGGGATGGACATCCAGCAGCTTGACCACCCAGTCGGCATCGGTCCCGCTCGTGCTGGCGAACAGCTTCGCCGCGATGTCGCCCGCGATCGTCACATCCTGCGCCAGCGGTTCGGTCTGCCAGAACAGCACGTCCTTGCGCCGCGCGAACGGCGCCTGATCGTCGGCAAGCCAGGTCGACCAGTTCGACCCCGGCCGCATGAACGGTTTGAGGTTCGACCGGTCGCGATAGGGCACGGGATTGGCCGGATCGGACACGAACCGGTCCGCCGCCTCGCCGCGCTCGGGCGGATCGAACGACAACCGACCGCCGGCGCGCAGATACAGGTTGCGCGTGACGGCATTCTTGGCGGGCCAGCCCGACTGGCGCTGCCACCGGTTGCTGCCCGACTGGAACACCCATGCTTCGGGCAGGTCGAGCTTGCCCTGCCCCTTCAGCCAGTAACGGAACCAGGGCAGTTCGATCGCGGTGCGGAACCAGTCGCCGGTCGCCGCGCCAAGGTCGAACGGGCCATAGCTGCTGCCCGCGCCGCGCCAGCCGCCATGGTTCCACGGACCGACGACCAGATAGTTACGGTTGCGGTCGTCGCCCCGTTCCTGATTGGCATAGATCTGCATCGGGCCATAGAAATCCTCCTGATCCCACCAGCCCGCGACGATCAGATTGGGCACCGCGACCCTGGCGGGCATCATGTGCGAGGTGCGACCCTTTTTCCAGAAATCGTCATAGGTCGGATGCGCGACGAAATTCTGCCAGCTGGGCATCGAGCGGCCCAGTTTCTGCCGGTCGAGATTGGCGAGATCGGTCTGTCGCAGATACCAGTCATAGGCGTCGTCGGTGCCGAAATCGAACCGCTGCATCGTCCGCCCGTCGGTTTCCAGCGCCGACACCCACGACCAGGCATAATCGAGCCGGAACGCGCCATTGTGATGGAAATCGTCGCCGATGAACATGTCTTCGGGCGAGGCCTGGGACGAAATCGCCTTGAGCGCGGGATGGCCGCTCGCCGCCGAGACCGCCGCCGTCCAGCCGCCATAGGAGACCCCGAACGTGCCGACATTGCCGTTATTGTCGGGCAGGTTCTTCACCAGCCAGTCAATCGTGTCATAGGTGTCGGTG
The DNA here is from genome assembly GCA_902826325.1 of uncultured Sphingomonadales bacterium. Taxonomy (GTDB): domain Bacteria; phylum Pseudomonadota; class Alphaproteobacteria; order Sphingomonadales; family Sphingomonadaceae; genus Sphingomonas. The sequence continues at coordinate 24,484 of CADEEK010000001.1, forward strand.
GCTTCGTCGATCCCGTTGGCGGCGGTGCGCGCGGGGCGCAGGTTGACGAACTCGCCTTCGGAACCGAACCGCCCGCGAATATCCTGAAACACGAAGATGAAGCCGTCCTGCGCCAGTTCGCCATAGCTGCCGCCCTTGGCCAGCGCGCGGTCGATCCGTTCGGCGGTGAAGCCATAGGGCGACCGGGTCATCATGATCGGCAGCTTTGCCGTCGAAGTGGCGGGGCGCCAGATCTGGGCGTGCAGCCGCACGCCGTCGCGCATCGGGATCATCACGTCCTGCGCGACATAGCCGGACAGGCGGTCGGCGGTGCGCGCGGCCTGCGCCTGGACGGGCGCGACCGCCGCAGGCAGCACCAGTGCCGATCCGGCCAGAGCGCCGACCGACAGGATCGCCAACGCAGGCGCGATCAGGCGTTTGATCGGATGCACCATCTTCCCTCCCGCAACGACCGGCGCTTCGTGCGCGAGTCGATTTTCCATATAGGTTGATATTCTCCTATCGGGACGATTTGCAACCCTTTGGCCGATGGCATCGATCAGCGGGACCGGCGGGCGGGAGACACGCGCTTTGGGTGCGCCGCCGGAGTCGTTGGAGGAGATTCGCTCGCCATACCGCAGGTGCAGCAAAATTCGCCGGTCGTATCAACGGAAACCGGAATGAACTGCCCGAAATTGGCGCGAAATTCATTTTAAATATCTGTTTAGAAACAGTTTTCTTGCGTTACATTTTCAAGAATGAAAGCTGTTGTCCTGATCAGGATAATATGTCAGCTTCCGGTCAAATTAATGTCCGATCATGCCGATCGGGCCAAATTTGGGGGACTATATGGTCAAGTTGTTTGGGATTCCGACGCGCAACCATTTTAGCCGTGCAGGCAGCCTTGCCGCGATCGCCGTGTCGCTGGCCTATGCCGGTACCGCCATGGCACAGACCGCCCCGGTCGAAGACGACCCCGAAGCGGCCAGCGATACCGGCCTGGTCGTCACCGGATCGCGCATCGAAAAGAACGGTTTTGACCAGCCGACGCCGACCACGATCATCGGCGAAGCCGAACTGGCCGAAGGCGCGCGCACCAACATCCAGCAGGTGCTGGTCGATCAGCCGCAGGTCCGTCCGACCACGGTGCCGCAGAATTCGAACGGCAACGTCAACAATTCGGGTTCCGCGCCGGTCGATCTTCGTGGCCTGGGCAATCTGCGCACGCTGACCCTGCTCAACGGGCGCCGCTTCATTGGCGACAACAACCTCAACTATGTGCCGTTCAACCTGGTCAGCCGGGTCGAAATCGTCACCGGCGGCGCGTCGGCGGCCTATGGTTCGGGCGCGGTCGCGGGTGTGGTCAACATCATCCTCAACGAACAGCTGAGCGGTTTCAATGTCGGCGCGCAGACCGGCATTTCCGGGCTGGGCGATGGCTTTCGTTATGGCTTCGACGGCTCGTTCGGCACCAGCTTTGCCGATGGCCGCGGCCATTTCATGATCGGCGCCGAATATGTGAACGATGAAGGCATCGGGCCGGAAGGGCGCCTGTCGCGTCCGTTCCTGGGCGCGGGCGCCGTCCGCGTAAACCCGACCAGCACCACCGATCTGACGACCCGGCTGGTCGAGGACGTCAACTTCGGCAACACCGCGATCCCCGGCCTGATCCGCACCGGCGTGCTGGCGGGACAGGTGTTCAACGCAGACGGCACGCTGCGCAATTTCCGCGGCGGCACCCAGATCGGGTCGGCCCAGTTCAACGGGACGATGATCGGTGGTGAGGACGGCACGACGACCTATGACAATATCTATCTGAACACCCCGGTCGAACGCGCCACCGCATATGCCCGCGCCAGCTTCGAAATTGGCGACGCCAAAATCTGGGTCGACGGGTCCTATGGCCGCGCCGAATCCAACTATCCGTTCCTCTATGTGTTCAGCGACGTGTTCACGGTCCAGTCGACCAATGCCTTCCTGTCGCAGGCGATCCGCGATCGCCTGGCGGCGGCGGGGCAGACCAGCTTCACCCTCGCCCGCTATTTCTCGGACGAATATACGATGGGGCTGGAATCGCTGCGCCAAAGCTATGAAGGCGCGATCGGCATCGACGGCAGCTTCGGCGGCGGCGCGTTCAAATATCGCGCGCATTACAGCCATGGCGAATCGACCCGCGATGAATCGCTGACCAATTCGCGTTTGACCGCGCGATATAACAATGCGCTGAGTTCGGTACTGGTTGGCGGGGTGCCGACCTGTCTGATCAACGCCGATGCGACGACGGCGAACGACGATCCGGCCTGTTCGCCGATCAATCCGTTCGGCCCCAACAATGTGTCGGATGCGGCGATCGCCTACACCACCGGCACGCAGAGCCGCTCGACGCTGACCTATCTCGACTCGGCCGGTGCGCAGCTTCAGGCGGACCTGTTCCGGGCACCCGGCGGCACCGTTACCGCCGTGGTCGGCGCCGAATGGCGCAGCGAGCGGCAGCGCCAGAGCATCAGCTCGACCGATCCGATCGGCCAGTTTTCGCTGCCGGTGCTCAGCTACGGCCTGAACGGCAGCTTCAGCGTCAAGGAAGCCTATGGCGAACTCGCGGTGCCGCTGTTCGACTTCACCGACACGGTCAAGGTCGATCTGAACGGCGCGGCGCGCTATTCGGATTACAGCAACACCGGCGGCATCTGGTCGTGGAAGGTCGGCGGCACCGTGCGGCTGTTCAACGACCTGTTGCTGCGCGGCCTGCGTTCGCGGGACATCCGCTCGCCCAGCATCGATCCGGAACTGTTCACGCCGCAGGCGATCGGTATCCAGAATCTGGGCCAGGACTTCCAGTCGGCGCAGTTTGCCAGCACGCCGGGTTATGTCCCCAACCCCACCAACATCCGCGTCATCACCGGCGGCAACCCGGTGCTGAACCCGGAAACGGCCAAGACGCTGACCTTCGGTGCGACCTATTCGCCGTCTTTCGTGCCGGGGCTGCGCCTGTCGGCGGATTATTACGACATCCGCATCGACGGGGCGATCGCCACGCTCGGCACCAGCGCCACGACCCAGGCTTGCAGCCTGGGCAATGCCGGGGCCTGCGCCAATATCGTCCGCGATCCGACCACCAACACGATCACGCAGATCTTCGTCTATTACCAGAATCTGCAGTCGCTGACGACGCGCGGCTATGACTTCGAAGTGGCCTATCGCCGGTCGCTGGCGGATCTGGGGATCAATGCGCCGGGTTCGTTGAGCCTGCGCGGTCTGGTCAACTACAACCTGCGCAACATCACCGACACCGGCACCGCCGTGACGACCAACACCGGTCTTGGCGGACGGGTGCGCGGTCGCGTCAGCCTGTCCTATCAGACCGAGGAAGCCGGGCTGGACATCCGCCTGCGCTATATCTCGGGCGGGCCGACCAGCAACACCAACGCGGTCGTGACCAACCCGACGACGGGCGTGACGACCGGGTCGCTGTCGCGCACGCTCGACGCCTATACCTATGTCGATCTTGGCGCGCAGTTCCGCGTCGCCAAGCAATTCTCGATGTTCCTCAACGTCAACAATTTGTTCGACAAGACGGCGCCGCTCGAAACGCAGCAATCGGGCACCTACGACCATGTCGGACGCTATTTTTCGGCTGGCGCGCGGGTGAAGTTCTGATCGCCGCTGCCTGAAGCGAAAAGCATGTAAGGAAAGAGAGATGCGCGTGCGGGCGATGCCGGCACGCGCATCTTTCGATTTATGGCCGATGCATTGCCGTCCACCGCGCCGATCGCGGTGGCCGGTCGTCATATTGGAGGGATGAGCCAATGGTATCGATGTTGCGAAAGACGACACTGACATGGTCGGCGGGCCTGCTGGCGCTGGCGGTGCCCGGGGCGATGACCGCCCTGCCCGCCGCCGCCCAGACCGACAATAAGCCCGCAACGCCGACATTTGTGACGGCGGGGCTGGAGGCCGCCATCGAAAAGGCGCGGGTCGAATGGGGCGTTCCGGGCGTCGCGGTGGTGATCGTGAAGGACGACAAGATCATCTATGCCAAGGGTTTCGGCGTGCGCGAACTCGGCAAGCCGGCGCAGGTCGATGCCGACACTATCTTTGCGATCGGATCGTCGTCCAAGGCGTTCACGGCGGCGGCGCTGGCGATGCTGGTCGATGAAAAGAAGGTCGCCTGGGACGGCATCGTGCATGATTACATGCCGGTCTTCGAACTCAGCGATCCCTATCTGACCAATCACGTCACCATCCGCGATCTGCTGGCGCACCGCACCGGCTATGTCAGCGGATCGGGCTGGCTGTGGACCGGTTCGGGGTTCGACCGGAACGAAATCCTCCGCCGCCTGCGCTTTCAGACCAACATGTCCGGGTTTCGCGACCGGTTCCTCTACGCGAACGAAATGTTCATCGCCGCGGGCGAGGTCATCCCCGCCGTCACCGGCACCAGCTGGGACGATTTCACCGCAAAGCGCATCTTCGCGCCGCTCGGCATGACCCGGTCCTATACCAGCGTCGTGCCGCTGGCGGGGCTGCAGAATGTCGCGACGCCGCATGGCGTGGTCGACGGCAAGCTGGTCGCCTTTCCCTATCGCAACGTCGACAATGTCGGCAGCGCGGGATCGATCAACGCATCGGCGCGCGATCTGGCGCAATGGGTGCGGATGCAGCTTGGTGAGGGTAAATATGAGGGCAAGCAGCTGATTTCAAAGGCGTCGGTCGATGTGATGCATGCCGGGCAAATGGTCCAGCGCGCACGCAACGCCGATGGCCAGTTCAACGAATATGGCCTCGGCTGGATGGTCCACGACTATCGCGGGCGCAAGCTGGTCGAACATGGCGGCGCGGTCGACGGGATGCGTGCCGGGGTGGCGATGATGCCGGAGGAAAATCTGGGCGTCGTGGTGCTGACCAACCGCCTGCCGACCCAGCTGGTCACGGCGATCCAGATGCAGATCTATGACGCCTATCTCGGCGGCCCTGCGACCGACTGGAGCGCGAAATACAAGGCGGAGGAGGACAAGGCCAAGGCGGCGCAGGAGGCGCGCCGCGCCGCGCAGGCCGCCCCCAAGTCACCCGCGACGCTCCCGCTCGCAAGCTATACCGGCAACTATAACAGCAAGCTCTACGGCCCGATCAAGGTCGCGCTGGAGAATGGCGCGCTGACCCTTGCCCGTCCGACCGCCAGCGCGGTGCTGAACCATGATCGCGCCAATCTGTTCAAGGCACGCTGGCGCAGCGCGAGCCTGCTGAGCGTCTTTGGCGAAACCCAGATCGGCTTCACCATCGGCGCCGACGGTGCCGTCACCGGGCTGCAGATGGGCAGCGATGCGTTCGAACGGGAAAAATAGCCCAGGCAAGCGACAGGCGGGCGGCGATCCAGCCGCCCGCCTGTCCTAACGCGCCGCCATCCGCCGTTTGAGCGCGGCACGGTCGAGCGGCGCGGGCGCGGCGAACCGTTCGGCGGGGATCGCCCCGGATTCGACCCGGTCGAGCGCGAACACCTGGCCAAAGCGCAGCACCGTGCCGCGATCGAACAGGCGCAGCACCGCCGCCTCCAGCCGCCCCGGCGGCGATCCGGCGCTGCGCGAATTGCGCCCGACCAGCACCCGCGCATAAAGCGCCACGCCCCGACCGATCGACGCATGGCGATCGTCATAGGTCACGACCGCATCGATCGCGGGCAGCGAGGGGGTGTCGCGCGGATGGACATTCCACCGCACGCCGTCGATCCCCGCCACCCGCGCGGCGCCGGTCGCCGACAGGGTGTAATCGGGCTGAACCGGCGGCGTCCGGTCGGTCAGATTTTCATCGAGCACCGCCAGATAATCGTCGACCCGCGCCGCATAGGCGCCACGCGCATCGCGCTGGATCAGAAAATCGCCCTGGCGGTTGCGGATCAGCGTCATGTCGCCCGCCTCGACCCGCGCATCGCCATTGCCCGCCGCCGCGACCGTGAAGGCGATGCCGTCCGGCTTGGCATAATAAGCGGTCATGTCCGCCGGCGGTTCGGCGGAACAGGCGGCCAGCAACAGCGCGAACGACATCAACAGGCGGCGCATCATCGCATGTCTCCCCAACCGCACCATCGAACAGAAGCTGTCCGCCCGCAAGCTGCTGCGCTACAGGCTGCGCCATGGCCGTCACCCGCCTTGTCCTGACCGATTTCCGCAACCACCGCGCCGCCGCGCTTGCCCCCGGGTCCGGCTTCGTCGTGCTGACCGGCGACAATGGCGCGGGCAAGACCAATATTCTCGAAGCCGTCTCGCTGCTGGCGCCCGGACGCGGGCTGCGCCGCGCGCCGCTGTCGGACATGCGGCGACAGGGCGGCGATGGCGGGTTCGGCGTCGCCGCGACGCTGGCATCCGGGGGAGAGATCGGCACCGGCGTCCGCCCCGCCGCGCCCGAACGGCGGATCGTGCGGATCAACGGCGCGCCCGCCGCCGCGACCAGCCTGGCCGAATGGCTGACCCTGTTGTGGCTGACCCCGGCGATGGACCGGCTGTTCGTCGAACCGGCGGGCGAACGGCGCCGCTTTCTCGACCGGCTGACGCTGGCGCTGTCCCCCGGCCATGCCCATCACACCGCCCGCTATGACGCGGCGATGCGCGAGCGCAACCGGCTGCTCGGCGCGGACCAGCCCGCCGATCCCGACTGGCTGACCGCGCTGGAGGCGCGCATGGCCGATCACGGCGCCAGCATCGACGCCGCGCGCCGCGATGCCGCCGCCGCGCTCGCCGACCGCCTTGCGGGACAGGCGGACGGGCCGTTCGCGCGCGCGGGCCTGACGCTGGCGGGTGAGGCGATCGGCGACCTCGCCCGCGACCTGCGGCTGGGGCGCGCACGCGATGCCGCCGCCGGTCGCACGCTGGCCGGTCCGCATCGCCAGGATCTGTCGGTCGTCCATCTCGCCAAGGATCAGCCCGCGCATCTGTGTTCGACCGGCGAGCAGAAGGCGCTGCTGCTCGGCATCGTGCTCGCCCATGCCGAACTGGTCGCCGATCGCACCGGCAACCCGCCGATCCTGTTGCTGGACGAGGTCGCCGCGCATCTCGATCCGCGCCGCCGCGCCGCGCTGTTCGAACGGCTGGCGGGCAAGGGCCAGGTGTGGATGACCGGCACCGAAGCCGCCTTGTTCGACGCCGTTCCTGCGCCGGCCACGCGCTATCGGCTGCGCGATGGGGAAATCACGGACGGTTGAACTTTACCGCCCCGCGCGCTTTATCGAACATCGATGACCCGTCGCACCCCCGCAAAGCTCGAAATCCGCAACGCCACACCCGGCGATATTCCCGGCATCCTGGCGCTGACCCGCAAAACCTATCGCAATGTCGAAAACTACACCGCGGGGATGATCCGCGGCCATATCAACAATTATCCCGAAGGGGTGTTCGTCGCGCTCTATGAAGGCGAAGTGGTCGGCTATTGTGCCGCCAGCCGCATCGACGAAGAGGTCGCGCTCGCCCCGCACGACTGGGAATCGATCACCGGCAACGGCTTTGGCAGCCGCCACGATCCGACCGGCGACTGGCTCTACGGCTATGAAATGGTCGTCGCGTCGAAGCAGCGAGGGCTGCGCATCGGCAAGCGGCTTTATGACGCGCGCCGCGTGCTGGTCGAACGGCTGGACCTGAAGGGCATCGTGTTCGGCGCGCGCATGCCCAATTTCCGCCGCTCGCTGGCCAAGGTCGATGGACCGGAAGATTATGTCGAACAGGTAGTTGCGGGCGAAATGCGCGACCCGACGCTGGGGTTTCAGATCGCCAACGGCTTTCGCCCGATCGGCGTGCTGCGCGACTATCTGCCCGAGGACAAACCGTCGGGCGGCCATGCCGCGCACATGATCTGGCGCAACCCCTATGTCGACCCCGACGAAGCGCCGACCCATCGCGTGCCGCGCGACATCGAAAGTGTGCGGCTCGCCACCGTCCAGTTGCAGGCGCGCGCCGTCGCCGATTTCGACGAGTTCATGCGCAACGTCGAATATTTCGTCGATGTCGCGTCAAACTATCGCGCCGATTTCGTGGTGTTCCCCGAACTGTTCACCCTGTCGCTGCTCTCATTCGAGGATCGCGACCTGTCACCGGCCCAGGCGATCGACCGGCTGACCAGCTGGCGCAAGCCGCTGGTCGACCGGCTGTCGGACCTGGCGCTGTCCTACAATGTCAACATCATCGGCGGGTCGCACCCGACCTATACCGACGATGGCGAGATCCAGAACGTCGCCTATGTCTGCCTGCGCGACGGATCGGTCCATGCCCAGGAAAAGATCCACCCGACCCCCGACGAAGCCTATTGGTGGAAGATCAAGGGCGGCGACGGCGTCGATGTGATCCAGACCGATTGCGGACCGATCGGCGTGCTGATCTGTTACGACAGCGAATTTCCCGAACTCGCGCGGCGGCTGGTGGATGAAGGCGCGCGGATCATCTTCGTCCCCTTCTGCACCGACAGCCGCCAGGGCTATATGCGCGTGCGCTATTGCGCCCAGGCGCGCGCGATCGAGAACCAGTGTTTCGTGGTGATGAGCGGCAATGTCGGCAACCTGCCCGGCGTCGAGAATATGGACATTCAATATGCGCAAAGCTGCATCCTGACGCCGTGCGATTTCCCCTTCGCCCGCGACGGCATCGCGGCGGAGGCGAGCGAGAATATCGAGACGCTGACCATCGCCGACGTCAACCTGGCCGATCTGACCTGGGCGCGGGCCGAGGGGACGGTGCGCAACCTGACCGATCGCCGCTTCGACCTGTATCGTATCGACTGGACGCAAAGCCCGCGCGGCGAACAGAAGATGCCGATCGGCCACGGCCATGAAAAGAAGGGGCCGGGCGGCGGCTGAGCCTCAGTCGGCGGGGGTGAGCCGCCGCAGCTCGCCCTTTCGCTTCACCAGATTCTTATAGTCCCACTGGATCGCCCGCGCCTCGCCCAGCCATGCCGCCAGCGCGGCCTCGTCGATCGCGTCGGCCTCGCCAAAGCTGATTTCCGCCGCCTTGAACTTGCCTTCGGGGATCAGGCCGGGCCGGGCGAACGACTGGCCGCTCCAGAACAGCAGCTGCACCCGTTGTTTGCGGACCCAATAGCCGACGATGGGGTTGCCCGACAGGAACCAGACCGGCCCGCCATGCCAGCATTTCGACGTCGCCTCGACCAGCGCGCGATCGATCGTGTTGCGCAACCGGTCACAGATGGCGCGCCACGGTTGCGCCTGTGCGTGATTATAGCGACCGATGTCGTCGTCCAGTGTCGGGTCCACCTGCATTTTTCTTCCCTATCATGGCATGCTTCCCTATATGCTCGGCATGGCATCCGACAATACGAACACCCCCGAATCCTCTCCCAACGCGAACAGCTACGGCGCCGACAGCATCAAGGTGCTCAAGGGTCTGGATGCGGTGCGCAAACGCCCCGGCATGTATATCGGCGACACCGATGACGGGTCGGGGCTGCATCACATGGTGTTCGAGGTTTCGGACAATGCGATCGACGAGGCGCTGGCGGGGCATTGCGACCTGATCCTGATCACGCTCAACGCCGACGGATCGGTCAGCGTCGAGGATAATGGCCGCGGCATCCCGACCGGCATCCATGCCGAGGAGGGCGTGTCGGCGGCCGAAGTGATCATGACCCAGCTGCACGCGGGCGGGAAGTTCGAGAATACGTCGGACGACAATGCCTATAAGGTGTCGGGCGGGCTGCACGGCGTCGGCGTGTCGGTGGTCAACGCGCTGTCCGAATGGCTCGACCTCAACATCTGGCGCGACGGCGAAGAACATTATATGCGCTTTCGCCATGGCGATGCCGAAGCGCCGCTGAAGGTGATCGGCCCCGCGGACGGCAAGAAGGGCACGCGCGTCACCTTCCTCGCATCCCCCGCGACGTTCAAGATCACCGAATATGATTTCGACAAGCTGGAACATCGCTATCGCGAGCTCGCCTTCCTCAATTCGGGCGTCCGCCTGATCCTGCGCGACGCGCGGCATGAGGAACTGAAGGAGGTCGAGCTGTTCTATGAAGGCGGGATCGCCGCCTTCGTCAAATGGCTTGATCGCAACAAGACGTCGCTGATGCCCGATCCGATCGCCATCGCCGGCACTCGCGACGACGTCACCATCGACGTCGCGCTGGAGTGGAACGACAGCTATTATGAAAACGTCCTCTGCTTCACCAACAACATTCCGCAGCGCGACGGCGGCACCCATCTCGCCGCGTTTCGCGCCGCGCTGACCCGCACGCTCAACGGCTATGCGGACAAGTCGGGGCTGCTCAAGAAGGAAAAGGTCAGCCTGACCGGCGACGACATGCGCGAGGGGCTGACCGCGATCGTGTCGGTCAAACTGCCCGATCCCAAGTTCAGCAGCCAGACCAAGGACAAGCTGGTCAGCAGCGAGGTGCGCCAGCCGCTCGAAAGCCTGATGGCCGACAAGCTGGCCGAATGGCTGGAGGAAAATCCCGCCGTCGCCAAGCAGATCGTGCAGAAGGTGATCGACGCCGCCGCCGCGCGCGAAGCGGCGAAAAAGGCGCGCGAGCTGACCCGGCGCAAGGGGGTGATGGACATCGCCTCGCTCCCCGGCAAGCTGGCCGATTGCCAGGAGCGCGATCCGGCCAAGTCCGAACTGTTCCTGGTCGAAGGCGATTCGGCCGGCGGATCGGCCAAACAGGGCCGCGATCGCCATTATCAGGCGATCCTGCCGTTGCGCGGCAAGATCCTGAACGTCGAACGCGCGCGGTTCGACCGGATGTTGTCGAGCCGCGAGATCGGCACGCTGATTCAGGCGATGGGCACCGGCATCGGGCGCGACGATTTCAAGCTGGAAAAGCTGCGCTATCACAAGATCGTGATCATGACCGACGCGGATGTCGACGGCGCGCATATCCGCACGCTGCTGCTCACCTTCTTCTATCGCCAGATGCCCGAGATCATCGAGGCGGGGCACCTCTTCATCGCCCAGCCGCCGCTCTACAAGGCGAGCAAGGGGCGCAGCGAAGTCTATCTGAAGGACGATGGCGCGCTCGATCAGTATCTGGTCGATGCCGGGATCGCCGGCACGATGCTCGATGGTCCGGCGGGCCAGCGCAGCGGCGATGATCTGCGCGGCCTGGTCGATCATGCGCGGCGGATGCGCACGCTGATGCGCTATGTCCCGCGCCGCTACGATCCGACGATCATCGAGGCGCTGGCGCTGGGCGGCGCGCTGAACCCCGGCGCCGCGCCCGACGAACGCGCGCTGCGCCTGAACACGGTGGTCGCGCATCTCGACGCATCCGACGCCGAGGCGCGCTGGTCGGCGCGCGTGACCGAGGATGGCGGCTATCATTTCGAACGGCTGTGGCGCGGCGTCACCGACCATCATATCGTCGAAGCCGCGTTCCTTTTGTCGGCGGAGGCGCGCAAGCTGCACGCGCTCGCCGCCGAGGAAGCGGGCAGCTATCTGCATCCCGCCAAGCTGGTCTCGTCCAAGGCGGCGAGCGTTGCCGAAGCCGAAACCGTGCCCGAGGATGGCGAGGGCGATGGCGAACCGGTCGCGCTGGCCAAGGGCGAAACGCTGGTGTCGCGCCCGTCGCAGCTGCTCGACGCGGTGCTGGCCTTTGGGCGCAAGGGACTGTCGATCCAGCGTTACAAGGGGCTGGGCGAAATGAACGCCGAACAGCTGTGGGAAACCACGCTCGATCCGCAGAACCGGTCGATGCTGCAGGTCGCGATCGACCAGGCGGATGTCGCGGACGAGATCTTCACCCGGCTGATGGGCGATGTCGTCGAACCGCGGCGCGAATTCATTCAGGAAAATGCGCTCAGCGTCGCCAATCTCGACGTCTGATCGCAAATTCGGGGCAAGGCGGCGCTGACCGGCTTGCCGGACATCGCCGCCGCTGCTTGATGGCCCCGTCAAACGGGGACGTGAGCATGCGGGCATTGTTCGCACTGATGGCGATGACGGCGGCCTTGCCCGCCACCGCTCCGGCGTTCGCCCAGGACGATTTCAACCTGCCTGCCGATTTCGGTGTCCGCGCGCCCATCGATTTGGGGTCGGGCGCCGAGCTTGGTTCGGGCACCGCCAGCTATTTCAGCCGCGAGATTGCGGGCAACCGCACCGCCAATGGCGAAACCTGCGATCCCGACACGCTGACCGCCGCGCATCGCACCGCGCCGTTCGGCAGCCGGATGCGCGTCACCAACCTCGCCACCGGGCAGAGCGTGATCGTCCGGATCAACGATCGCGGGCCGTTCGCGCGCGGGCGGATCATCGACGTGTCCCACGCCGCCGCGCGCGCGATCGGCATGCACCGCACCGGCACCGCACGGGTCAGCCTGGCGCTGCTCGTCGACTGATCACGCGCCCGACCGGGCCGAAATCACCCGGCCCCTCGACGCGCCGCGAAAATCCCGCCACCATCCCGCGAAATACGAATTTGGGGGGAGCAGGATGACCGCAACGGCAGCATCGCCACGCCAGAGCGAGCGCAAGGTGATCATCGCCTCGTCGCTCGGCACCGTGTTCGAATGGTATGATTTCTACCTTTACGGCCTGCTCGCCACGGTCATTTCCGCCAAATTCTTCGCCGGGGTGAACGAAACCACCGGCTTCATCCTGGCGCTCGGCGCCTTTGCCGCCGGGTTCGCGGTGCGCCCGTTCGGGGCGCTGGTGTTCGGGCGGCTCGGCGATCTGGTCGGGCGCAAATACACCTTCCTCGTCACCATGGGCCTGATGGGCTTTGCGACCTTCGCCGTCGGCATCCTGCCCAGCTACGCCAGCATCGGCGTCGCCGCGCCGATCCTGCTGGTGGCGCTGCGGCTGGTTCAGGGGCTGGCGCTGGGCGGCGAATATGGCGGCGCCGCCACCTATGTCGCCGAACATGCGCCAGAGGGCAAACGCGGCCTGTTCACCAGCTGGATCCAGACCACCGCGACGCTCGGCCTGTTCGCGGCGCTGCTGGTGGTGATCGGCATCCGCACCGCGCTGGGCGAAGCGGCGTTCGCCGACTGGGGCTGGCGCCTGCCCTTCCTCGTGTCGATCCTGCTGCTCGGCATCTCGCTGTGGATCCGGCTGCAGCTGTCGGAAAGCCCGGTATTCCAGCAGATGAAGGACGAGGGCACGGCGTCCAAGGCGCCCTTTACCGAAGCCTTTGGCCAGTGGCGCAACCTCAGGTTGGTGCTGATCGTGCTGACCGGCGCGGTCGCGGGACAGGCGGTGGTCTGGTATACCGGCCAGTTCTACGCGCTGTTCTTCCTTGAAAAGACGATGAAGGTCGATGGCGCGACCGCCAATATCCTGATCGCGATCGCACTCGTGCTGGCGACACCCTTTTTCGTCGTGTTCGGCTGGCTGTCCGACCGGATCGGGCGCAAGAAGATCATCCTGACCGGCTGCGCGCTCGCCGCGCTCACCTATTTTCCGACCTTCCACGCGCTGACCGCCGCGACCAATCCCGCGCTCGCCGCGGCGCAAGCCGCCGCCCCGGTGACGGTTCAGGCCGATCCCGACAGCTGCGCCTTTCAGTTCGATCCGGTGGGCAAGAACAGGTTCGACACAACCGGGTGCGACATCGCCAAATCGGCGCTCGCCAAATCGGGCATCCCCTATGCCAGCGTGCGCGGCAATCCCGATCAGGGGGCGATCGTGCGGATCGGCGCGACCGAGATCGCCGCGCCCCAGCCCGACGGGCTGGAACCGGTCGAACGCGGCGCCGCCATCGCCGGTTTTCAGGCCGAGGTGAAGGCGGCGCTGGCCACCGCCGGCTATCCCGCCGCCGCCGATCCTGCGGCGATGAACAAACCGCTGATCGTCGCGCTGCTGTTCTGGCTGGTGCTGCTCGTCACCGCGGTTTACGGCCCGATCGCGGCGTTGCTGGTCGAAATATTTCCGACCCGCATCCGCTATACCGCGATGTCGCTGCCCTATCATATCGGCAATGGCTGGTTCGGCGGGTTCCTGCCGACCATCGCCTTTGCCATGGTCGCGGCGACCGGGGATATCTATTACGGCCTGTGGTATCCGGTGACGGTCGCGGTGCTGACGCTGGTGATTGGGCTCATGTTCCTGCCCGAAACCTTCCGGCGGCGGATCGACGACCACGCGCCCCCGCCGCACCCCGGCTGAACCCGCCGCATCGCCCGGAGTCATCGTCGACACCGCCAGGATCGCCCGCGATTTTTGCAATCGCGGGCGGCGAAAGGTTGACGGCTTCCATGATGCAGTGCAGCAGCGGGGCATGGCTTCCTCCCCGGCTATTGCCAATAATCCCGACATCCGCTTCCTCGGCCGCGTGCTGGGCGATGTCATCCGCGCCTATGGTGGCGAGGATCTGTTCAAACGGATCGAATATATCCGCGCCGCATCGGTCGACCGCCATCGCGGCGTCGCCGGAGCCGATGCGATCGGTTCCGGGCTGGACGACCTCAATCTGGACGAGACGCTCGATTTCGTGCGCAGCTTCATGCTGTTCTCGATGCTCGCCAACCTGGCTGAGGATCGTCAGGGGTTCGCCGCCGATCCCGACGCCGATGTCGAACATGCCATCGCGCGGCTGAAGGATCATGGCATCGGCGCGGATCAGGTCGCCGCGCTGCTCGATCACGCGCTGCTGTCGCCCGTGCTGACCGCCCACCCGACCGAGGTGCGGCGCAAATCAATGATCGACCATCGCAACCGCATCGCGCAGCTGATGGCGCTGCGCGATGGCGGCATCGCCGAAACGCCCGACGGCGATCTGGTCGACGAAGCGATCGTGCGACAGGTGGCGTTGCTGTGGCAGACGCGCGTGCTGCGGTTCGAACGGCTCTATGTCGCCGACGAGATCGAAACCGCGCTCAGCTATCTGCGCGACGTGTTCCTGCCGACGCTCCCGGCGCTCTATGCCCGGTGGGACCGCGCGCTGGGCAGCCGCGTGCCCGCATTTCTGCGCCCCGGCAACTGGATCGGCGGCGACCGCGACGGCAATCCGTTCGTCACCGCCGAAACGCTGCGGCTGACGCTGGCGCGATCGGCCGAAACTGTGCTCGCCCATTATCTCGACGCGGTGCATGCGCTGGGCGCCGAACTTTCGATTTCCGCCATCCATGCCGAAATCGATCCGGAGGTCGCGATCCTGGCCGACCGCAGCGGCGATCAGGCGGCAAGCCGCGCCGACGAACCCTATCGCCGCGCGCTGTCCGGCATCTATGCGCGGCTCGCCGCCACCTATCGCGACCTGACCGGCAAGGACGCGCCGCGCCCCGGCCCGCTGACCGGCGAACCCTATGCCGATCCGGCGGCGTTCCGCGCCGATCTGGCGGTGGTGGCGCATGGCCTGGCCGGCCATGGCGGACAGACGCTGGCGTCGAGCGGCGCGCTCGGGCGGCTCATTCGCTCGGTCGACATTTTCGGCTTTCACCTCGCCACGCTCGACATGCGTCAGAACAGCGCGGTGCACGCGCGCGTCGTCGGCGAATTGCTCAAGGTGGCGGGCGTCGAGGCCGATTATGCCGCGCTGGACGAGGATGCGCGCATCGCGCTGCTGCGCCGCGAACTCGCCAGCCCGCGCCCGCTGACCAGCCGCTATGCGCGCTATAGCGAGGAAACGACCTCGGAACTCGCCATCGTTCATGCCGCGGCACAGGCGCATCAGCGATATGGCCGCAATGCGATCGACCAATATATCGTGTCGATGGCGCAATCGGTGTCCGACCTGCTGGAGGTCAACATCCTGCTCAAGGAAGCGGGCCTGTATATCCCCGGCGAAACGCCCACCGCGCACATCATGGCGGTGCCGCTGTTCGAGACGATCGGCGATCTGGAAGCCGCGCCGGACATCATGCGCGCCTGGTTCGCGCTGCCCGAAATCGCCGCGATTTCGCGCGCGCGCGGGCATCAGGAAGTGATGATCGGCTATTCCGATTCGAACAAGGATGGCGGCTATCTCACCTCCACCTGGGGGCTGTCCAAGGGATCGACGGCGCTGCGCCCGGTGTTCGAGGAAGCGGGCATCGGGATGCAGCTGTTCCACGGGCGTGGCGGCGCGGTCGGGCGCGGCGGCGGTTCGTCGTTCCAGGCGATCCAGGCCCAGCCCCCCGGCACGGTTCAGGGGCGCATCCGCATCACCGAACAGGGCGAGGTGATCGCCGCCAAATACGGCACGCGCGAAAGCGCCGCGACCAATCTGGAGGCGATGGCGTCGGCAACCCTGCTCGCCAGCCTGGAACCGCAGCGGCTGAGCGAAGCCGATGCCGCGCGGTTCGAAGGCGCGATGGAAACGCTGTCTGGCACCGCCTTTGCCGCCTATCGCGACCTGGTTTACGGCACCGACGGCTTCACCACCTTTTTCCGCCAGATGACGCCGATCGCCGAAATTGCCGGGCTGAAGATCGGCAGCCGGCCGGCCAGCCGCAAGAAATCCGACGCGATCGAGGATCTGCGCGCGATCCCCTGGGTGTTCAGCTGGGCGCAGGCGCGGGTGATGCTGCCCGGCTGGTATGGCGTCGGCGCGGCGCTGACCGCCTTTCCCGATCGCGGGCTGCTGCGCGAAATGGCGGCGGGCTGGCCGTTGTTCGCCGCAACGCTCGCCAATATGGAAATGGTGCTCGCCAAATCGGACATGACGCTGGCGGCGCGCTATGCCGAACTGGTCGAGGATCGCGCGATGGGCGACGCCATTTTCGCGCGCATCCGCGACGGCTGGGCGATGACGCACGACCAGCTGCTCGAAATCACGCGCCAGACGCGGCTGCTCGAAAAGCACCCGGCGCTGGAAACCTCGATCAAGCTGCGCCTGCCCTATGTCGAGCCGCTCAACCTGTTGCAGGTCGAACTGCTCAAGCGGCATCGCGCGGGCGAAACCGATCCGCAGATCGAACAGGGCATCCTGTTGTCGATCAACGCGATCGCCACCGCGCTCAGAAATTCAGGCTGACCGGCACCGGATAGTCGCGGCCCGCATAACGATGCGGCGCGTCGATATTATGGGCATCGCCGACAAAGCGCGCCCATACGCCCCCCGGCTGCCACACGCTGTCCATCGGCGCGCGCGCGGCCTGCGCCGTCATCCCCAGCGTTTCGCGGCGATGGCGGGTCAGAAACGCCGTCACCCGCGCGTTGAGGATGCAATGGACATGGACCGGCACTGCGTCATGCGCCGCCATCGCCGCGCAAAAATCGGCATAATGGTCGTCCGACGGGGCGTCGAACGGCACGGGGATATGGGTGTAACCGATCCCCAGCGCGGCGAGCGCCCCCGGCTCGTCGGGCAGCGCGCGTTCATGGTCGTGCGGGCCAAGGTTGATGACATGCCGCACCCCCAGGTCGCGCAACGCCGCCAGCCCGGCCAGATCCGGCTGGCCCGATGTGGTCAGCCGCGCGTCGATCCGCCGCCAGTTGAGGATGGCGGGGTCGCTCACCCGTCCGGCCCGGCCAGGAACGGCGCCGCGATGTCGGGCCGCACGCGCAACAGCCGCCCGCTCGCCCGGTCGATCAACGCCCAGGTCGACACCGCCGCCACCTTCACCTTGCCGTCCATGCCGGTAAACCGCATATGACGGTCGAACCGCGCCCCGCGCGGCGGTTCGGCCACCCAGGTTTCGGCGACGACCGCCTCGCCCGCCCGCACATTGCCGCGATAGTCGATCTCGTGCCGCGTCACCATCCAGACATAGGCGTCGCGATGTTCGGGCGGCGCGACGGCATGCCAGTGCGCGACGGCGACGTCCTGGATCCAGCGCACCCACACCGCATTGTTGACATGGCCCAGCTCATCGATGTCGGCGGGCGCCGCGGTGATCTGGACGGTGAAGCGGTTCATGCACTTGACGTAAAGGTCAAACCACGGCGCGGCAATCGTCGACGATCAAAAGGCCATCTGTTCGTGGCCGATAAAGCCGAGCCGGGTGACGCCCGCCCGCTTGACGTCCGCCAGCACCAGGTTGAACCGGCGATAGCTCGTCCCCGGATCGGTCTTGAGGTGCAGCACGCCGCCTTCGCGCACGCTGCTCGCGAGCAGGGCCGCCAATTCGGCATCGCGGATCGCGCGGCCGTCCCAGCTCAACGCGCCGGTCTCTGCGATTTCCAGGCGGTGCGGCGTCTCCGGCGACGGCGTCACCGGTGCCTGGTTGGGCAGGTCGATCGGTATCTTGTGGCTCGCGATCGGGATGGTCAGGATCATCATGATCAGCAGCACCAGCATCACGTCGATCAGCGGGGTGATGTTGATCGCCGACAGCGGCTCCGGATTACGCGCAACGACAGACTGGGCCATATGCACCTCCCTTGTTGGAGGTTATAACATAACATAACGGGAATGAAGCGCAAATGGAAAGCCGTTCTTTTCACGGACGCTCATATTTCCAGCTGCGCTTCTTCCCCTCGCGGATCCAGCCCATCGCCTCGGCCAGCCGCTTTTCGCGCGTGGCGTCGCGCTTCGCCTCGCCGATCCATTCGCAATATTCGCGGCGGCAGCTGGGTGAAAAGCCGTCGAAATTGGCCGCCGCAACCGGATCGCGGGCCAGCGCCTCGACCAGTATCGCCGGAATTTCCGCTTCGGGCCTGGGCGGTCTGGCCGCGCGTTTCGGCGATTGTCCGGCGTCGATCAGCGCCACCGCCTCACGCACCATCGCCTCGATCGCTGCGGCACCGGGCAGCTCGTCGAGCGCGGTGATCCGGCCGAATTGACCCATCGCCTCGCCCTCCCGCCCGGTCGCCAGCTGTTCGCGATAGCTGAAGCCAAAGGTCGCATGGCGCTTGAACGCCGCCATATGCGCCAGCCGCCGCCCCTTGTGACCAAAGGCCGGGATGCCCCATTTGATCCCCTCTTCGACGTCGGGGCATCCGGCATGGACGCGCGCGCGCAGCCAGGTCAGGATCGGCCGCGCGAAATCGGCCTGTTGTTCGATATAGGCATCGATCCGCCCGTCATTCGCCATCGCACCACCTCCGGCGGGCGATGCTCGACGCCGCGCGCCGATGCGTCAAGCCTCGCGCGTGTCGTCACCATCGGCGGCGGCGCCTTCGTCGAGCGCCATGGCGATGTCGTCGTCATCCTCATCCAGCGCATCGGGGTCCTCGCCCAGATCGGGGTCGAGGTCGATCTGGATCGTGCCGTCGCCGGGGCCGCCGCGCGTCGCCTCCAATATCTCGGCGCGCTGGCTTTCGTCATAGCCGTCCTCGTCATATCCATCGTCGCGATAGCCGCCCATTACAGCCTCCATCCATGTCTGGAGACGCGAACGGCGCGGCGACGGCGCGGTTCCGCGGCGATGCGACGAACCGCGTCAGTTGCGACGAAACAGCCGCCCGCGCTCGGTGACGAACACGATCGCGAGCGCGATCAGCCCAAGCGCGGTGAAACCGATATAGAGCGGCACGGTGGTGCCATCGAACGCCTGTCCGATCACCGCGCCGAACACGGCGGCGCTCATCGTGCCGATAAAGCCCTGCAGGCTGGAGGCGGTGCCGGCCACCTCGCCCATATTTTCCATCGCCATTGCCGAGAAATTGGCGGTCGCCAATCCCATCGCCCCCATCATCGGCGCCTGCAGAATGATGAACAGCCACAGGCTTTCGGCGCCGGACAGCGCGACCGCAAGGTGCGCGAGCGCGAACACCACCGTCACCACCATCGCCAGATGCGACAGGAACCGCATGCCGAACCGCATCACCAGCCGCGAGTTGAGGAACGAGCCCAGCGCCATGAACCCGGCCACCGCGGCGAACACCAGGGTAAGCAGTTCGGGCCGGTCGAACACGTCATAGACGATCTGCTGGATCGAACCGACAAAGGCGAAGAAACACCCCATGATCGCCGCCGAGGCGAACGTGTAGCCGACCGCCCAGCGATCGCGCAGCATCACGCCATAGCCGTGCAGGATCGCCGACATGCTGAACGGCTGGCGCTGCGCCTGGTCACGGGTTTCGGGCATCCGCGTCGTGAACCAGATCAGCACCATCGCCGCCACCGCCGCGATGCCGCCAAAGATCAGCCGCCACGATCCGAACACCAGGATCATCAATTGCCCAAAGGCGGGCGCCAGCACCGGCACGACCATGAACACCATGAAGGCAAGGCTCATCACCCGCGCCATCGCCCGCCCCTGGAAACAGTCGCGGACCAGCGCCACCGTCACCACCCGCCCCGCCGCGACCGCGACGCCGCTGGCGGCGCGCGCGACGAGCAACAGCTCGAAACGCTGCGAAAACGCCGCGATGATATTGGTCACGACATAAAAGCCGAGCGCGAGCATCAGCACCGGCTTGCGCCCGAACCGGTCGGACAGCGGCCCGTGCACCAGCTGCGCGACCGAAAAGCCGAGCATGAACGCGGTGATGACATATTGGCGGTGGTTGGCGATCGCCACGCCCAGCTCGTCGGCAATGGTCGGCAGCGCGGGCAGCATCGAATCGATGCCCAGCGCCGTCAGCGCCATGATCGACGCGACCAGCGCGACGAATTCGGCCATCGGCAGCGGCGATCGGTTGCCGCCATCGTCGGCCGTTGCATGTCGGGGGGCGTTCATCGCTCGCCAATGCCGGATCGCAACCGGCGCGTCACCCCCTGCCGCGGCCAAGTTTTTCTTTTGGTCCGTTGGGCTTGTCCGCGCCGGTTCGTGCCCCCTGTTCGCGCCCCCTGTTCGCGCCCCCTGTTCGCGCACGCGGCGACGGGCTATTTCCCGGCAGACTCATGAGGTGGAAGGTTTGGCCCGATGAACGAAACGCTGCTCGCGCAAGTGCCGCTGATCGACATGAGCGATCAGGCGCGCGATCCCGACGGATTCGCCGCCGCGCTCGGCGGGTCGTTCGAACGGTTCGGCTTCGCCATGGTCAGCGGCCATGGCGTGCCCGATGCGGTGGTCGAGCGCGCCTGGGCGATGACCCGCGCCTTTTTCGACCTCAGCGAAGCGGAAAAGCGCCGCTATTTCGTCGCGGGCGGCGGCGGCGCGCGCGGCTATACCCCGTTCAAGACGGAAATCGCCAAGGGCGCGCAATATGTCGACCTCAAGGAATTCTGGCATATCGGTCGCGAACTGCCGCAGGACCATCGCTTCGCCGCGCAGATGGCGCCCAACATCTGGCCCGACGCGCCGCAGGGGTTCCGCGACACCTTCCTCACCCTGTTCGCCGCGCTGGACGAGGCGGGCGACAGGCTGTTGTCGGCGATCGCGCGCCATCTGGGCCTTGCCCCCGACTGGTTCGACCCGGCGGTGAAGGACGGCAATTCGGTGCTGCGCCTGCTCCATTATCCGCCCGTCACCGACGATGCGCCGAACGTGCGCGCGGGCGCGCATGAGGACATCAATCTCATCACCCTGCTGCTGGGCGCCGAGGAAGCGGGGCTGGAGCTGCTCGATCGCGACGGACGCTGGCTGCCGGTCAAGCCGCCCGAGGGCGCGATGGTCGTCAATGTCGGCGACATGCTGCAACGGCTGACCAACCATGTCCTGCCATCGACCACCCATCGCGTCGTCAATCCGCCGCCCGAACGGCGGGGCCGGTCGCGCTATTCGATGCCGTTCTTCCTGCATCCGGCGCCCGATTTTCTGATCGAAACGCTGCCCGGCACGATCAGCGCCGATCGGCCCGATCGCTATCCCCAGCCGATCACCGCGCATGATTATCTGCACGAACGGCTGGTCGAGATTGGCCTTATCAAGAAATAATTGGCTTGCGGCTTCCCCGGCATCCGTTAGCGGGAGCGGCCGGAGGACGAGATGACGCAACCGCTTCGCGTAGCATTGGCTGGACTGGGCACCGTTGGCGCGGGCGTCATCCGCCTGATCGACGCCAATGCCGATCTGATCGCGCGGCGCGCGGGGCGGCGGATCGAAATTGTCGCGGTCAGCGCGCGCGACCGGGCCAAGGATCGCGGCGTCGACATCGCCCGGTTCGACTGGGTCGACGACATGACGCAGCTGGCCCATCATCCCGATGCCGATGTCGTGGTGGAGCTGATCGGCGGATCGGACGGTCCCGCGCTGGCGCTGGCCCGCGCCGCGCTGTCGGGCGGCAAGGCGTTCGTCACCGCCAACAAGGCGATGATCGCGCATCACGGCCTGGAACTCGCCCAGTTGGCGGAGGCCGCCGATATCGGCCTCAAATTCGAAGCCGCCGTCGCGGGCGGGGTGCCGGTGATCAAGGGGCTGCGCGAAGGGGCGGCGGCCAACCAGATCGACCGCGTCTATGGCATCCTCAACGGCACCTGCAATTTCATCCTGTCGAAGATGGAGGCAGAGGGGCGCGACTTCGCCGATGTGCTGGCACAGGCGCAGGCTGCCGGGTTCGCCGAAGCCGATCCCAGCTTCGACATCGACGGCGTCGATGCCGCGCACAAATTGTCGATCCTCGCCAGCCTCGCCTTCGGCACCCAGCCGGCGTTCGGCGATGTCGCGATCGGCGGCATCCGCGACCTGCTTGCCGCCGACATCGCCGAGGCGGCGGCGCTCGGCTATCGCGTCCGCCTGCTCGGCATCGCCGATCTCGGGCCAAACGGGCTGTTTCAGCGGGTGCACCCCCATCTCGTCCCGCTCGCCCACCCGCTCGCCCATGTCACCGGGCCGACCAATGCGGTGGTGGCGGAGGGCAATTTCGTCGGCCGCCTGCTGTTCCAGGGCGCGGGCGCGGGCGATGGGCCGACCGCCAGCGCGGTGGTCGCCGACCTGATCGACATCGCGCGCACCGAATTCGGCCCGCCCTATGCCATGCCCGCGACCAGCCTGGCGGACGAGGCGGCGGCACAGACCGGCGACCGGCGCAGCCGCGCCTATCTGCGCTTCACGGTGCCCGACAAGGTCGGCGTGCTGGCGGAGATCGCGGCGGCGATGCGCGATGCCGGGGTATCGATCGAATCGCTGATCCAGCGCGGCGCGGCGGGCGATGGCAGCGTGCTGCTGGTCATCGTCACGCATGAAGGGCCCGAACGCTGCGTCGCCCAGGCGCTCGACAAGCTGCGCGGATCGCAAAGCGTGATGGGCGAACCGATGTGGATGCACCTGCTCGGCGAATAGGCGTGGCGCGGGCGACAGCGGCGCAAAATGCCGATTTTGTCCGCTGACAGCGTTGGCAAGCATCGACATCGCCGCGCCGCGCTCCTATCGGCGCTAGGCGAAGGGTTTTTGAGAGAGGGCTTCCACCACCATGCAGACCGCCAGCCAGGTTCTCGACCGCGTCCTTGTGCTCGAAATGGTCCGCGTGACCGAAGCCGCCGCGATCGCCGCCTCCACCCTGGTCGGGCGCGGCGATGAAAAGGCCGCCGACGCCGCCGCGGTCGAAGCGATGCGCGCCGCGCTCAACGAACTCTATATGGACGGCACCGTCGTGATCGGCGAGGGCGAGCGGGACGAGGCGCCGATGCTGTATATCGGCGAAAAGGTCGGCGCCGCACCCGGCAAGGGGCCACGGATCGACATCGCGCTCGACCCGCTGGAAGGCACGACGATCTGCGCCAAGGCGGGGCCCAACAGCCTCGCCGTGCTGGCAATTGCCGAGGAAGGCAATCTGCTCAACGCGCCCGACGTCTATATGGACAAGATCGCGGTCGGCCCCGGCTACAGCGCCGATGTCATCGACCTCGACCGGACGGCGACGCAGAATATCGAGGCGATCGCCGCGGCCAAGGGCGTGCGCCCCAACGAGATCATCGCCTGCGTGCTCGACCGGCCGCGCCACGAAAAGCTGATCGCGGAACTGCGCCAGATCGGCTGCGGCGTCGTGCTGATCGGCGACGGCGATGTTGCGGGCGTGATCGCGACCACCGATCCCGACACGACGATCGACGTCTATATGGGATCTGGCGGCGCGCCCGAAGGCGTGCTGGCCTGCGCCGCGCTGCGCTGTGTCGGCGGCCAGTTCAAGGGGCGGCTGTTGTTCCGCAACGAGGATGAGCGCAGCCGCGCGCGCAAATGGGGCATCACCGATCTCGACAAGCAATATGACCTGTCGGAACTGGCCAAGGGCGACTGCATCTTCGCCGCGACCGGTGTGACCGACGGGTCGCTGCTCGACGGCGTCAAGCGGATGAAGGGCCGGATGACCACCGAAAGCGTGGTGATGCGCGCCAGTTCCGGCACGGTGCGCTGGGTCAAGGGCGAGCATCGCAACGGCTGATGGCTGGCGGCGACCCGTTCGCCACGCATCGCGGCGGTCCCCGGCCGCCTGAACCCCGCGCGGTTCGCGCTTGAACCTCGCGCTGCTGATCGGCCTGCTCGCGGCCTATTTCTGGTATGTCCGGGGCGGCGGGGTGGCGACCGAAACGACGCGGATCGCCCGCTATCGCCGCTGGATCCGCCGCGCCCCGCCCGCCTTCGGCGCCGGCGCGCTGCTCGCGCTCGCGCTGGGCGACCGTCTCGATACGCTGGTCGCGCCGCCGCCCGAATTCGCCGCCGCGATCGAACTGGCGCATCGCATCGCCGGGTTCAGGGGCGCGCCGACCGCGCTGATGCTCGCCGTGCTGATCGGCTTTGGCGGTGGCGCGGCGATCGGCATGGCCATCGCGCTGTGGCGCAAGCGGCGCGGCAAGCGACAGCTGATGGCGGGCAAGCTCGCCGCGATCCTGCCCCGCACCCGCACCGAAATCGGCTGGACCGCGCTGCTCGCGATCGTCGCCGGGGTGATCGAGGAACTGTATTTCCGCCTCGCCTTGCCCCTGTTCGTCACGCTGGCCACCGGCAATGCACTGGCCGGCTTTGCGCTCGCCGCGCTGCTGTTCGCCTTTGCCCATCGCTATCAGGGCTGGGTCGGCATGGCCTTTGCGACGGTCGCGGGCGCGCTGCTCGCGATCCTCTATCTGGCGACCGGGTCGCTATGGTTTGCGATGCTGATCCACGCGCTGCTCAACCTCAACGGCCTGGTCCTGCGACCCGGCCTGCTGGGCCAGCGACCGGCGGCGCCTTAATTCTTGAGCCGCCAGCCGGTGTGAAAGATCCAGCCGATCACGCCCAGGCACGCCGCCAGAAACCCCGCCAGCGCGGCGATGCTGACGCCGATCGCGACGTCGCCGACGCCAAAAAACGCCCAGCGAAACCCGCTGATCAGATAGACGATCGGGTTGAACAGGCTGACCGTCCGCCACGGTTCGGGCAGCATGTTGATGGTGTAGAACGCCCCGCCCAGGAACGTCAGCGGCGTGACGATCAGGCTGGGCACGAACGAGAGCTGTTCGAACCCCTTGGCCCACACCCCGATGATGAACCCGGCGAGGCAAAAGGCGATCGAGGTCAGCACCAGGATCGCCAGCATCGCCAGCGGATGCGCGATCGGCACCTCGACGAACAGCATCGCGGTCAACAGGGTGATGATGCCCAGCACGACCGATTTGGTCGCCGCCGCCCCGACGAACCCGATCACCATCTCCATCGCCGATACCGGCGCCGACAGCAATTCATAGACCGTGCCGGTGAATTTGGGAAAATAGATGCCGATCGAGGCGTTGGAGATCGACAGCTGCAACGTCCCCATCAGGATCAGCCCCGGAACGATGAAACTGCCATAGGCGACGCCGTCCAGTTCCTGCATTCGCGATCCGATCGCGCCGCCGAACACGACGAAATAGAGCGCCGTGGTGACGACCGGCGTGACCAGGCTCTGCCAGATGGTCCGCAACGCCCGCGCCATTTCGAAGCGATAGATCGCCCAGACGCCGTGATGGTTGAAGCCCTTCACGCCGCCTTCTCCTTCTGCGCGACCAGGTCGACGAAAATATCCTCCAGGCTCGATTTCGACGTGTCGAGATCCTTGAACGCGATGTCCAACTCGCCCAGCTTGCGCAGCAGCGAGGGGATGCCGGTCCGCTCGGCCTGTGCGTCGAACGTATAGCGCAGCCGCGTGCCCTCGTCCGCCAGCGTCAGCTGCCACTGGTCCAGCGCGGCCGGTATCGCCGCCAGCGGTTCGACCAGCGCGATGTCCATCTCGCGCTTGCCCAGCTTCTTCATCAGCTCGACCTTGTCCTCGACCAGCAGCAGTTCGCCGCGGTCGATCACGCCCACCCGGTCGGCCATCTCTTCGGCTTCCTCGATATAATGGGTGGTCAGGATGATCGTCGTGCCGCGTTCGCGCAGCTTCTTGACCAGTTTCCACATGTCGCGGCGCAAGGCGACATCGACCCCTGCGGTCGGTTCGTCGAGGAACAGGATGTCCGGTTCATGCGCCAGCGCCTTGGCGATCAGCACGCGGCGCTTCATGCCGCCCGACAATTCCATGATCTTGGCATGCCGCTTGTCCCACAGCGACAGGTCGCGCAGCACCTCGTCGATATAGGCGTCATGGCCCGCCCGTCCGAACAGGCGGCGGCTGTAGCGGGTGGTCGCCTGCACCGTTTCGAACATGTCGACCGACAATTCCTGCGGCACCAGCCCGATCTTCATCCGCGCCGCGCGCGGTTCGGCGATCGCGTCATGCCCGTCGACGGTGATCGTTCCCGCGCTCGGCGTGACGATGCCACAGATCATGTTGATCAGCGTCGTCTTGCCCGCGCCGTTGGGGCCCAGCAGCGCGAAAATCTCGCCCTTGCGGATCTCCAGATCGACGCTGCCCAGCGCCCGGTGCCCCGACGCATAGGTCTTGCTGACGCCGCGCACGGCCAGGATCACTTGCATCGGCGAACGCCCCCCAAGACTGGATCAGGCCGCGATGTAGGGGCGCGGCGGCGTTGCAGCAACTGCCGCCACGCGCACCCCCTATTTTTTCGCGCGCGCCGCCGCCACCGCCTGTTTCAGCACGGCATAGGGCACCATGCCCGATACCACCTGGTCGCCGACCACCCAGCTCGGCGTGCCGGTGACGCCCAGTTCGCCCGCGATCTTCAGGTTACGGTCGATTTCGGCGTCCATGCGCGGCGCCGCCACCGCCGCCTGCGCCTTTGCCCGGTCCAGCCCCGCCGATGCCGCCGCGGCGGCGATCGTCGCCTCGCTCAACTGCCCGCCACCATATAGCGCGGTGTGAAACGCCTTGAACCTGCCCTGTTCCGCCGCGGCGAGGCCCCAGCGCGCGGCGACGCGGCTGATCTCGCTCAACACCGGCAATTCGCGATAGACGATCCGCACCTTGGGGTCGCTCGCCACCAGCCGCGCGATTTCGGGCAGGCTGGCGCGGCAATAGCCACAGGCATAGTCCATCCAAACCGACACGGTGACATCGCCGTCGGGATTGCCCTCCCACGCCCCGGCATAGGGGGTGAATATCGCATCGCCGGCCGCCGCGACCGCCTTGCCGGTTTCGCGCGCCTGCAGCCGCTTCATCGCTTCGGGCAGGATTTCGGGATGGTCGAGCACATATTCGCGCACCACCGCGCCGATGCGCCGATCGTCCGCCGCCCCCGCGCCGCCGGTCAACGCCTGCACGCCGAGCACGATGCCCGCACCGATCGCGCCGGACAGCACCAGCAGGCCGGCACAGGCCAGCGGCGATCGGCCCCATCGTTCGATCACTTCTTCTTCCTGTCCGCCATCATCCCCTGGCTCGCCATGACGATATCCTGCGCGCGGATCCAGTCGGACGATCCCTGCGGCAACCCCGCCATCGCGGCCTGGGCGCTGGCCATCGCGCGGCCGACATCGCCCGTCAGGCTGGCGCGCTCCGCCGTCGCCAGCGCGGCGCGGGCGCTGTCGCCCTTGCGCTCGTAAAGCATGCCGAGCTGATACCAGGCGAAGGGGTTTTCGCGATCGCGCGCGACCGACTGGCGCAGCACCGTTTCGGCCTCCGCCAGATGCGCGCGATCCTCGGTCGCGAGCAGCGCGTGGCCGAATGTGGTGGCGATCAGCGGCTGGTAATTGGTCCGCGTGGTCGCCGCGCGCAACGGCGGGATCGCCTGGCTGACCTTGCCCGATTCAAGCAGGATCTGCCCCTCCAGCTCCAGGAAATAGGGATTGTCCGGCTCCGCCTTGACCAGCGCCTGCGCCTCCGCCGCCGCCTGCTGGGGATAACCTGACAGATGATAGGCATAGGCGCGCGCATAATGCGCCGGGACCGTCATGTCGGTCTCCGGATATTTGCGCAGCGTATCCTTGGGATCGGCGACATAGCCGCGCAGCTTGGCCTGCACGCGCAGGAACCGTGCCTCGATCGCCGGGTCGGGCGGCGTGTTCCATGCCGCATCGGCCTGCAGATCGGCGGTCAGCGTGGAAATGCGCTCGCCCGACAAGGGGTGGCTCATGACATAGCTGGTCTCGCTGCCGCGACGGATGCCATAGCGATATTCCTGCTGCTGCAGCTTCTTGAAGAAGTTGAGCATCCCCTTGCCGGTCACGCCCGCGCCCGACAGGAACTTGACCCCGGCGGCATCGGTCGTCGCCTCCTGCGCGCGGCTGAAGGCGAGGTAATTGCCGAGCGCGGCGCGCTGGCCCAGCTGCATCAGGCCGATGCCCGCATCGGCCGATCCGGCGGCGATCGCGGCGGCGCCGAGCAACAGGCTGAGCAGCGTGATCCCCGTCGCGCCGCGCGCCATCCGGTCGCCCAGCGGAACATGGCCGCCGGTGATATGGCCCAGTTCGTGCGCGATCACGCCCTGCACCTCATTGGCGTTGCTCGCCGCGTCGATCAGGCCCGAATGGATGTAAACCGTCTGCCCGCCCGCGACAAAGGCGTTGATCGACGGATCGTTGAGCACGACGATGCGCACATTGGCGGGCGACAGATTGGCGGCGCGGATGATGTCGCGCGACATATCCGCCAGCAACGCCTCGCTTTCCGCATCGCGCAGGATCGACTGCGCGACGACCGGATTGGCCACACAGACGAGCAGCAACAGCGCGAACATCGAAACCAGGCGCTTCATGGCCAGCATATTGGCGGATTATCCCCTGCGATCAACGGACAGTTTGCGCGCCATTTATCCGGCGTGCGGATACCGGGGGCATGACGCGGGCGGCATGAACGGGGGATGAAAGCGGGCGGGACGCGTGTCGCACGCCCCGCCCGCTTCATCGCCTAAGCGCCAAAAGTGCGCTGCCACCAGCCGCGACGCGGCTCGCCATTTTCCTCATTCGCTTCGGCGTCGGTCGGTTCCGGCGCCGGTTCCGCCGCAGCCTCGTCGGCGGGCGAAGGGGCGAGGTCCGCCGTCACCGCCGCCGCCGGTTCGGCCGCCGCCGCCTTGGCGCGCGTGCGGCGCCTGGGCTTGGGGGCATCCTCGGCTGGCGCCTCCCCGACAGGTGCGGGTTCAGCAGGCGCAGCTTCAGCCGGGGCGTCGGCCACCGGCTCGGCTGCGACCGCTTCGTCCGCCTTTTTGCGGCGAGTGCGCTTGGGCTTGGCGGGCGCTTCCTCGGCGACCGGCTCGGGCGCGGGCTGATCGGCGTCGATCGGAGCAGCTTCCTGCGCAGCGGCCGGGTCGGCCTTTTTGCGGCGGGTGCGCTTGGGCTTGGCCGGGGCTTCGTCGGCGGGCGCGGCAACCTCCGTCACCGGCGCATCGACCGGCTCGGCCGCGTCCGCTGCGACCATATCTGCCTCGGCCGGTTCGGCAACGGCGTCGCCACCTTCGCGACGCCCACCACGACGGCCGCGGCGGCGGCGCTTGCGCGGCTCGCCGTCATCGGCGGCATCGGCCACGGGCGCATCGGCAGGCGCGGCCTCGCCGGCGCCTTCGCCATCGTCGGCGCCGTCCGCCGCTTCACCGGCATCGTCGCCATCGACGCCGCCCTGTTCCTCGTCGCGGCGACCACGGCCACGCCCGCGGCGGCGGCGGCGGCGCTTGCGCCCGCCCCCTTCACCATCGGCATCGCCGCGCTCGCGCCGCTCACGGGGCGCTTCGGCTTCGGCTTCTTCGTCCTCGTCCTCGTCGATCTCCTCGACGACATCGTCCTCGACCTCTTCGACCACCCGCGCAAATTTGGGCGCATAGGCGGGCGGCGGCCCGCTCGCCTCGACCGACATGCGCGCGCCTTCCAGCTCGCCATCGGACTGGATCTCGACCGTCACGCCATAGCGATCCTCGATCTCGGCAATGTCGGCGCGCTTCTTGTTGAGCACATAAAAGGCCGCTTCCTGGCTGCAGCGCAGCGTCAGCAGCGCGCCGCGCCCGCGCGCCGCCTCATCCTCGATCAGCCGCAGCGCCGACAGGCCGGAGGACGACGCGGTGCGGATGAACCCGCTGCCCTCGCAATGCGGGCACGGGCGGGTCGATGCTTCGAGCACGCCGGTGCGCAGCCGCTGGCGGCTCATTTCCATCAGGCCGAACGCACTGATCCGGCCGACCTGGATGCGCGCGCGATCGTTCTTCAGCGCCTCCTTCATCGCCTTTTCGACCTTACGGACGTTGGACCCGTGATCCATGTCGATAAAATCGATGACGACCAGCCCCGCCATGTCGCGCAACCGCAGCTGGCGCGCGATTTCCTGCGCCGCTTCCAGATTGGTCGCGGTCGCGGTCTGCTCGATATTATGCTCGCGCGTCGACCGGCCCGAGTTGATGTCGATGGACACCAGCGCCTCGGTCGGGTTGATGACCAGATAGCCGCCGGATTTGAGCTGCACGACCGGGTGATACATTGCCGACAGCTGATCCTCGACATGCGCGCGCTGAAACAGCGGCACCGGATCGCTATACTGTTTCACCTTCTTGGCGTGGCTCGGCATCAACAGCTTCATGAAGTCCTTGGCGTGGCGGTATCCCTCCTCGCCCTCGACGATCACTTCCTCGATGTCGCGGTTATAGATGTCGCGGATCGCCCGCTTCATCAGGTCGCTGTCGCCATAGACCAGCGCGGGCGCGTCCGACGCCAGCGTCTTTTCGCGGATCTCGTCCCACAGCCGCGCGAGATAGTCGAAGTCGCGCTTGATCTCGGTCTTGGTCCGCTGCAGCCCGGCGGTGCGCACGATGCACCCCATCGTCGGCGGCAGCTTGAGGTCCGACATGATCGACTTCAGCCGCTTGCGGTCCGCCGCGCTCGAAATCTTGCGGCTGATCCCGCCGCCATGCGCGGTATTGGGCATCAGCACGCAATAACGGCCCGCAAGGCTCAAATAGGTGGTGAGCGCCGCGCCCTTGTTGCCGCGCTCCTCCTTGACGACCTGGACCAGCAGCACCTGGCGGCGGCGGATCACGTCCTGGATCTTGTAACGGCGGCGCAGGTTCATGCGGCGCTGGCGCAGCGCCTCGACCTGGTCGTCGCCGCCCTTGCCGCGACGGCCGCGCTTGCCGCCATCCTCGCCGGCACCATCCTCGGCCTCGGCGGCCTCCTCCTCGTCATCGGCCAGCCGCTCGACGACCTCGACCTCACCGTCATGATCCTCGTCATGCGGGTGATCGTCATCGCCATCGACTTCGGCACGCAGCGCGGCTTCCTCCGCCGCATGTTCGGCCTCTTCGCGCAGCAGCGCCTCGCGATCCTCCTTGGGGATCTGGTAATAATCGGGATGGATTTCGCTGAACGCCAGGAACCCGTGACGGTTGCCGCCATATTCGACGAACGCCGCCTGCAGCGACGGTTCGACGCGGGTTACTTTGGCCAGATAGATATTGCCCTTGAGCTGCTTGCGCTCGGCACTTTCGAAATCAAATTCCTCGATTCGGTTCCCTTTGACGACCGCCACGCGGGTTTCTTCCCGGTGGCGCGCGTCGATCAGCATGCGCATTGTCATTTAGGATTCTCCGGGCGTGCCGAGCGGACAGTCTCCGCGGCTCGCGATAAAGATTGCGCGCCGACGGTGCGGACGCGCGGGGTTTGGATGATGCCTCTGCTGCCTGGGCACGGCCCGACCCGTGGGTCACAGCCTCCGCCGCCGCGCGCCCGGCCGCTTGCGCGGCGCGATGCGGGATGGACGGAAATTGCCTCATACAGCGTCAACCTGAATTACCCGGCCGCTTGCCGACCGGGCGTGAACCACCGGCATGATCGCCCGAACGGGGCACCGGTTGCATGCTGCCTAGCACCCGCGAACCGGTGCGGCAATATTTTGCGTTCGCACAATCGAACACCCCGCCGAAACGGCAAGCCGCTGCCGCTTTTCGGCAAAATTATGCCGAACCTGCGGTTAACCTTGCCGGTTCACCGCAATTGAACAGCCGCCCCGCTAACCCGGCATGGTCAGGGTCATTTGTGTTGAGAGTAATATTGCATGCTTTTGGGCTGGACCCCCCCCAGCCCGGCGCGGCATATCGCCCGGGTGTCCTTTTTCCTCGCTCTTCTTGCTGGCTGGCTGACCGGCGCACCAGGCTGGGCGGGCACGATCAAAGATGTCGATATCGCATCGAACCGCATCGTCATCCAGTTTGACGAGCGGATTGCGGGTGCGAGCAGCTTCGTCCTCGCCGGTCCCAATCGCATCGCGCTCGACCTGATGGGCGCGACCCCCGGCGCGCGCGCCGATGCGGCGGGCCCGGTCAGTGGCGTGCGACAGGCGGCGCATGGCGACGGCGCGCGCGTGGTGTTCGACCTCGCCCGTCCGGCGATCGTGACCAACGGCAGCTTCGGGCGCGACGGCACCACGCTGACGCTGGAGCTGCGCACCGTCGACGATGCCCGCTTCGCCCGTGCCGCCGCCGAAGGACGGTTGAGCTTCCTGCCCCCGTTCAGCTTCGCCCGCGCGTCGAGCCGCCACAGCTACAGCGTGTCGGCGCCGGTGCCGGCCAAGCCGGCGCCCTTTTCGTTGCCGCGCATCTATGGCGCGGACGACAGCCGCCCGCTGGTGGTGATCGATGCGGGTCATGGCGGCCATGATCCCGGCGCGATTTCGGCCGACGGCCTCAAGGAAAAGGACCTGACGCTAAAAACCGCGCTCGCGATCCGCGACGAACTGCTCGCCTCCGGCCGGGTGCGGGTCGCGCTGACCCGCGACGACGATCGCTACCTGATCCATCGCGACCGGTTCGAAATCGCCCGCAAGCTGGGCGCGGGGCTGTTCATTTCGGTCCATTGCGACGCCGCCCATTCGGCCGATGCCAGCGGCGCGACCGTCTATACGCTGTCCGAAGTCGCGTCCGACAAGGAAGCCGCACGGCTGGCCGCGCGCGAAAACAAGTCGGAAATCCTGTCCGGCGTCGATCTCGCCAGCCAGAATCAGGCGGTGTCGACGATCCTGATCGACCTGACCCAGCGCGAAACGATGAATGCATCGGCCAAATTCGCCCGCCTGCTCGGCCGCGAGGCGCAGGGACTGATCCGGGTCAAGGAAAATCCGCACCGCATGGCCTCGCTGCTGGTGCTCAAGGCGCCGGACATGCCCTCGATCCTGTTCGAAACCGGCTATATCTCCAACCCGAGCGACGCCGCCTTCCTCAATTCGCGCGACGGCCGCCGCAAGGTCGCGCAAAGCGTCAGCCGCGCCGTCGCCATCCATTTCGCGACACGGATGGCATCGCGATAGGGGTTCGCGCGGCCGGGTGCGGAAGCGGCGTGTGATTGGTTGGTTAGTGGCACCGGCGCGCTCCCGAGCCCTTAGTTGGGTTGCCGCACCAGCCCACTCCCCCACCCGGCCACCCATCGGCAGGATATTCTGGAATGGGTGGCCGGGTGGGGGAGTGGGCTGGTGCGGCAACCAGCGGGCGCAGCCCGCCAAAAGACAAAGAATCAGCGGGCTGGTGCGGCAACCCAACAAGAAGCGCACAACCCCAACCAAAGCAACAAGCTGGCAAGCGGGCGATATCCTGCTAAACCGCGCCGGGTATGAACGATGCGTATCAACCCAATTTCCGGCTGAAGTTCACGCGCGACGACGGCAGCAGCGGCGGCTTTGCGCAGTTGCGCCGGACCTGGTGGTTTCGCCTGCTCGCCTGGGCAGCGCTGGCGTCGGGATTGGGCGTGGTGGCGCTGTGGGCGCTGTTCCTGCGCGATCTTCCCTCGGTCGATGCGCTGCGCGCCTATGAACCGCCCTTGCCGACCAATATCCGCGCGGGCGACGGCACGCCGCTGCGCAGCTATGCCCGCGAACGGCGCGTCGAACTGTCCTATGCCGAATATCCCCGGCTGATGGTCGGCGCGTTCCTGTCGGCCGAGGACAAGACGTTTTTCGAACATGGCGGCGTCGATTATCCCGGCCTGATCCGCGCGGCGTGGCAGGGGCTGGTCAGCGGCGATACGCCGCGCGGCACCTCGACCATCACGCAACAGGTGGCAAAGAACCTGCTGCTGACCAACGAAGTCAGCTATGTGCGCAAGGCGCGTGAGGCGATCCTGGCGTTCCGCATCGAAAACACGCTGACCAAGCAGCAGATTCTCGAACTCTATCTCAACCAGATCGCGCTCGGGCGGAACGCATTCGGCGTCGCCGCCGCCGCCAACGCCTATTTCGACAAGGATCTGAAAGACCTGACGCTGCCCCAGTTCGCCTATCTGGCGATCCTGCCCAAGGGGCCGTCCAACTATATGCCCGAACGCCATGAACGGCGCGCGATCGAACGGCGCAACTGGGTGCTGGGGCAGATGCGCGAGAATGGCTTTATCGATCAGGCCCAGCATGACGCCGCGGTCGCCGCCCCGCTCGGCGCCACCCCGCGCAAGACGCCGTCGACCGACCCGCTGGGCGGCTATTTCATCGAGGAAGTGCGCCGCCAGCTGCTCGACCGGTTCGGCGAGACGCAGGAATCGGGACCTTACAGCGTCTATGCCGGCGGGCTGTGGGTGCGCACGTCGTTCGACCCCGATCTGCAACAGGCGACGCAAAAGGCGTTGCGCGAAGGGCTGTTGCGCTATGATCGCGGGCGCGGCTGGTCCGGCCCGATCCGCGAATTGTCGTTCGAGGGCGATGGCTGGCGCAGCGCACTGCTCAACACCAACATCACGCTCGATTATGAAAACTGGCGATCGGCGATCGTCATCGTCAAACAGGGCAATACGGCGCAGATCGGCTTTGGCGACGGTCGGACCGGGTCGCTGCCCGAATGGGCGGCGCGCATGCCGGTGCGGGGCAAGGGCGGCACCGCCTTTGCCGCACTGAAACCCGGCGACGTCATCGCGGTGGCGCCGGAAGGTGCGGCGTTCGCGTTGCGCTCGATCCCCAAAATCTCCGGCGGCATGGTCGTCGAACAGCCGCGCACCGGCCGCATCCTGGCGATGCAGGGCGGGTTCGACGCAACCGTGCAGAGCTTCAACCGCGCCACCCAGGCCCAGCGCCAGCCGGGATCGACGATCAAGCCGATCGTCTATGCCGCCGCGCTGGAAAACGGGATGACCCCCGCCTCGATCATCGTCGACGGACCGTTCTGCGTCTATCAGGGCGCGGCGCTGGGCGAAAAATGCTTCCGCAACTTTGGCGGCACGCGCGGCGCGGGGCCGAAAACGATGCGCTGGGGCATCGAACAGTCGCGCAACCTGATGACGGTGCAGGCGGCGAACCAGACCGGCATGGAAAAGGTCGTCGACCTGATGCAGCGCATGGGGGTCAGCCAGCAGAAATATCAGCCCTATCTCGCTTTTGCGCTGGGCGCGGGCGAAACGACGGTGATGCGGATGGTCAACGCCTATTCGATCCTCGTCAATCATGGCCGCGCGCTCAACCCGACGCTGATCGATTTCGTGCAGGACCGCCATGGCAAGGTGATCTGGCCCGCCAACTGGCGCGCCTGCGATCGCTGCAACGCGCCGGACTATGACGGCAAGCCGATGCCCCGCCCGACGATCCGCGCGCGTCAGGCGGTCGACGCGATGAGCGCCTATCAGATGGTGCACATCACCGAAGGGGTGATCCAGCGCGGCACCGCGACCGTGCTGCGCGATCTCGGCCGACCGATCATGGGCAAGACGGGCACGTCGTCCGGGCCGCGCGACGTGTGGTTCATCGGCGGCACGCCCCAGATGATCGCCGGCCTGTATATCGGCTATGACACGCCGACCAACCTTGGCGGCTATGCCCAGGGCGGCACGCTGGCGGCGCCGGTGTTCAAGGCGTTCGCGCAAACCGCGTTCAAGGATATGGACGTGCTGCCCTTTACCGCGCCACCCGGCATCCGCATGGTCCGCATCGACCGCACGACCGGCAAGCGCGTGTTCGGCGCCTGGCCCGGCGGCGATCCCAAGGGCGGCGTGATCTGGGAGGCGTTCAAGCCCGAAAGCGAACCCCGCCGCCTCGCCCGCCGCGACGAGGATGACGCGCCCAAGGCCGCCGTCACCAAAAAGGCCACCAGTCGCGACGGTCCGCGCGACAGCGATTTCTTGCAACGCGAGGGTGGAATCTACTAGCGGGCTCCACAACACAAATGCCCTTCGTCACTGCGGCCTTGTCATCCGGGCCGTCACCCCGGCCTTGTGCCGGGGTCCACGGTGCCCGAAGGAATGGGATTGAACCTCTGGCGCGTTGCCAGCCGCCCGCTGAACCCCGGCACAAGGCCGGGGTAACGGACAGGGCGGTCCGGCAGCCGCCGACCGCAGAACGATTGAAAGGCTTTTCACGATGCGCGCCGAAGCGCAGGCTCATGCCGACAAGATCAACGCCGCGCTCGCCCTGCTGCGCCGCTTCCTCGACTGGGACAACGCCCTGCGTCGCCTGGACGAGCTGAACGCGCGCGTCGAGGACCCGACGCTGTGGGACAACCCGCGCGAGGCGCAGGCGGTGATGCGCGAACGCCGCCACCTGGACGAGGCGATCACCGCCACCCGCGCGATCGAACAGGAATTGACCGACACCGCCGAACTGATCGACCTCGCCGATGCGGAGGGCGATGAGGAAATGGCGGTGGAGGGGACCCAGGGCCTCGCCGCGCTGGCGGCCCGTGCCGAACAGGACAAGGTCAAGGCGCTGCTGTCGGGCGAGGCGGATACCAACGACACCTATATCGAAGTCCATTCGGGCGCGGGCGGCACCGAAAGCCAGGACTGGGCCGAAATGCTCCAGCGCATGTACACCCGCTGGGCCGAACGCCACGGGTTCAAGGTCGAGCTGATGGACTATCACGCCGGCGAACAGGCGGGGATCAAGTCGGCGACGCTGCTGATCAAGGGCGAAAACGCCTATGGCTATGCCAAGACCGAAAGCGGCGTGCACCGGCTGGTCCGCATCAGCCCCTATGATTCGTCGGCGCGCCGCCACACCAGCTTTTCGTCGGTATGGGTCTATCCCGTCATCGACGATTCGATCGACATCGAAATCAACGAAAGCGACCTCAAGATCGACACCTATCGCGCATCGGGCGCGGGGGGTCAGCACGTCAACACCACCGATTCGGCGGTGCGCATCACCCATGTCCCGACCGGCATCGTGGTCGAGTGCCAAGACGACCGCTCGCAGCACAAGAACCGCGCGACCGCGATGGGGATGCTGAAGGCGCGAATGTACGAAGCCGAACTCGCCAAGCGCGAGGCGGCGGCGCTGGGCGAATATACCGCCAAGACCGAAATCGGCTGGGGCCACCAGATCCGCTCCTACGTCCTTCAGCCCTATCAGCTGGTCAAGGATCTGCGCACCGGAACCACCTCGACCGCGCCGTCGGACGTGCTAGACGGTGCGCTCGACCCGTTCATGGCCGCGGCGCTGTCGCAGCGCGTGACCGGCGAAAAGGTCGAGGTGGAGGACGTCGATTGAGCCGAGCGGGCGTCGCATTTGCGCTGCTGGCCACCCTGTCGCTGACAGGGTGCGACGCGACGCAGCCGCGCCCCGAACGCACGCCCGACGACAAGCTGGCCTTTCCCGCCGCCGACCGCCCCGTCGCCACCATCGTCTCGGCCCGCTGGTCGACCGAAGAATCGCGCGACCGGCTCAACGAAGCCGATCAGGTGATGGACCTGGCCGACATCCGTCCCGGCATGACCGTCGCCGATATCGGCGCGGGCGAGGGCTATTACACCATCCGCCTCGCCCAGCGCGTCGGCAAGGACGGGCGGGTGCTGGCCGAGGATATCATTCCGCAGGTGCGCGACGCGCTGGCGCTGCGCGTCGCGCGCGAACGGCTCGACAATGTCAGCGTGCGGCTGGGCGAACCGGACGATCCCAGGCTGCCCGACAACAGCTTCGACCGCATCTTCATGGTCCATATGTATCATGAGATCGAGGAACCCTATGCGTTCCTGTGGCGCATGCGTCCCTCGCTGCGCCCCGGCGGGCTGGTGGTGGTGGTCGACAGCAAGCGGGCGACGCAGAATCACGGCACCCCGCCCACCCTGCTCGAATGCGAACTGGCGGCGGTCGGCTATACCCGCGTCGCGATGCGCGACATGCCGTCGGCGGGCGGCTATCTGGCGATGTTCCGCGCCCAGGGCCCGCGCCCCGAACCCGGCGCGATCAAGGCATGCAAGAATCCCGGCCCGTCGACCACCCCGTCCCCCGGCGCCGATCACCAGCCGTCGTGACGCAGCGGCGCGAGCCGCGCGCCACCGCCAGCGCCAGCGCCAAATGACCTAAAGCAGCCCCGCCGCGCGGAAGCTCCAGCGCGCGCCGCCCGCGACGATCACATGATCGAACAACCGCACCTCCAGCGCGCGCAGCGCCAGCGCGATGCGCCGCGTCGCCTCCCGATCCGCGCGGCTCGGCCATGCGCTGCCCGACGGGTGGTTGTGCGCCATGACGAGCGCGGCGGCGTCGAGCGTAAGCGCGTCGATCGCGATTCCCCGTACCCGCACCGCCACCATATCGGCCGATCCCGATCGCACCCGATGCATGCCGACCACCCGGCCCCCGCCATCGCAATAGACGAACGCGGCGACTTCGACCGGCGCATCGGCAACCGCCGCCACCGCGACGCACACGGCGCGGCCGAACGGCCCGTCATCCGCAACGGCGACCGGCGCGACCGGAAGGGCAGGCGCAAGCAAAGCCATGCCGCCAGTCTCTGCCGTCGCCCCGGCCCGGTCGAGCCGAACCCCGTCCGCGATGGCGCAAAGTCCCACCGGAACGGAGGAACCCGGTTGGACGCGGCCAACGGCTCGGCTAGGGTCT
The DNA here is from genome assembly GCA_902826325.1 of uncultured Sphingomonadales bacterium. Taxonomy (GTDB): domain Bacteria; phylum Pseudomonadota; class Alphaproteobacteria; order Sphingomonadales; family Sphingomonadaceae; genus Sphingomonas. The sequence continues at coordinate 63,201 of CADEEK010000001.1, forward strand.
GGCCGCTGCGCCGAATCGCGGCGACAACGAACCGATTTCCAGGCTTCAACGATGCGGCAATATCTCGATCTGATGGAACGCGCGCTGCGCGACGGCGCGGTGCAGATGGACCGCACCGGCGTCGGCACGCGCAGCGTGTTCGGGCATCAGATGCGCTTTGATTTGGCCGACGGCTTTCCGGTGCTGACCACCAAGAAGCTGCATCTGCGCTCGATCATCGTCGAACTGCTGTGGTTTCTGCGCGGCGACACCAATGTCGAATGGCTCAACGACCGCAGGGTCAGCATCTGGGACGAATGGGCCGACGAACATGGCGATCTCGGCCCGGTTTACGGCAAGCAATGGCGCGACTGGGAATCGCCCGATGGCCGCCATATCGACCAGATCAGCGAACTGATCGAAACGCTCAAGACCAACCCGGCGTCGCGCCGCATGATCGTGTCGGCATGGAATCCGGGCGAGCTGCACGCCATGGCGCTCGCGCCCTGCCACTGCCTGTTCCAGTGCCATGTCGCCAACGGCAGGCTGTCGCTGCAACTCTATCAGCGCAGCGCCGACATTTTCCTCGGCGTGCCGTTCAATATCGCGAGCTATGCGCTGCTGACCCATATGCTCGCCCAGCAATGCGATCTGGAGCCGGGCGAATTCATCTGGACCGGCGGCGACTGCCACCTTTATTCCAACCATCTCGAGCAAGCCGAACTGCAACTGTCGCGGGCACCGACCGCGCTGCCACGCCTTGAAATCCGGCGCCGTCCGCCGTCGATCGACGCATATGATTTCGAGGATTTCGTGCTGCACGATTATGTCGCCCAGCCGCATATCAAGGCCGAGGTCGCGGTCTGATCACGCTCCATCTCGCCCGCGCGGACAATGGCGTGATCGGCGTCGATGGCGACCTGCCCTGGCGGCTGCCCGCCGATCTCAAACGGTTCAAGGCACAGACCATGGGCAAGCCGATGGTGATGGGCCGCAAGACGTTCGAAAGCTTTCCCAGCCCCCTGCCCGGTCGCCGCCACATCGTGCTGACCCGCGATCCACACTGGCACGCGGCGGGTGCGGAGGTGGCGGGATCGGTCAAGGCGGCGCTGGCACTGGCCGGCACCGGCGACGTCGCGGTGATCGGCGGCGCCGAGATTTTTGCGCTGTTCCTGCCCATTGCCGACCGGATCGAACTGACCGAGGTCCATGCGACGCCCGAAGGCGACACCACGGTGCCGCCGTTCGGCCCCGAATGGCGCGAAAGCGCGCGCGAGGATCATCCGACAGACGGCGAACGACCGGCGTTCAGTTTCGTGACGCTGGCCCGCGCCTGACCCGTCACCCCGGCCTTGTGCCAGGGCCCACCGTGCCGCAAGGATGAACCGGGGAAATCGGGGAGGCACGCATGAAAAAATGGCTATGGGGCACGCTCGCCCTGATCGTGGTCGCGCTCGTGGCCTTCTTCACCCTCGGCCCCGGCATCGTCGAGCGCAGCATGAACCGCGTCGTCGAGACCAGGCACCCCAGCGTCACGCCGGCAACGCGCAAGCTGCACGCCGGCCTGCAGATCGCCGATCTGCACGGCGACACGCTGTTGTGGCAACGCGACCTGATCCAACCGGCGGGGCGTGGCCATATCGACCTGCCGCGCATGATCGCCGGCAATGTCGCGCTGCAGGTCTTTTCCTCGGTCACGAAAACGCCGCGTGGCCAGAATTACGATTCGAACACCGACCGGACCGACAATATCACCGCGCTCGCCATCGGCCAGCTCCAGCCGCCGCGCACCTGGACCTCGCTGCTCGAACGCTCGCTCTGGCATGCGACGAAGCTCGATCGCGCCGCCGCCGCCTCGAACGGGCGGCTGCGCGTGATCCGCGATCCCGCCGATCTCGACACGCTGCTCGCCGACCGCGTGGCGGGCAAACCGGTGGTCGGCGGCCTGCTGTCGATCGAGGGGCTGCACAATATGGAGGGCCGGCTCGCCAATCTCGGTCGCCTGCACGCCGCCGGGTTCCGCATGGCGGGCCTCGCCCATTTCTTCGACAACCAGCTCGCCGGGTCGATGCATGGGGTGAAGAAGGGTGGCCTCACTCCACTCGGCGTCGAAACGATCCGCACGATGGAGCGGATCGGCATGATCGTCGACATCGCCCATGCCAGCCACCAGAGCGTCGCCGAAATCCTGGCGATGGCGCGCCGCCCGGTCGTGTCCAGCCATGGCGGGGTCCAGGCGGTGTGCAACGTCAACCGCAACCTGACCGATGACGAAATTCGCGGCGTCGCGAAAACCGGCGGCGTCGTCGGCATCGGCTATTGGGACGCGGCGGTCTGCTCGACCGAACCCGCACAGATCGCGATGGCCATCGCCCATGTCCGCGCGCTGGTCGGCATCGACCATGTCGGCCTCGGCTCCGATTTCGACGGATCGGTGACGACCGGCTTCGACACCGCGCAACTGGTGCTGGTGACGCAGGCGCTGGTCGACCGCGGCTTCACGCCGGAAGAGATCGGTAAGGTGATGGGCGGCAACGTCCTGCGCGTAATCCGCGCCGGCATAAGCCCGGGGCAATAACGATCGAACCAGCCCCCCCCCAACCCCCAGTCCGTCATGCTGAACTTGTTTCAGCATCCACCGTGCAACAGGCGACGCCTCTGCTGGAGAGTCAGCGTTGGCACATATCGCAGCTAATCCGAGCATGCCGGAATGAAGCGGCTCCAGCCCCTCCTGCTCGCGATCCTTGCCGTGCTACTCATTGGCGGGGCGCTGCTCTGGAAAATCCTCAAAGCC
>CADEEK010000002.1 GCA_902826325.1 uncultured Sphingomonadales bacterium
CGCTGTATCTCAAGACCAAGAATTTCCACTGGCATGTGTCCGGCCCGCATTTTCGCGACTATCATCTGCTGCTCGACGATCAGGCAGCGCAGATCCTGGCCACCACCGACGCGATTGCGGAGCGCGTGCGCAAGACCGGCAATACCACGCTGCGTTCGATCGGCGACATTGCGCGGCACCAGACGATTGCGGACAATGACGCCGATTTCGTATCAGCCGCCGACATGCTTACCGAACTGCGCGAGGATAATCTGAAGCTCGTCGCGCTGCTGCGTGAAGCCAAGGACATTGTCGACGAGGCGAAGGACAATGCGACCAGCGGCGTGCTCGACGACTGGACCGACCAGGCCGAGGAGCGCGCCTGGTTCCTGTTCGAAGCCAGCCGCAAGGGTTGAGCGCGACCCGGCGGGCTTGCGCCGCGCGCCGATCGTCGCGATGAGCGGTCCGGTCCGGCCAGACCGGACCGATCGGGAAATTGACATTGCACGACCGCCCCGCCGCCTATGACGCGATTGTCCTGGGCGCGGGCGCGGCGGGGATGATGTGCGCGCTGACCGCCGGACAGCGCGGGCGGCGCGTGTTGTTGATCGATCATGCCGACCGGGTGGGGAAGAAGATCCTGATTTCGGGCGGCGGGCGCTGCAACTTCACCAATATCCATACCGCGCCCGACCGCTATATTTCGGCCAACCCGCATTTCGCCAAATCGGCGCTGCGCCGCTACACGCCTCAGGATTTCCTGGCGCTGGTCGATCGGCATGGCATTGCGTGGCACGAAAAGACGCTGGGCCAGCTGTTCTGCGACGGCAGCGCGCGGCAGATCGTCGCCATGCTGATCGACGAATGCGCGCGCGGCGGGGTGGAAATCGCGCTGGGCCACCCCGTCCGCGACATTGCCCATGGCGATGGCCGGTTCCGCGTCATGGTCGGCGAACGCGAGTCCAGTGCGCCGGCACTTGTGATCGCCACCGGCGGGCCGTCGATCCCGCAAATGGGCGCGAGCGGCTTTGCCTATGACCTCGCCCGCCGGTTCGGCCTCAAGCTGGTCGAGCCGCGCCCCGCGCTGGTGCCGATGACGCTGGGCGGCGCGGAAATCCTGTTCCGCGACCTGTCGGGGGTTGCCGCGCCGGTCGAAGCGCGCGCGGGCAAGGCGCGGTTTCGCGAGGCGGCGCTGTTCACCCATCGCGGCCTGTCCGGCCCCGCGATTTTGCAAATCAGCTCCTATTGGCGGCATGGCGAACCGGTCGAGATCGATTTCCTGCCCGATCGCAGCCCCGACTGGCTGACCGGCGCGAAGCGCGCGCAGCCGCGCGCCAATCTGCGCAAGCTGCTCGGCGCGGCGTTGCCGACCCGGCTGGCCGACACGCTTGCCGAGCAGCTCGCGCTCGACACCGAACTGGCCAACACGCCCGACCGCGCGCTGGCCGATGCGGCGCGGCGGCTGTCGGCCTGGCGCTTTCACCCCAACGGGACCGAGGGCTTTGCCAAGGCGGAGGTGACGTCGGGCGGCATCGCCACGACCGGCCTGTCGTCACAGACGATGGCGGCGCGCGACGTGCCCGGCCTCTATGCGATCGGCGAAGCGGTCGACGTCACCGGATGGCTGGGCGGCTATAATTTCCAATGGGCCTGGGCGAGCGGCTGGGCGGCGGGACAGGCGGTTTAGGGTTGGGAGTTTGGCGGTTCCTTGTTGGGTTGGGGCACCGGCCCGTTGAGTCTTTGTTTGGTTGCGGCACCGGCCCACGCCCCCACCCGGCCACCCATCGGCAGGATATTCTGGAATGGGTGGCCGGGTGGGGGCGTGGGCCGGTGCCGCAACCAGCGGGCGCAGCCCGCTAATAGAACAACGAGCCGGTGCCGCTACCAAACAACGCCCCGCAATCCCTGCCCCGCAATCGCGCAACGTCGCGCGCGATCTGCCCATTTGTTAGGCAGTTGTTAACCCGCCAACCCGGCCGCGCACGGATTCCTGCCCTGCTTCATTCTGGCACGCCTTGTGCAACCCCGCGGCCGGGGGCAGTCGAATGGACGGCGCGGAACCGCGCGATCGATCGGCATCGGAAATCCCCGGCAAGACATGAAGGACGAGAGGCCGTGAAAAAGATCGAAGCCATCATCAAGCCGTTCAAGCTGGATGAGGTGAAAGAGGCGCTGCACGAGGTGGGCGTGTCGGGCATCACCGTGACCGAGGCCAAGGGCTTTGGGCGGCAAAAGGGACATACCGAACTGTATCGCGGCGCCGAATATGTCGTCGATTTCCTGCCCAAGGTGAAGCTGGAAGTGGTCGTCGACGATGGCCTGGCCGAACGGGTGGTCGAGGCGATCGCCGCCTCTGCCCAGACCGGCCGCATCGGCGATGGCAAGATCTTTGTCACCGCGATCGAAACCGCGCTGCGCATCCGCACCGGCGAATTGAACGAGGATGCGATCTGACGCCGATTTGGCGCTGAGTTAGCGCCGATTTGACGGCGCGCGAAAACTTCACGAAGCTGCATTGCAGCGCAACATGATTCTCCGGCCACACCAATACGGGCCGGACCAATGAGCGAGAGAAAGGGGCTTAGTTCCGATGGCGAAAACCGCAGCCGACATTCTGAAGATGGTGAAAGAGCATGAGATCGAGTGGATCGACCTGCGCTTCACCGATCCCAAGGGCAAGTGGCAGCATCTGTCGATGTGCGCCGGGGTGATGGGCGAGGATGAGCTGAACGAAGGCCTGATGTTCGACGGTTCGTCGATCGAGGGTTGGAAGGCGATCAACGAATCCGACATGATCCTGAAGCCCGATCTGGACGCGGTGTGGATCGATCCGTTTTCGGCGACGCCGATGCTGATCCTGGTGTGCGACATCGTCGAGCCGTCGACCGGCGAACTCTATGCGCGCGATCCGCGTTCGACCGCCAAGCGTTCGGAGGCCTATCTCCAGTCGCTTGGCCTTGGCGACACCGTCTATGTCGGCCCGGAAGCCGAATTCTTCATGTTCGACGATGTGCGGTTCGAAAACACCTATTCGTCCAGCTATTATCAGCTCGACGATATCGAACTGCCCGGCAACAGCAGCAAGGAATATGAAACCGGCAATATGGGCCATCGCCCGCGCGCCAAGGGCGGCTATTTCCCCGTCGCCCCGGTCGACAGCGCGGTCGACATCCGTGGCGAGATGGTTTCGACCATGCTCGAAATGGGCCTGCCCTGCGACAAGCATCACCATGAAGTCGCCGCCGCGCAGCACGAACTGGGCCTGACCTTCGGCACGCTGGTGACGACGGCGGACCGCATGCAGATCTACAAATATGTCGTGCATCAGGTCGCCCATGCCTATGGCAAGACCGCGACCTTCATGCCCAAGCCGATCAAGGAAGATAACGGGTCGGGCATGCACACCCATATTTCGATCTGGGAAAAGGGCACGAACACCTTTGCCGGCAACGGCTATGCCGGCCTGTCCGAAACCTGCCTCTATTTCATCGGCGGCGTCATCAAGCATGCCAAGGCGCTGAACGCCTTCACCAACCCGTCGACCAACAGCTACAAGCGGCTGGTGCCGGGATATGAGGCGCCGGTGCTGCTCGCCTATTCGGCGCGCAACCGTTCGGCGTCGTGCCGCATTCCGTACGGCGCGGGGACCAAGGCGAAGCGGGTCGAATTCCGCTTCCCCGATGCGCTGGCCAACCCGTATCTGTGCTATTCGGCGCTGCTGATGGCGGGCCTGGACGGCATTCAGAACAAGATCCATCCGGGCGACCCGATGGACAAGAACCTGTATGACCTGCCGCCCGAGGAACTGAGCCTGGTGCCGACCGTGTGCGGTTCGCTGCGCGAGGCGCTGGACAGCCTGGAGGCCGATATGGACTTCCTGCTGAAGGGCGATGTGTTCACCAAGGATCAGATCGAAGCCTATGTCGAGCTGAAGCGTGAAGACGTCGCGCGCTGGGAAATGACGCCCAGCCCGGTCGAGTTCGACATGTACTATTCGGCCTGACGGCCGGAGCCTTCGGGTTCGGCCTGACGGCCGGAGCCTTCGGGTTCCGCCTGATCGCGGAACGATTTTCCGCGCCGCTTCGGGGGAGGCGGCGCCGGACAGCAAGCGCCTGGATCCAGATGGGTCCAGGCGCTTTTTGTTGGTGCGGTGCGGTAGCGCGGCTCGCGCCATGTCATTCCCCGGTCGCAATTTCGTCACGCCCATGAAACGGGATTCACATCGAACTGACACGTCCCGCGCCTAGCGCCCCCGCAACTTGATCACAGGGGGACCGATTCACATGCGCTCGATCGTTCAAACGCTGGCCGGGGCCAGCTTCACCACTATCGCCATTATCCTGACCGCACCTGCGCTGGCGCAGGACGCCGCCGAAGCGGCGGCGGACGAGCGGATCGAATCGTCGAGCGAAATCGTCGTCAACGGCGCCATCGCCTATCGCAACCGCACCGAAGGCGCCGAGCCGGAACTGGTTTATGATCAGGAGTTCTTTCAACGGTTCGAGCCGCTGACCGCGGGCGATGCGCTGAAGCGGGTGCCGTCGGTGACGTTCCTGTCCGACGTGATCGAAAGCGACGGCGCGCGCCTGCGCGGCCTCGACCCCGGTTATACGCAGATCCTGATCAACGGCGACAAGGTGCCCGGATCGAACGCCGACCGCAGCTTCTTTCTCGACCGCATTCCGGCGGAACTGGTCAAGCAGGTCGAAATCGTCCGCTCCGCCTCCGCCCGCCGCACCGGCGATGCGGTGGCGGGCACGCTCAACATCGTGTTGCGCGACGGCTATCAGCTCGACGGCGGCTATGCCCGTGGCGGCGCGCTGTTCTTTGACGACGGGATGGTCAAGCCGAGCTTTGGCGCGGTGCTGGGCACCCAGGCGGGACCGGGCCGCCTGCTGATCGGTGCGAACGTGCAGGGCCGCTACAACCCCAAGCAGAAGTTCAGCCTGCGTTATGCCGATTCGCCGGAAAACAACCCGACCTATGCGACCGACGATTTCGACAATCGCGAGGATCAGTCGGACGTGCGCGACGGCACCGATTATTCGTTCAACGCCAGCTATTCGGTCGAGAACGAAACCACGCAGATCGAACTTTCGGGCTTTTGGGTCCATACTGATCGGCTGGAGAATGAACGGTCGTTCGAATATGAACATCCGACCAACATCAACGGGTCGATCCGTGCGGGCGGCGACCTTGTGGTCGACAATTCGAACATCAACGGCATCAAGCAATATAATTACAGCCTTGCTGCGGAGCTGGGTCAGGAATGGGGCGCAGGCAAGACCAAGCTGAAGGTCGGTTTCGCCAAGTTCATCGACAATCAGTGGGAAACCGAAAACGAGATCGAATTCGACCGCGCCGTGCCGCGCTTCACCGGCGACCGGTTCGACACCTATATCGTCGACAAGGAGGTTTCGGCGGGCCTGGAGCATGAGATCGCACTTGGCGATGCGTTCGACCTGGTGTTCGGCGGCTTTTACCAGCACAAGATCCGCGACACCGACATTCAGGAAGCGACGCGCCAGCGGTTCAACCTGACCGCGCCCGCGCATGGCTGGAACCAGTTCCAGGCGAGCCCGGATCAATTCGCCGCCGGATTTGTCGGCTTTGCGCCGATCGTCGGCGGCCTCAGCCGGATCGAAGAGACGCGCAAGGACCTGTTCGCGCTCGTCGAGGGCGATGGCAGCGCGGTGACGTGGGAGGTCGGCCTGCGCTGGGAAAATACCCGCAGCCGCATCGACGATCTGACCACCGCCGCCGGGGCGATCCGCCGGGACTATGACCATCTGTTGCCCAGCGCGTCAGCCAAGATCAGGGTCGGCAATGGCGGGCGCATCACCATATCGGGTGCGCGCACGGTGAAGCGCCCGCGTTTCGACTTCATCGCGCCGGTGCTGATCGAGGCGGAGCTGGGCGACAACGACCTGCTCGGCAACCCGCAGCTGCGCCCGGAAAGCGCGTGGGGCGCGGACCTTGGCTTTGAACAGCGGATCGGTCGCACGGGGGTGGCGGGCGTCAACGTCTTTTATCGCGACGTCACCGATCTGGTGGAAATGTTCAACACCGGCGCGGTCGGTTCGGAAGGCCCCGGCACCTTCGTCCTGCAGCCGCGCAACAGCGGCAAGGGCAAGGTCTATGGCATCGAATTCGACCTTTCGACCGGCCTTGGCTTTATGGGCCTGCCCGACACCGGCATTTTCGGCAATCTGTCGCTGCTCGACAGCGAAGTGACCGATTTCGCGGGCAAGCGCCGGTTCAACGGCCAGTCGAACATCGTCTATAATTTCGGCTTTATCCAGAACATCCCAAGCTTTGGCGCGGCGTTCGGCGCAACCTATCGCAAGCAGGGGCCGGCCTATGACCGGCTGGTCGCCGAAGAGGTCCGCACCAGCTATGGCGCCGATCTGGAAGTGTTCGTCGAAAAGCGGTTCGGCAAGCGCTTCACGGTCCGCGCGGTCGGCTCCAACCTGCTCGACGGGTCGAAGGACGAGGTGTTCAACAAGTTCAACACACTCGCCGAACAGGCCGCGCGCGATTTCGACGAATATGAGCTGGAGACCGAATCGGCTGGCCCGGTGTTTCAGGTCATGGCACGACTGGCCTTCTGATGCGCAGCCACATGATCGCCCTCACCCTGCTGCCGTTCGCGGTGGCGGGGTGCGCCACCACCGCCGCCGATGTGCCGGTGGTGCCCACCACGCCAGCCGCCAGCGTCCAGGCGCGCGGCGAAACGGCGGCGGTCGGCACCGCCAATGCCGATGCGGCGGACGATCCGGCGATCTGGCGCAATGCGGCGGACCCGGCGGCCAGCCTGATCGTCGGCACCGACAAGAAGGCGGGGCTGCACGTTTACGACCTGATGGGGCGCGACCGGTTCTTCATCGATGCCGGACAGGTCAACAATGTCGATCTGAAGGATATGGGGCCGCTTGGCGTCATCGTCGCAGCGAGCGATCGCAACGATCGCAAGCATGCGCGGCTTGCGCTGTTCCGGCTCGACACAGCCGCGGCGAGGCTGATCCCGCTCGGCACGATTCCGGTCGGGGCGGGCGAAGCCTATGGCATCTGCCTGTATCGCAGCGGCGATACGCTGCTCGCCTTCAACATCATCAAGGACGGGACGATCCGCCAGGTCGCGATCGACCTGACCGGCGCGGCGCCGCGCGGCACGATCGTGCGCACGATGAAGCTGGCGACCCAGTCCGAAGGCTGTGTCGTCGATGAACGCACCCACCGGCTTTACGTCGCCGAGGAGGATGTGGGGGTATGGCGGTTCGATGCGCGCGCCGATGGATCGGGCGATCCGATCGCGATGGCGCGGGCCGATGGGCAGCGGATCGTGGCCGATACCGAAGGGGTGACGATCGCGCCGCAGGGGCCGGGGAATAGCGGCTATCTGATCGTGTCGAGCCAGGGCGATCATGCCTATGCCGTCTATCGCCTGTCCGACGACGGTTTTGTCGGGCGCTTTCGCCTGACGGCGGGGCGGCTGGGCGCGACCGAGGAGACCGACGGCATCGACATCGCGCTGGGCGATTTCGGCCCCGATTATCCCGGCGGGCTGTTCGTGGCGCAGGACGGTTATAACCCGCCCCGGGCGCAGAATTTCAAGATGGCGAGCTGGGCCGATATCAAGGCGGCGCTGGGGCTCGACTGAGCGGGGCGGGTTGGTGCTTGTTCGCTGAACCAGCCCGCGCATCCGCCGGGAGTCTTTGTTGGGTTTCCGCACCGGCCCGCTCCCCCACGCGCTTTTGTTGGGTAGCCGCACCGGCCCGCTCCCCCACCCGGCCACCCATCGGCAGGATATTCTGGAATGGGTGGCCGGGTGGGGGAGCGGGCCGGTGCGGCTACCAGCGGGCGCAGCCCGCTAAAAGAAGCTCTTCTAGCCGTTGGGTCCGCGGTTGCCGCTGCGCCGCCACAGGCCGCCGAGCAGGCGTGCGGCGACGCCGGTCAGCCCCGGCCTGACGAACAGCCAGTCGCGGATCGCGGGACCGGCATCGGCGCCGATCACCCGCTTGTAACCACTGTCGCCCGCGCCCCAGTCGACGCGGCGGATGCCGTCGTCGATCGCGCGGACCAGGTTGCGATAGTAGAGCAGCTTGCCCGGCGAATGTTTGCCGACGCGCGGGTAATAGCTGTTGGCGATGGCGTATTTGAGGTCGCCCGCATTCATGTCGAACGAAAAGGCCATCGCCTCCCCGTCGATGCGCAGCACCGCCGCCCACATCATCTGTGCGATCACCGGATCGGCGGCGGCCGCGCGCCAGAAGCCGCCATGGCCGGCATCGGTGAATTTCGCGTCGCCGCCATCAGTGCGTTCGGCGATCCAGCTGCGCCGTTCCACGCCCGCGAGTTCGTCGAACGCGGCGCCGGTCCATTGCTCGCCGGAAACGAACGACCAGTCGAGCGCGCCATGATCGCCCAGATGCTTTTCATGGAAGCGATTCTTGCGCAGCGTCGAATTGCGCGGCCAGGTGCCGTCCGCGCGGAGCGCCGCCATGTCGAGCAGGAAGCTTTCGGCGACGAAGCGGGGCAGCGCCACCCAGCCCCTTGCGCTGGCTGCCGCGCGCAGCCCTTCGAGCGCGGGGTCGCCGTCATAGACCGGGCCGATGCGCAGTGCGGTGGCCGATCGGCCGAGTTCGTCCAGCAGCCGCTCGAACGCTTCCACCCCGGCATCGGCGGCGGCGGGAAAACTGCGGAACGGCCAGTAGCATCCCGGGACGCTGACCGCGCGCAGGGCCTGCGGGCCGAGCGGGACGAATGGCAGCGCGAGCAGCGGCACCCCTTCCCGCGCGACGGTGATGGTGCGCGCCGCCCCGCCATAGGTCGCAAGCGCCGCGGCGAACCAGCCATAGCGCAGGAAGCGCGCCGGCGGCGCTGCACGGTCGGCAACGCTGTCCAGCGCGCTCGACAGGCCATCGCAGCAACTGACGCTGAACAGCGGCGGCAGGCGGGTGAAATCGGCAAGGGGCATTGGCCGGGTCATGCCTGCGCCATAGCCGCAATGCGTTACCAAGCCGTGCAAGCCGCTTGGCGCGCACGCGCCGCTGCCATAGAAAGCGGGCATGGCCCCGCCGATGCTCGCTACCGTTGCCGCGACGATTCAGATCGCGATCGCGCCCGTCTTCCTGCTCGCCGGGATTGCCGGGATATTGAACGTGCTGGTCGGGCGGATGGCGCGGGTGGTCGACCGGGCGCGCAACATCGAAAAGCTGCATCCGGTATCGACCGGCGCAGAACATGAGCGGCATGTCTGGGAATTGCGCCTGATCGATCGCCGCCTGTCGATCATCAACAGCGCGATCGCGCTGTGCGTGGGCAGCGGGGTCGCCATCTGCCTGGTCGTCGCGCTGTTGTTCGGCGCGGAGCTGACCCATCTCGACATTGGCGGGGTGGTCGCGGTGGCATTCATCGCGTCGATGCTGTTGCTGACCGCGGGGCTGATCGCGTTCCTGATCGAGGTGCGCCTGTCGATCCGCGCGGTGCATGTGCGCGAGGAATTGCTGGAGCGCGACCGGGAAGGTTAGCGGGGTTGGCCGGATCGACTCGCTGTCCGATCTTGAGCCGCAGCCAAGCTATCCTGTCGGCAATAGAAAAGCGGGACCCCGGCTCAAGGCCGGGGTGACGAAATTGATGTGACGGGTTTCTGCCGGCCGCTTCAGAACGGCACGTCGTCGTCGAGGTCGTTGGGGAAGTCGCCGCCGCCGCGCGATCCGCCGCCGCTGCCGCCGCCATAGCCGCCGCCGCCGCGATTACTCGACTGGCCGGCGAAGTCATTGCCGCCGCCGCCCCAATCGTCGCCGCCGCGCGATCCACCACCGCCGCCGCCGCCGCCGCCCGAACCGGGGGCGCCGTCGAGCATGGTCAGGACGGCGTTGAACCCCTGGAGCACGATTTCGGTCGAATAGCGGTCCTGGCCCTGCTGATCCTGCCATTTGCGGGTGGTCAGCGCACCTTCGACATAGACCTTGCTGCCCTTGCGCAGATAGCGTTCGGCGACATTGGCGAGGCCTTCGTTGAAGATCTTGACCGTGTGCCATTCGGTCTTTTCCTTGCGCTCGCCGCTGTTGCGGTCCTTCCAGCTTTCGCTGGTCGCGATGCGCAGTTCGACGACCTTGCCGCCGTTCGAGAAGGACCGGCTTTCGGGATCGCGCCCCAGATTGCCGACCAGGATCACCTTGTTGACGCTGCCCGCCATGGAATCTCCGCTGTCCGATCGTTAGTATCTCGGGAAAAGGGGTAGTCGCGATGGGCGAGGTCATCAACCTCAACAAGGCCAGGAAGACGCGGGCAAGGGCCGATGCGCAAGCAAAGGCTGTGGAGAACCGCGCGAAATTCGGGCGGACCAGGGCGCAAAAGGCCGCGGAAAGCGCCGAACGCGACCGGATCGCGCGCATGATCGACGATTCGAAACGCGACTGAACCCCGTTTCGGCTTCGCCGCGATCAAGCGGCCTTACAGCCCCAGCGCGCGGGCGCCCCAATAGGTCGCGCCCGCGGCGATATAGGCGAGCGCGAACAGATAGACGATCATCACCATCGGCCATTTCCAGCCGTTCGTCTCGCGCCGCGCGACCGCGATGGTCGACAGGCATTGCGGCGCGAACACGAACCAGGCGAGGAAGGCGAGCGCGGTCGGCAGCGACCAATGCGCCGAAAGCTGGGTGCCGAGCGCCTGTGCGCCCGCTTCCTCATCCTCGGCATCGATCGCATAGACGGTCTGCAGCGCCGACACCGCGACCTCGCGCGCGGCCATTGCCGGGATTACCGCCAGGCTCATTTCATGGTTGAAGCCGATCGGGTGGAGCACGACTTCCAGGCCCGACGCGATCCGTCCGGCGACCGAATATTCGCTCTGTTTCTGCCCCTCCGGCGCGACCGGGTAAGAGGCGAGCAGCCACAGCGCCACGGTAACGCCCATGATGATCGTGCCCGCGCGGCGCAGGAAGATCCAGGCGCGCTGCCACAGGCCGATCAGCACGTCGCGCACCGACGGCAGCTGATAGCGCGGCATTTCCATCATGAACCCGCCGCTTTTGCCCCGCGTCACCGTCTTGCGCAGCACCAGCGCGGCGAGCACCGCGCCAATGATGCCGAACAGATAAAGGCCGAGCAGCACCAGCCCCTGCAAGCCGACCCCCGGCAGCACGTCGCGCGCCGGAATGAACGCGCCGATGATCACGGCATAGACCGGCAACCGCGCCGAACAGGTCATCAGCGGCGCGATCAGGATCGTCGTCAGCCGCTCCCTGGGATCGTCGATCGAGCGCGTCGCCATGATGCCGGGGATCGCGCAGGCGAAGGAGGAAAGCAGCGGGATGAAGGCGCGGCCCGACAGGCCGACCGCCGCCATCATCCGGTCCATCAGCAACGCGGCGCGGACCATATAGCCGGTCGCCTCCAGCATCAGAATGAAGAAGAACAGGATGACGATCTGGGGCAGGAACACCACCACCGATCCGACGCCGTTGATGACGCCTTCGACCAGCAGGTCGCGCAGGAAGGAGGGGGGCAGCACGCCGGCCTGTTCGGCAAGCCAGCCCTGGGCCGCCTCGATCCAGCCGATCGGCGCCTCCGACCAGGCATAGACCGCCTGGAACATGACGAACAGTATGGCGAGCAGCACCAGCGGCCCCGCCACCGGGTGCAGGACAACGCGATCGACCGCGCGGGTGAAGGCGCGGGTCACCGATTGTTCGACCACCGCGATCGCCGCCAGCCGCCGTGCCTCGCGCTGGAAATGCGTGATTTCGGCGTCGATCGCGTCGGGCACCGGCGTCCGGGTGCCGGTGAGCACGTCGACCAGCGCCGCGCGCAGATGATCGAGGCCGCGTTTGCGCACCGCCACGGTTTCGACCACCGGCACGCCCAGCGCCGATGCCAGCGCGGCGGTATCGATCCGCAGGCCGTCGCGCGTCGCCATGTCGATCATGTTGAGCGCCAGCACCATCGGGCGCCCGAGCTGTTTGAGCTGCAGCACGAAGCGCAGATGGTTTTCGATGTTGCTGGCGTCGGCGACCACGATCAGCGCATCGGGCAGCCGTTCGCCAGACTGGCGTCCCAGCACGACGTCGCGCGTCACCTGTTCGTCGGGGCTGGACGGATCGAGGCTGTAGGTGCCGGGCAGGTCGACCAGTTCGACCGGGCGCCCGTCGTCCAGCACCAGCCGTCCCGAATGCCGCTCGACCGTGACGCCCGGATAATTGCCGATCTTTTGCCGCGCGCCGGTCAGCGCGTTGAACAGCGCGGTCTTGCCGGCATTGGGATTGCCGACCAGTGCGACGAGCGGTGACGGGTTCATTCGGCGGCGACCGCGACCTCGATCGCCTCGGCGACATGGC
Organism: uncultured Sphingomonadales bacterium; assembly: GCA_902826325.1. Classification (GTDB taxonomy): domain Bacteria; phylum Pseudomonadota; class Alphaproteobacteria; order Sphingomonadales; family Sphingomonadaceae; genus Sphingomonas. Next base: position 12,323 of record CADEEK010000002.1, read on the forward strand.
GGCGCAGCGCCACCGTCATCCGCCCGATGCGCACCGCGGCGGGACCGCCGAACCGGCCGCCGGGCTTGATCAGTTCGACCTCGACCCCTTCGTCCAGCCCGAATTCGCGCAGTCGGCGCGCCTCGGCCGGGTCGAGCGCGGCCCAGTCGACCGAGGCGACGATGCCCGCGGTGTTGCGCGCGGAACGGGCGAGCGAGAGACTCATAATGCGAGCGATTATCAATAACGACCGGTCATTGCCAGCATTATCGCATGACGGCGCGATTTTGCGGCGCACAATGGTTGCAAATCGGGCGTGTATCGCGCACCCGCTGGCCTTTCCCTATCGCAGCCAAGTGACCATGACCGACAACCAGCTTCGCGACGCCGCCCTATCCGCAAAGGCATGGCCCTATGAAGAGGCGCGGCGGCTGCTCAAACGCTATGCCAATGGCGCGCCCGCCAAGGGCCATGTGCTGTTCGAAACCGGTTATGGCCCGTCGGGGTTGCCGCATATCGGCACGTTCAACGAAGTGCTGCGCACGACGATGGTGCGCCATGCCTTTGCCACGCTGTCCGATATTCCGACGCGGCTGATCGCGTTCAGCGACGATATGGACGGGTTGCGCAAGGTGCCGGACAATGTGCCGAACAAGGCGATGCTGGCCGAACATCTGGGCAAGCCGCTGACGCGCATTCCCGATCCGTTCGGCAAATATGAAAGCTTTGCCCATCATAACAATGCGATGCTGCGCCAGTTTCTCGACCGGTTCGGCTTCGATTACGAATTCGCGTCGTCGACCGATTATTATGAGGGCGGCAGGTTCGACGATGCGCTGAAGAATGTGCTGCGCAATTATCAGGGCATCATGGACGTGATGCTGCCGACGCTGCGCGCGGAGCGGCAGGCGACCTATTCACCGGTATTGCCGGTCAGCCCGAAATCGGGCGTGGTGTTGCAGGTGCCGGTCGAGGTGCTGGACGCCGAAACCGGCATGATCGCCTTTGTCGATGAAGGCGAGCGAATCGAACAGACGATCCTGGGCGGCAAGGCCAAGCTGCAATGGAAGGTCGATTGGGCGATGCGCTGGGTCGCGTTGGGCGTCGATTACGAAATGGCGGGCAAGGATCTGATCGATTCGGTGATCCAGTCGAGCAAGATCGCGCGCGTGCTGGGCGGCCGCCCGCCCGAAGGGTTCAATTACGAGATGTTCCTCGACGAAAAGGGCGAGAAGATCTCGAAATCCAAAGGCAATGGCCTCAGCCTCGACCAGTGGCTGACCTATGGACCGGACGAGAGCCTTGCCTTTTACATCTATCGCGAGCCCAAAAAGGCCAAGGCGCTGCATATGGGCGTGATCCCGCGCGCGGTGGACGATTACTGGCAGTTCCGCGCCAATTACGCGAACCAGCCGGTCGAACAGCGGCTCGGCAATCCGGTCCATCATATCCATAATGGCGAGCCGCCCGCCGAAACGCTGCCGGTGACGTTCGGCCTGTTGCTCAACCTGGTCGGGGTGATGGGCGAGGCGAGCAAGGAACAGGTGTGGGGCTATCTTGCCAATTACGTCCCCGATGCGACGCCGGAGAAACACCCGGCGCTCGATGCGCTGATCGGCTATGCACTCGCCTATGGCCGCGATTTCATCGCGCCGACATTGGTGCGGCGCGCGCCCGTGGGAGTCGAGGTCGCGGCGTTGCGTCGGCTCGACGCCGAACTGGCCGCGCTGGCGGCGGATACGGCGGCGGAGGATATTCAGAACATCGTCTATGAAATCGGCAAGACCGGCGGCTTTGACGAGCTGCGCGACTGGTTCAAGGCGCTGTATGAAACGCTGTTGGGATCGAGCCAGGGGCCGCGCATGGGCAGCTTCATCGCGCTTTACGGCATCGCCAACAGCCGCGCCCTGATCGCCGACGCGTTGGCCAGGGCGGAATAGCGCGCCGCCCGCGCGATCCGCGCCCGCACGACCTGCCTGCCCGCCCCGTCCGACCGCCCCACGGTCGGCGGAAGCCGTCATATGCAATCAGGGCTTGACATATGTCATGCTTCCATGACATTTAGTCAGCATAGGGCGACAAAATATCAGGTGTGCGCGACGTAGAATGCGAAACAGGTTGAAGGTTCTGCGCGCCGAACGCGACTGGAGTCAGGCGGAGCTTGGCGGCCGACTGGGCGTGTCGCGACAGGCGGTGAACGCGATCGAGACGGGGAAATATGATCCCTCGCTCCCCCTCGCCTTTCGCATCGCGCGGATGTTCGACCTGTCGATCGAGGAGATTTTCGATGATGGCGAAGGCGATGGCAACTGAACGCAGCGGTCTGGCGGCGCGGGCGCGGCGGCTGCGGCTGTTCGTGATCTGTGGCGTGCTGGCGGGTATCGGCGGGGTCATCGGCTTTTTCTCCGCCATGTTCGAGCGCGATGGCGGCGGCTTTCTGGACGGTATCCCGGCGATCTGGGCGATCGTGGCGTCGATCGTCACGGTGCTGGCCATCGTCATCGGCGGCTGGCGCTATCATGTGGCGACCGATGAGCTGGACCGGCGCGACAGCCTGTGGGCATCGGCAATGGCGATGAACGTCTATCTGCTATTCTATGCCTGCTGGTATTTCTGGTGGAAGGGCGGGGTGACGCCCGAGCCGAGCCACGAAACGGTCTTTATCGTCACGCTTGCGGCGCTGTTGCTCGCTTATGGCTACAAGAAGATCCGACCCTGATTCACCCCCTTTGTACTGGAGGTTTGCATGACCAATTTACTGTTGCGTGCGGGCACCGCGATCGCCCTGTTGTTCGCCGCGCCCGTTGCGATCGCGCAGGCGGCTGACGCGCCTGCGGCTGCGGCCGCAACCACCGATGCCGATCCCGCCTTGTGGGTGGTGAAGGATGACGACACCACCATCTATCTGTTCGGCACCGTCCATGTGCTGAAGCCGGGGCTGAGCTGGTTCGACGAGGCGGTGCGCAAGGCGTTCGATGCCAGCGGCGAGCTGGTGACGGAAATCGGCGGCTCCCCCGACCCGGCGGCGATGCAGCCGCTGATCCTGAAATATGGGATCAACATGAGCGGCCCGTCGCTGACCGAAAAGCTGCCCGAGGCCAAGCGCGCCGCCTTTGCCAAGGCGGTGGCGGAGATGGGCGTGCCGTTGCAGGCGATCGACCGGTTCGACCCGTGGCTGGCCGCGACGCAACTGACGATGGTGGCGGTCGCCAAGCTGGGTTACGATCCCGCCAGCGGGGTCGAGGCGTTGCTGACCGCCGCGGCCAAGGAAAGCGGCAAGCCGCTGTCGGGCCTTGAAACCGTCGAGGAGCAGCTGAGCTTTTTCGATTCGATTTCGGAACCAGCGCAGATCGCCTTTCTGGTCGAAACGCTCGATCAGCTGGATCAGGCGGGGCCGATGCTCGACACCATGGTCGCCGAATGGGCGAAGGGCGATGCCGAGGGGCTGGCGGCGGTGATGAATGACGGGCTGAAGGCTGCGCCGGAACTGGCCAAAGTGCTGCTGGCCGATCGCAACGCGCGCTGGGCCGAATGGATCGAAACGCGGCTGGCCAAGCCGGGCGTGGTGTTCGTCGCGGTCGGCGCCGGGCATCTGGCGGGCAGCGAGAGCGTTCAGGCCTTTCTGACCAAACGCAAATTGACCGCCGAGCGCATCGAATATTGAGCGGCACGGGTGTTCCGGCGGCACGGCAACGGACCGTGGCGCCCGACCCGCCCTAGAAGAGCGAGGGTTCGCGCGCGGCGCGCGGGGTGAGCGGATCGCCCCGGCGCCGTCCCCGTTCCACTTCGGCGGTATAGCGGATGTCGATGTCGCGATCGTGGAGAAAGGCGTCGAGCGCGTCGTCATCGACCTCTCGCCATTCCTTGCCGCGATAGGGGCCGTAGCGCACGCGCGGGAGCAGGCCGGGCAGTTTCGACCATGCGACCAGCTGTTCGACGCCCGCTTCGTTGAGCATGTCGCGCAGATGGAAGGCGGTGACATAGGCGTCGGGAAAGGCGCGGTGCGCGGGCAGGCCGCGTTCATGGTCCAGCCCCGGCGGGTCGCGATAATAGCGCAGGAACTGGTTGGAAAAGCCGGGGGTATCGGGCCACAGGCGCAGCGCGCATTTCCAGGTGCAGATCCAGTCGGCGCCGCGCGTCAGTGCCGGGGTGCAGAATTGTTCTTCGAAACTCGCCCGGTGCGCCGCCAGCGCCACGCGCGGCGGCCAGGGGTTGAGGATCGGGCGCGCGACATCGTGCCACCAGGGGGCGTCGGCGACATCCTGATCGCGGATATGATGGACCGCCATGGTCAGCGGCGGGATCGGGCGGCCCGGGTTGACGAGGCGGCTGCCGCCGTCTCCCTCCAGGTCCCAGTTGCCGTCGGCGCCCTGTGCCACATCCTGCCAGCCGATCTCGCACACGCCGTGCTGATCCGGGGTGGTGCCGGTGGTTTCGAGGTCGATGACGCGGATGATCTGGGGGGTGGCGGCCATGCCCCCATTTGGGGGTGAAGGAAGGAAAAAGCCAGCGGGGGCGGGCGCTGGCGCGCGAATGAAGCGTATTGTTCGCGGGGAGGCGCGGAGGCGCGAAAATGTCGTTGAGCCGCGTCAGCAGCTCATCCTTGTCGACGTTCGCCGCTTGCGGTCACGTTACGAAGATTGAATGCGCTTCGCGCCACAACCCCATATCGTCGCGCCGCTGCGCCCCCGCTTGAAAGATCAATGCGCGGCCTGCGGTCCGCGTTCCAGACCGCTGGCTGCAAGCTGTGCGTCGATCATCGCCAGCAGCCGGTCGAGCGCGTCCTGACTGCGCGCTTCGGCGCGGGCGACCAGCACGTCCTGGGTGTTGGATGCGCGCAGCAGCCACCAGCCATCGGGGGTGTTGACCCGCGCGCCATCGGTATCGTTTACATCGGCGCCCTCGGCCTTGAGCCGCGCCAGCACTTCATCGACCACCGCGAACTTGCGGCTTTCATCGACCTGAAAGCGCATTTCGGGCGTGTTGACGAAAGCGGGCATGGCGCCGCGGATCGCGCTCATCGACTGGCCGATCAGATGGACGGCATTGATGAGTTGAACGGCGGCATATTGCGCGTCGTCGAAGCCGTAATAATCCTGGGCGAAGAAGATGTGCCCGCTCATTTCCCCCGCCAGCGGCGAATGGGTTTCCTTCATCTTGGTTTTGACGAGCGAATGGCCGGTTTTCCACATCAACGGTTCGCCGCCAAGTTCCGCGACCCGGTCGAACAGCATCTGTGACGCCTTTACGTCGGCGATGATCGTCGCGCCGGGCGCCTTTTTGAGCACGGGTTCGGCCAATATGGACAGAAGCTGATCACCCCAGATCACCCGCCCTTCCCCGTCGATCGCGCCGATCCGGTCGCCGTCGCCGTCGAAAGCCAGTCCGAAATCGAGCTTCTTGTCCGCGACGAGCGCCTTGAGGTCCGCCAGATTCCTTTCTTCGGTGGGATCGGGGTGATGGTTCGGAAAATTGCCGTCAATATCGGTGAACAGCGTGTGATGCTCACCCGGCAGGAGCTTGACGAGCTTCTCGATCACCTCGCCGGCGGCGCCGTTGCCGGCGTCCCAGCCGATGCGGAAGCTGCCGCCCGCATAGCCGGCGAACAGCCGCCCGACATAATCGTCGAGAATATCGGCGTCGCCGACGCTGCCCGACCCGGTTTCCCAGTCGCCGCTTTGCGCAAGGCGGCCGATTTCCTGAATGTCCTGGCCGAAAAAGGGGCGGTGCTGAAACACCATCTTGAAGCCATTATAATCGCCGGGATTATGGCTGCCGGTTATCTGTATGCCGCCATCCACTTCTAGCGTCGCTTCGGCATAATAGAGCATCGGCGTCGGCCCCAGGCCGACCCGCACGACGTCGCAGCCCGATGCGGTCAGCCCCTCGACCAGCGCCGCCTCCAGCATCGGCGAGGACAGGCGCCCGTCGCGGCCCACCGCCACGCGATGCCCGCCCGCGCGGCGCAGCAGTGTCGCAAAGCCACGCCCGATCGCGCGCGCATCGTCCAGCCCCAGCGTCTTTCCGACGATCCCCCGAATGTCATATTCGCGCAGTGACGTCGGATCGAAACGATGGGTCATGATACCTCCGGAAATTGTCTGCCCCCAAATCGCGGTAGTAGGGAAAAGTTTCAACCGTGCGTTTTGCGCAGCAGCCGGTCGCGTGCGATATTGACCTGGCGCGTCAGTTCGGGCGAGCCGCCCCGATCGGGATGCACGCTGGCGATCAGGCGGCGGTGCGCGGCGCGGATTTCATCCGGGCCCGCATCCTGGCCGACGCCCAGGATCGCCCGCGCCTCGGCGTCTTCGGCGGGGATCGCGGCGGTCGGCACCGGCGGCGATGCGGGTCGCGCGGTGCCGGGCAGCGGGCGGCCCCAGCCATGCCATAGCCGCCAGCCGAGCCACGCGATCACGACACCGACGGCGAATTTGAACAGCATCGGCGGGCGCCTCAGGCGAACAGCGGCATGGTGGTCGCCGTTTCCGGCAATGCCAGCCCCGCCATCATTTCGCGCAGTTCCTGGCGCGCGGCGACATGCGCCAGCCCCATTTCGCCGAATTCGCGGCTGTCGAGCATGGTCAGCCCCTTGGGAAACAATTCGCGATAGATCACCCGTTCGGACAGGCCGGGGATGACGCGGAAGCCGACCCGCTTGGCCAGCTGATCGATCGCGGCGGACACGCGCTTCATATTGCGCGCCTCAATATGTTGCATGCGGTTGCGCAGGACGACCCAGTCGATCGTCGCGCCATCGGCCTTGGCCCGACGTTTGCGCGAATCCCAGATCAGTTCGGAATAGAAGCTGGGCCGCACCACCTTGAAACTGTCGGGATCGACCTGACCGATCAGGTCGAAATCGACGAAACTGTCGTTCATCGGCGTGACCAGCGTGTCGGCATTGGTGATGGCGATGCGCCCGAACCTGTCGTCGCGCCCCGGCGTATCGACGATCAGGAAATCGCTGTCCTGCCCCAGCCGTTCGAGCGATTCGGAAAAGCGCGCGACATTTTCGCCGTCATGCGTTTCGAACCGCGGCATCGGCAGGTCGCGGCCGGTGCGTTTGATCGTTGCGAGCCGGTTGTCGAAATAGCGGCCCATCGTGCGCTGGCGATGATCGAGATCGAGGCAGGCGACCCGTGCGCCCTTGGCCGCCAGCGCGATCGCGGTATGGACGGCGGTCGTCGACTTGCCGGTGCCGCCCTTTTCATTGGCGAAGACGATAACATGCAACGAATTGGGCGCTTCCGTCACCGACAGACTTCCTCGATTGATCATGGGGGCCGCCCCCCATAGAAGGCCCGCTCCGTTCCATATCCAAGGCGTTATCCCCGTGCAAACCGTCCGTCAGCTTTCCGACCTGCGCGATGCCATTTCGGGATTCAGGGCGGCGGGCGAGCGGGTTGCGTTCGTGCCGACGATGGGCGCGCTGCACGCGGGGCATATGGCGCTGGTCGCCGAGGCGCGGCTGGCGGCGCCGCGCGTCGTGGTGTCGATCTTCGTCAATCCCAGACAGTTCGGGCCGAACGAGGATCTGGCGACATATCCGCGCAAGGAACAGGCCGATGCCCGGATGCTGACCGATGCGGGGGTCGATTTGTTGTGGCTGCCGCCCGTGGAGGTCATGTATCCGCAGGGCCATTCGACCAATATCGCCGTGTCCGGGGTCAGCGAGCCGCTGGACGGCGCGGCGCGGCCGGGGCATTTCGACGGCGTGGCGACGGTGGTGGCCAAGCTGTTCAACCAGGTGCAGCCCGACATCGCGCTGTTCGGCGAAAAGGATTTTCAGCAGCTTGCCGTGATCCGCCGGATGGTCGCGGACCTGGATTTCGACATCGATGTGCGCGGGGTGGCGACGCAGCGCGACGATGACGGCCTCGCCCTCTCCTCGCGCAACGCCTATCTCGCGCCACAGGATCGCGCCGCGGCGGTGGCGCTGCCGCGCGCGCTGGGCGTGGCGGCGCGGGCGATCGAGCGGGGCGAGGATGTCGATACTGCCCTCGCCACGGCGCGCGCATCGCTGAGCGCGGCGGGATTTACCGTGGATTATGTCGAGCTGGTCGATGCGGCGACGCTGGGCAACTGGGTCGCGGGGCAGTCGTGCCGGTTGCTGGCGGCGGCGCGGATCGGCGGGACGCGGCTGATCGACAATGTCGCGGTCGGCGCGGGCTGAACGAAAATTCGCACGAGAAATTTTTCGGCCCGGTGCGACAGACAATGTCGTTAACCATTTGCTTACCATGTTGCCCCACTTTCGATCGCATGAAGACACCGATCGAAAGTGGGGCAATATCATGGGCAACAGTCTTAAGAGCGCACAGTTCCTGATCGACAGCCGTCTCGCCGATGTGGCGCGCGGCAATGCCGATGCGGCATATGAACTCGGCATGGTCTATTCGAGCGGCGCGGCCGGAATCGATGTCGACCTGATCGAAGCCCATAAATGGTTCAACATCGCCGCGCTGAAAGGCAGCGACCGCGCCTGTGAAATGCGCGCCGAAGTCGCCGAGGACATGACCGCGCGCGAGATTATCGAGGCGCAGAAACAGGCCCGCGCCTGGTTGCAGACGACGACGTTGCGCGCCGCCTGAGCCGGTTCAGATCCACAGCAGTGCGGGGTTGCGCGACCGGTTGTCGCGTGGTGCCCGGGGACGGGATCGAACCGCCGACACTGCGATTTTCAGTCGCATGCTCTACCAACTGAGCTACCCGGGCCCGTCCGGCCGAGCCGGGGACATTTGCGCCAGCGATTGCTGGAAGCGGCGCTATTAGTCGCGGCGTTCGTCGCTGTCCAGCCCGCTTTGCGCGCCCGTCGCATCGTCCGGGTCGATCGCGGCACCGGGCAGCCGATAGCCCTCGCCCAGCCATTGCAACAGATCGCGATCCTTGCAGCCGCGCCCGCAAAAGGGCTTGAACGCCGAATCGGTCGGCTTGCCACAGATCGGGCATTGGTCGCTTTTCATATCCGCTCCGCAAATTCGGTTCGCCCGCCGGTGCGGCGGTGCAGTTCGGCCACCCATGATGGCTCGCGCGCGATCCGTTGCGCCAGCGCGGCGGGCAGCCAATGGGTCGCAGGCGCGGGCGGCGGCTGCCGCTCCAACCGGCGCAGTTCGGCGCGCAACGCCGCGCCAACCGGATCGGCGGCAAGCAGTTCGGGCAGGGACATGCGCAAGCGCCGCCGCACGATCTGAAGAAAGCCGAAGCCGTTCATCGCCGTGCGCTCGAACGGCTGAGGCAGCGCGGCGTCGATCGCCTCGGCCACGGCATTGCGTTCGCTTTTGTTGGCGAGGGTGGGGAAATCGATGCCGATCGACCCGGCGATGTCGAGCCGCTCCATCGCCGCCGCAACGGCATGCGCCGCGTCGATCGCCAGCGGGCCGAGCGGCGCGGGGCCGTCGACGTCGAACAGCGTCATCGCCGGGGTCAGCGCGAGGCGCAGCGATCCGGTGGCGAACGGGATGTCGCCGGTCTGTGCCTGTTCGATGACTTCCGACCAGCCCGCTTCCTCCAGCGCATCGGCTTCATGCGCGGCCAGCCGCCGCACGGGCAGACCGGTCGCGGTGATGCGCGCGAGCAGGTCGGGGCCGGGGCCGGCGGGCGCGTCGGGCGCGGGGACGGCCTTGGCCAGTTTGAGCCGCCCGCGTTCGGCGACCGGTTCGCGCGCGATGCGCACCGTCAGGCGCTGGCCCTGGGTAATCCCGGCGGGCAGCGGGTCGCACAGCGCCTCGATCCCGTCGCCCAGCGCGACCTTGCCGGTGGTGCGGTCGATCAGGCGCGCGGACGCCACGGTGCCCGCGCGGATGCCGGGCAGTTCGATCCGTGCCTTGCGGATCGCCCCGCGCACGACCAGCGCCGCGCGATGTTCACCGATTCCGGCTTCGTAGAGCCATTCAGCCACGCGCCATGCTCATGGCAGGCGGCAGCCCGCGCTTTCGAGCAGCGCGCGCGTTTCGAACAAGGGCAGGCCGACCACGCCCGAATGGCTGCCGGACAGGAAGCGGACAAAGGTTTCGGCGCGCCCCTGGATCGCATAGCCGCCCGCTTTGCCCAGCCCCTCGCCACAGGCGATATAACGCTCGATCTCGTCCGCGCCGATCCGCCGGAACGCGACGATCGTGTCGGACAGCCGCACCCGCGCGCGTCCGTCGGTGCCGATCAGGCACACCGCCGACAGGCAATGGTGGCGCCGCCCGGACAGGCGGGTCAGCAGGTCGCGCTGGATCGCTTGCGTTTCGGCGGCGGGCAGGATGCGGCGGCCGAGCGCAATCGCGGTATCGCCGGCCAGCACCAGTTCGTCGGGCGCGCGCGCCACGGTTGCCGCTTTCGACCGGGCGAGCCGCGTCGCATAATCGCGGGGGCGTTCGCCCGCCAGCGGGCTTTCGTCGATATCGGGGCTGACGATGCGGTCGGGAATGATGCCGATCCGCGCGAGCAGGTCGCGGCGGCGCGGCGATGTCGAGGCGAGAACCAGCTTCATGGGATCGCCCGCAACGGCGCGTCGATAATATCAGGAAGGGCCGGGACCACCGCGACCGGGCATGAAACGATAGGTGATGCGCCCCGTGGGCAGGTCATAGTTCGACCAGCACCTCGTCCCCCGCCAGCACGCGGATGCGATTCTTGCGCATCTTGCCCGCGGTGTGGCCCAGAATTTCGTGATCATTTTCAAGCCGCACGCGGAACATCGCGTTGGGGAGCAGCTCCACCACGCGGCCACGCATTTCAAGCAGTTCTTCCTTGGCCAAACAAACCTCTTGGGGTGAACGTAAAAAGACGCGGTGCCTTACTCTCCTCAGCCAGAAAAGGGAAGCGCGCGCACATATTGTCGGATTTTTGCGGCTTTGCGTCGTGAACGCGCCTGCCCGCTTGATGCCGCGCGCATCCCGTCCCAAATGGGGGCCATGCTGATCGAGACCGAAGCCACGCCCAATCCCGCGACGCTCAAATTCCTGCCCGGTCAAACGGTGATGGATACCGGCACGCGCGACTTTGCCACGCCCGAAGAGGCGGACGCCTCGCCACTGGCCCAGGCGCTGTTCGCGCTGGGCGATGTCACGGGCGTGTTTTTCGGGCGCGACTTTGTGTCGGTGACGGCAGCGCCGGGGATCGGCTGGAGCGATTTGAAGCCCGATGTGCTGACCATATTGCTCGATCATTTCAGCGCCAACATGCCGCTGTTCCACCCGGCGAGCGCGGCAGGGTTTTCGGTGCCCGCCGAGGATGCGGGCCATGCCGACGATCCCGAGGATGCGGAGATCGTCGCACAGATCCGCGAACTGATCGAAACCCGCGTGCGCCCTGCGGTGGCCAATGACGGCGGCGACATCGTCTATCGCGGGTTCGACAAGGGCAAGGTGTATCTGCAGTTGCAGGGCGCCTGTGCCGGTTGTCCCTCGTCCAGCGCGACGCTCAAGAACGGGATCGAGCAGCTGCTCAAACATTATGTCCCCGAAGTCACCGAAGTGCGGGCCGTCTGATGGGCGTGCCGCTCGACGCCGCTGCGCTCGACACGATCTTTCGCACCGCGCGCACCTTCAACGGCTATACCGATGCGCCGGTGAGCGCGGACGATATCCGGGCGATCTACGACCTGCTCAAAATGGGGCCGACCGCCACCAACCAGCATCCCGCGCGCTTCATCTGGTGCCTGAGCCAGCCGGCGAAGGACCGGCTGGCTGAGCTTGCATCGGGCAGCAACGGTCCCAAGATCCGCGCCGCGCCCGCCAGCGTCATCATCGGCATGGATCGCGATTTCCACGAACATCTCCCGCAACTGTTTCCGCACACCGATGCGCGATCCTGGTTCCCTGATCCGGAAAAGCGGGCGGTTTCCGCCTTTCGCAATTCGTCGCTGCAAGGCGCCTATTTCATCATCGCGGCGCGCGCGCTGGGGTTCGACACCGGGCCGATGTCGGGGTTCGACAATGACAAGGTCGATGCCGCCTTTTTCGCCGACACGCCGCAGGTGAAGTCCAATTTCATCGCCACCTTTGGCATCGGCGATCCGGCGACGCTCTTCGCGCGCCTGCCGCGCCCCGAATTCGATCAGTTCAACACGATTGCCTGACCATCCGGCCCCGCTGACCCTGGTGATCGAGACCGTCACCGCCGCCTGTTCGGTGGCGCTGATCCGCGACGGGCGGGTGATCGCCGACCGGCACGAACAGGTCGGGCGCGGCCATGCCGAACGGCTGATCCCGATGATCGCCGAATTGCCCGACGGCGGGCGGGCCGATCGCATCTGGGTCGATTGCGGGCCGGGCAGCTTTACCGGCATCCGCGTCGGCATCGCCGCGGCGCGGGCGCTGGCGCTGGGCTGGGGGGTGCCGGTCGCGGGCTATTCGTCGCTGCCATTGATCGCGGCGGCGGCCTTTGCCGACGACGCCGCGCCGGACGAACTTGCCGTCGTGCTGGAAGGGGGGCACGGTGAGGTCTTCATGCAGGGATTTGCCCGATCCCTGGCGGCGACCGGCCCGTTCGCGTCGTGCCGCCCCGATGCGGCGTTGACCGCGCTTGGCCGCCGCATGGGCATCGGCAGCGGCGTACGGCATCTGGCTGCCCTCGACCCGGCGCTCGACCTGCGCGACGCGCTGCCGCATGCGCGCGATGCGGCGCGGCTGCCGCCGGATTTCGCGACGCTGGCGGCCAGCCCGATCTATGGGCGCCCGCCCGATGCCAAGCCGCAGGCGATATGAGCACCGCGCCGCAACTGATCGAGATCGTGCACGGATCGCCGCGCGACCTGCCGACGGTCAATGCGATCATCGCCGACGCCTTCGACCCGCGGTTCGGCGAGGCGTGGACGCCCAGCCAGTGCCTGGGGATGATCGCGCTGCCCGGGGTATGGTTCACGATCGCGTGGAGCGGCGGGCGTCCGGCCGGGTTCGCGCTCGCCCGCACGGTGGCCGACGAGGGCGAATTGCTGTTGCTGGCGATAGTGCCCGCGATGCGGCGGCGGGGGATCGGCACGGCATTGTTGCGCGCGATACTTAACGATGCCCGCGAACGCGGCGCCTGCAAGCTTCATCTGGAAGTTCGCGCCAACAATGATGCGATCAAGCTTTACGTTACGGAAGGTTTCCGAAAGATTGGTCAACGTCCGCAATATTATCGGGGAAATGACGGTAAGCTGTTCGATGCGCACAGTTATTCACGCATAATAGAACAGATCTGACGCATCGGGCCGTAAAGGTTGCAATTGGAGACAAAAAGGCGGATAGGCGCCGCTCCCGCGCATCTTGCGGAAAATAATCCCCGGAAGGACAAATATGGAACCCGTTGACGACATGCAGGAAACGCTGGTCACACTGACCGCCGACATTGTCGCTGCGCATGTCAGCAATAACAGCGTCGCGGTATCGGACCTGCCATTGTTGATCGCCAATGTGCATGGCGCGCTGGCGCAGCTGGGTGCGAAGGCGCCCGAACCCGAAGCCAAGAAGCAGGAACCGGCGGTTTCGGTCCGCGCCTCGATCAAGCCCGACTATATTGTGTGCCTTGAGGACGGAAAGCGGCTCAAGATGCTCAAGCGGCATCTGATGACCCATTATCAGATGACCCCCGAACAATATCGCGCCAAGTGGAACCTGCCCGCCGACTATCCGATGGTGGCGCCCAACTATGCCGAACAGCGCCGCAGCCTCGCCAAGAAGATTGGCCTGGGCACCAAGCGCCGCAAGCGCTGATCCGGCACCCCGGTTGCCGCGTCGCCGACGCGGCGCCGGCCCCGCCGCACAGCCGGTTCCGGACGCCGACGGGGGCCATGGCTTCCGTCGGCGTTCGCGATTCTTGGTCTCTTTTCCCGGATGGCCAATCGCGCTACACCCCGGCCATGCCCAACAAGATCGACCTGGAAGCGCTGTGCCACGAAAAGGGGCTGCGCATTACCGAACAGCGCAAGGTGATCGCCCGCGTGCTTTCCGACGCCGAAGATCATCCCGATGTGGAGAAGGTCTATGCCCGCGCATCGGCGATCGATCCCGGCATTTCGATCGCCACCGTCTATCGCACTGTGCGCCTGTTCGAAGAGGCGGGCATCCTCGATCGGCATGATTTCGGCGATGGCCGCGCCCGTTACGAACCCGCGCCCGAGGCGCATCACGACCATCTGATCGATGTCGAATCCGGCAAGGTGATCGAGTTCGTCGACCCCGAACTCGAACTGCTGCAAAAGCAGATCGCCGAGCGGCTGGGCTTTCGCCTGGTCGATCATCGCATGGAATTGTATGGCGTCGCCCTTGAACGCAAGCCCTGACGCAACGTCGCGACTGACGCCTGCGCAGCGCCGCGACGCCATCGCCAGCGGCGTCGCCTTTCCGATATCGCCGCTGGGCTGGGTTCGCATCCTGCTGCGTTTTGTCGCGCTGTTCGTGATGGCGATGAGCTTTGCGGGCCTGCATTATCTGTGGCGCCTGTTCGGCGCCGAGCCGCCCTGGACGCGGCGCATCCTGTGGGCCGGGGGATGGATCGTCGGCGCCCGGGTCGAGACGGTGGGCACGCCGCGCAGGCACAATGTGTTCTTCGTTTCCAATCATCTGAGCTGGATCGACATCATGGCGCTGGGCGGTGCGAGCGGCACCTCGTTCGTCGCCAAGGCGGAACTGGCACGGGCGCCGATCGTCGGCTGGCTGTCGAGCCTGCATCATTCGGTCTATGTCCGGCGCGAGGACCGGCTGGGCGTCGCCGACCAGATCGAGCGGCTGCGCAGCGCGATCGGTTCGCGCTGGCGCATCGCGGTCTTTCCCGAAGGGACGACCACCGATGGCCGGTCGCTGTTGCAGTTCAAGACGCCGTTGCTGCGCGTGCTCGAACCGCCGCCGCCGGGTGTCATGGTCCAACCGGTGATGATCGATTATGGCGCGGAGGGCGAGGACATTGCGTGGATCGGCGATGAAACCGGGCTGCACAATGCCAAGCGCATCCTGGCGCGACCGGGCGGCTTTCCAATCCGCGTCCATTTCCTCGAACCGTTCAGCCCCGCCGACTTTCCCGGGCGCAAGGCGATCGCCGCTGAAAGCCGCCGCCGGATCGAAGCCGCGCTGATCGCACAGAAAGGCCCGCTGCGCCCGTTCGCCTGGATGATCTAGGCGACGTTTCGCTGGGCGGCGCCGAGGCGCGCTGGTTTCAGGGCCGTCGCCTAGTTGGCTGCACCACCGGTTTCATCGGCGCGAACACGACGCCTTCGGGCGATACCTGTTGCTGCATCGCCGCCGGGATGATGACGTCGTTGCTGGCGGTCACGACATCGAACTCGCCGGTGCGGAACGCCGCCAGGTCGGGACGCAGGAAGGGCGCTTGCGGCAGCTTCGCCATCTGTTCGGGCGCGATGCGGGGCACGCCGCGGCGCACGCGCGGATCGGCGATTTCATAGCCGACCACCGATACCGCCGTGCCGAGTTCGGTGACGTCGAACAGCCGCCGCGCAAATTCGCGCGGAAAGCGGATGCAGCCATGCGAGGCGGGATAACCGGGCAGCGACCCGGCATGGAGCGCGATCCCGTCCCAGGTCAGCCGCTGCATGAACGGCATTGGCGCGTTGCTGTAGAGGTTGGAGCGGTGATGCACGCGTTTTTGCAGGATGGTGAATTCGCCGGTTGGCGTCGATTTGCCGCGCTTGCCGGTCGACACGGTCGACGCCGCGATCAGCAGGCCGTCGCGATAGACATAGGCCATTTGCGCCGGGATGCTGATCAGGATGGTGATTTGCGGCGATGCGGCGATGCGCGAATAGGCCGCATCCTCGATCCAGGTCCATTGGCCGTTGCGCAACAGGATCTCGTCCGCGCCGGTGGCCGCCACCTGCTGCGCCGACGCCGGGATCGCCGATAGTGGCGACAGCGACAGCGCGCCCGCCAATATCCCGATCCACCTCGTCCGCGCCATCCGCGCCTGTGCCTTTGTCGCGTCCACTGCCAATCATTTATGGTTAACGCGGCGAGACGCAAGGCCCAAGCGTCGGAGGCTCAAGTGAAAGGTGAGACTCAGCGCCGGGGCGATGGCGACAGCGCCGACGAAATCGAAAGGGGCAGATCCGAAACGGTTCCCGATTTGGCGCGTCATGGCGACGAAGCGGGCGCGCCGTGCGCCGAATTGCGCGCATTAACGATGGTTGGACACGGAGATTGACGACATTGTCTGCTATATTGTTCGAACAGGGCGAATTTTGTGGGGGCACAGAGGACGCATGACCCATTTGGCTGAGGCGGCATCGCGCCGCGCGTTTCTGAAATCGATCGGCGCCATCGCCGGCACCGGGGTGCTGGCCGGCTGTGCGTCGCGGACATTGACGACCGCCGCCGTTCCCGCCGCGCCGATCGCACCGCCGCCGGTCGCGACGCCGGTCGAACCGGTGGTGCGCAGCGTGGCGGCACCGCGCGGCGTGCGACCCGAATTGTTCCAGCGCGCGCTCGCCGCGCTGCAACGCCATGGCAGCCGGGTGCGCCAGCACGACCGGATTGCGATCGCCGATTTCTCGCTGCCTTCCTCGCGCCTGCGTTTTCACTTCGTCGATCTGCACAATGGCGCGACCCGGTCGATGCTGGTGTCGCACGGCATCGGATCGGACCCGGCGCATACCGGCATGTTGCAGCATTTTTCGAACGAGGTCGGGTCCGAAGCGACGAGCGAGGGCGCGTTCCTGGCCGCCAACTATTATGTCGGCAAGCATCAATTGTCGCAGCGGCTGATCGGCCTCGACGCCACCAACAACAACGCGCTCGACCGGGCGATCGTGATCCACGGTGCGTGGTATGCCGAAGCGGACATGATCGCCCGCCATGGCAAGCTGGGCCGCAGCCAGGGCTGTTTCGCGGTCGGCCAGGGCGAGCTCGACCGGCTGTTCGGGCTGCTCGGCGAAGGGCGGATGATCTACGCTGAAAAGGCGTGATGCGACGGCGGTAGCGCGCGGCGCGGCGGCCCGCTAAAGGCTGGGGCATGAAGCAGGCGGCCCGCACCCTTTTTGGGACCCATTCCGGTGCATGGCGCGGCGTCGCGATCGCGGCGCGGACGGGCAGGCGCGGCTGATGGCCCGGCACCCCTTTTATTCGATCCATTCGCACGGCTTTGTCCGGGTGGGCGCCTGCACCCCGGTGGCGAGCGTCGGCGATGTCGCCGCCAACGCCGCGTCGCATATCGACCTTGCGCAACGGGGCGATGCCGATGGCGCGGACCTGCTGTTGTTCCCCGAACTCGGCGTCACCGGCTATGCGCTCGACGACCTGCACCTGCAGGATGCGATGCTGCGCGCCACGCGTGCGGGGCTGGCGGCGATCGTTGCGGCCAGCGCCAGGTTGAAACCGGTGCTGATCGTCGGCGCCGCACTGGAACGTCATGCGCGCCTGTATAATTGCGCGGTGGTGATCGCGCGGGGCAAGGTGCTGGGCGTCGTCCCCAAAAGCTATTTCCCCAATTATCGCGAATATTATGAAAAGCGCTGGTTCGCCTCCGGCATCGGCGCCACGGGCACGATCGAGGTGGCGGATCAGGTCGCGCCGTTCGGCACCGATTTGATCTTTGCGGCGTCGGACCTGGCCGATTTCACCTTCCATGCCGAGATTTGCGAGGATTTCTGGGGTCCGCAGCCGCCATCGACGCTGGCGGCGCTGGCCGGGGCGCTGATCCTGTGCAACCTGTCCGCCTCAAACATCGTCATCGGCAAGGCGCGGGAACGCGCGCTGCTATGCGCGGCGCAATCGGTGCGCACGGCTTCCGCCTATGTGTTTTCGGCGGCGGGGCCGGGGGAAAGCACCACCGATCTTGCCTGGGACGGGCAAAGCCTGATCTATGAACTCGGCGAATTGCTGGCGGAATCGACGCGGTTCGAAACGACGCCGGAGATCGTTTATGCCGATGTCGATACCGGCCGGTTGCGGCAGGAGCGAATGCGCTTTGGCACGTTCAACGACAATGCGGCGGCGGCGGGCCATCCCGAAACCCGGTTTCGGCGCATCGATTTCGCGCATCAACCGCAGATCGCCGATACCGGGCTGATCCGGCCGGTGCGCCGCTATCCCTTTGTGCCCGACGATCCCGCACGGCTCGACGAGGATTGTTTCGAAGCGTTCAACATCCAGGTCGAAGGACTGCGCAAGCGGATCGAATCGACCGGGCTGAACCGGCTGGTGATCGGCGTGTCGGGCGGGATCGATTCGACCCATGCGCTGATCGTCGCGGCCAAGGCGATGGACCGGATCGGCCTGCCGCGCGGCAATATCCTGGGCTTTACCATGCCGGGATTCGCGACCGGGGATACGACCAGGGCGAATGCCTGGGCGCTGATGCGGGCGCTGGGCGTAACCGGGGAGGAGATCGACATCCGCCCCACCGCGCGGACAATGCTGACAGATATGGGCCATCCTTATGCCGATGGCGAACCGGTCTATGACGTCACCTTCGAGAATGTGCAGGCGGGGCTGCGCACCGATTATCTGTTCCGCCTGGCCAATCAGCGCGGCGCGTTCGTCATCGGGACCGGCGACCTGTCGGAACTGGCGCTGGGCTGGTGCACCTATGGCGTCGGCGATCACATGTCGCATTATGCGGTCAATGCCGGGGTGCCCAAGACGCTGATCCAGTATCTGATCCGCTGGTGCGAGCGGACCGGTCAGTTCGATGCGGATACCGATCGCGTGCTCGAAGCGATCCTGGCGCAGGAGATTTCGCCCGAACTGGTCCCCGCCGACGCCAGCGGCGCATTGCAGAGCACCGAGGCGCGGATCGGTCCCTATGCGCTCAACGACTTCTTCCTCCATCATGTCGTGCGCCATGGCCTTGCCCCGTCGAAGATCGCGTTTCTTGCCTGGCATGGCTGGCGCGATGCCGCGGCGGGGGCGTGGCCGGTCGGCATCCCGGCGGATGCGCGGCCCGAATATGACCTGATGACGATCCGCGACTGGCTGGAGAAATTCCTGGTCCGCTTCTTCGCCACCAGCCAGTTCAAGCGCAGCGCGATCCCCAACGGGCCAAAGGTATCGGCGGGCGGCGCGCTGTCGCCACGCGGCGACTGGCGCGCGCCGTCCGACGGCACCGCCGCGCCGTGGCTGGACGAGTTGCGCGCGAACGTGCCCGACAAGCACTGATTTAGGGGCTGGTCCAGACGCTGATCGAAGGCCGGATCGCCGCAATCAGGCGTCGAGCACCGCGCGCACCGCCTGGCTCAGCGCGCCGACGCCGAAAGGCTTAGGAAGCAGGCGATCCGCCCCCGAAAGTCGCCCCGCGACAACGGTCTCATCCGGCGTATAGCCGCTGGTGAACAGGATCTTGAGCGCCGGATCGCGCTCGCGCGCCTGACGCGCCAGTTCATCGCCCATCATCTCGGGCATCACCACATCGGTGAACAGCAAGGTGACGCTCACACCGCGGTCGAGCAGCTGCAGCGCCTCGCGCCCGTCCGCGGCATGCAGCACGGTGTAGCCAAGCTCGCGCAACGCCTCGACCGAATAGCTGCGCACCCGCTCCTCATCCTCGATGACCAGAACGATCTCGTCCGCCGATCCCATTTTGAGCGTATGCGGCGCGGCATCGTCGGCGGTCGCGACGATCGGGCCGCTGTGGCGCGGCAGCAGCAGCTGAACCCGCGTGCCCTCACCCAGCGCGGTGTCGATCGATACATGGCCGCCCGACTGGCGGGCGAAACCGAACACCTGGCTGAGCCCCAGGCCCGTTCCCTTGCCGACGCCCTTGGTCGTGAAAAAGGGGTCGAACGCCCGCTCGGCGGTTTCCGGAGACATTCCGGCGCCGGTATCCGCCACCGTCAATTCGACATAGGCCGCCGGTTCGATGCCCATCGCAGCGGCCGTTTGGGCATCGATCGTCCGGTTCGCCGTCGCAAGCGTCAGCACCCCGCCGCTCGCCATCGCATCGCGCGCATTGACGCTGAGGTTCAGAATGACGTTTTCGAGCTGGTTGACATCGGCCATCACCGCATCGACGTGCGGCGCCAGCCGGGTTTCGATGACGATGTCGTCGCCCAGCGTCCGGGCGAGCAATTCGATCATCCCCTCGACATGGCCGTTCAGGTCCAGCGCAACGGGCTTGAGCGGCTGCTTGCGGGCAAAGCCGAGCAGCCGGTTGGTGAGCGCCGCCGCGCGGCTCGCGCCATCCTTCGCCGCCTCGATATAGCGGCCAAGGTCGCCGCTGCCCTGCGCGATGCGCCGTTCGAGCATGTCGAGCGCGCCGATCACCACCGCGAGCATATTGTTGAAATCATGCGCGATGCCGCCGGTCAGCTGGCCCAGCGCCTCCATCTTCTGCGCCTGACGCAAGCGTTCCTCGGCGGCCATCAGCTGGCTGGTGCGGTCGTCAACCTCACGTTCCAGCTCCTCGCGCGATCGCGCCAGCACCTCGCGCGCATCGACAATGTCCTGGATGTCGGTGCAGGTGCCGAACCAGCGGGTGATCTGCCCCGCCTCGTCGCGCACCGGCTGGGCCCGACCCAGCACCCAGCGATAGGCGCCGCTATGGTGCCGCAACCGATATTCGATGTGATAAAAGTCGCCGGTTTCCAGCGAGTGCCGCCAGGTCGCCCAGGCGCGTTCACGGTCATCGGGATGGAACATGCCGTTCCACGCCTCGCCATCGGTCGATCCGTAGGGCACGCCGGTATATTCATACCAGCGGTCATTATAATAATCGTGATAGCCGTCCGGCTGGGTCGACCAGACCATCGGGTCGATCGAATTGGCGATCGCGCGGAACTTGCTTTCGCTTTCGCGCAGCGCGGACACGGCTGCCGCCCGTTCGACCGCGTCCCAGGCGGTTTCGGCAACGGCTTCGATGAAGCCGACTTCGTCGTCGGTCCATGGCCGCGGTTCGGCGCTGTTGGCATAGAGCGTCGCGACCCATTGGCCGCCACGGGTCAGCGGCACGCCGACGCCGGCGGGTGAAATCCGCGCAAAGTCGCTGTCGCGATAGTGTGGATCGTTGGCCGAATCCGCCACCACGACGGTCTTGCCAGCACGATAACTCGCCTGGGCCGGCGCGATCTGCGCCGGGGTGAGTATGCCGTGCAACGGCGGCAGACGATCCGAGGTTACGCATGGCCCGAACTGGACGGTGCCATCGCCACCGACGCGATAAAAGCCGACGCGGTCCAGCTTCATCCGCCGCTGCAGCGCCGCCGCGCTCAGCTGCATGATCGCTTCGGGTGAATCGAGCGAGCGCTGGCGGTCGGCCAGGCCATAGACAAATGCCTGGGCTTCGGTCGCCGCCTTCAGCTCCTCGACCGCGATGCGCGCCGCTTCCTCGGCGTGCCGCCGCTCGGTGATGTCGAAACTGACACCGGGGAAGCGCAGGGGATTGCCCGCATCGTCATAGCTGCACCGACCCTGCGCCGTCACCCAGCGCAGATCGCCATCGGCCATGGTCAAACGATATTCGGAGGCGAAACGATCGCCGCTGCGCACCGCTTGTTCAACCTCGGCGCGAACGCGGTCGATATCGTCGGGATGGATGTTCGCGAAGAACAATTCGATCGATTGCCCGGCCTCGGCATCCTCGGGATCGACGCCATAGAGCCGCGCGAACCGCGCATCGGCACGCACCCGGTTTTCGGCAACGTCCCAGTCCCAGGTGCCGACGCCATTGGAGGCGTCCAGCGCGAGGTGCAGCCGTGTCTCGCTCTCACGCAACCGCGCCTGTGCGGTCGCGCGTTCGGTGACGTCATTGGCTTCGACGAAGATGTCCGTGGTGACGCCATTGGCGTCCTTCAACGGCTGATAGACGAAATCGAGCAGGCGCGTTTCGATCGCGCCGCCACGGTCCAGCATCACCGCGCGCTCGCTCGCCCGGAATGTCTCGCCGCTGGCAAACACCTGGTCGAGCAGTTCGACAAAGCCCTGCCCCGCCAGTTCGGGCAGGGCGGTGGCGACCGGCCTGCCCAATAGCGGCCGGTTGCCGATCAGGTCGAGATAGGCCGTATTGGCAAGCTCGAACACATGGTCCGGACCATGCAGCAGCGCGATTGCCCCGGGCGCATGATCGACCAGCTCGCGCAGCCGCCCCACCTCGGCCAGCCGCGCACGCTCGGCCATCACCGACCGGGTCGTCTCGTGCCCCTGGTTCAAGATTCCGACGACCTTGCCATATTCGTCGCGGATCGGGGTGAAGCTGTAATTCCAATAGGTTTCGTGCGTCCGCCCGCCGCGCATCATGTCGAGCCGCTGGTCGAACGTGGCAAAGCCCTCGCCCGATGCGATCACCTGTGCGAATTGCGGGCCAACGACATCCCAGATTTCGGGGAACACGTCCTGGCCGCGCTGACCCAGCGCCCAGGGATGCCGCTCGGCGGGAATCGGTGCCCAGGCGTCATTGTAGAACAGCCGCAGCTCTTCGCCCCAGTAAATCGCGGTCGGCACCCGCGATCCCATGCAAATGCCCAGCGCAAAGCGCAGCGGCTGGGGCCAGTCCTCGGGCGTGCCGACCGGATTGCCCCGCCACGCATGCTCCCGGATCATGCGGCCCATTTCACCGCCATGATCGAGGAAACGAAGCTCCGAATACATGGCGCGACGTTGCGTTGCGCACCGGCCAGTGTCAATGCGGTTGCCCCTCGACACGGCGCACAGTCAGCCTATGTCTGGGCGATAGATCGGGAGAGGCGCGGATGAAGCTGGCCAGTCTGAAACATCGCCGCGACGGCAAGCTGGTGGTCGTGTCCAACGACCTTGCCTGGTATGCGGATGCGGCACATATCGCACCGACGCTGCAGGCCGCGTTGGACGATTGGGACCGGCTCGAAGCCGATCTGCGCAACCTCGCCACCGATCTGGAACATCAGGTGATCCCGCGCGAACGCTTTCACGAGCGCGATGCCGCCGCACCGCTGCCGCGCGCCTATCAATGGGCGGACGGTTCGGCCTATGTGAACCATGTCGCGCTGGTTCGGCAGGCGCGCGGGGCCGAAATGCCGGACAGCTTCTGGCACGATCCGCTGATCTATCAGGGTGGGTCTGACGGGTTTCTCGCGGCCCGCGATCCGATCCCCGGCGGGGATCACGATTGGGGACTGGATTTCGAAGCCGAAGTGGTCGTTGTGACCGGCGATGTCCCGCAGGGCGCGGACCGGCATCAGGCACTCGCCGCCATCCGTCTGGTCGGGCTGACCAACGATGTGTCGCTGCGCAATCTGATCCCCGCCGAACTGGCCAAGGGGTTCGGCTTTTTTCAGTCGAAACCGGCCAGCGCCTTTTCGCCGGTGTTCGTCACGCCCGACGCGATTTCGGATTTCTGGCGGGACGGTAAGCTAAGCCGACGATTGATGGTCGATCTCAACGGCCAGCCTTTTGGCCGCGCCGATGCTGGCGTCGACATGACCTTCGATTTCGGCACGCTGATCGCGCATATCGCCAGGACTCGCGCGCTGTGCGCGGGATCAATCATCGGCTCGGGCACGGT
Organism: uncultured Sphingomonadales bacterium; assembly: GCA_902826325.1. Lineage (GTDB taxonomy): Bacteria > Pseudomonadota > Alphaproteobacteria > Sphingomonadales > Sphingomonadaceae > Sphingomonas. Next base: position 35,693 of record CADEEK010000002.1, read on the forward strand.
GTCCAATCGCGATGCCGATGGCGGCCCGGGGCGCCCCGTCGCCGATGGCGGCGTCGGCTATTCCTGCATCGCCGAGATCAGGACCGTCGAAACGATCCGCGGCGGCCAGCCGACCACGCCATTCCTGCAATCCGGCGATACCGTTCGCATCTGGGCGGAGAATGAGCAGCACCATTCGATTTTCGGCGCGATCGAGCAGACCGTTTCGTAACCAGGAGCGGTCCCCGCAGCGGGCGGGGATGGCCGCACGTGAGGCACCCCTGCAGCAATGGCACTGCCCCCTGCCGCTTGATCCGACGTGATGGGGAACGCCGAAAAGTGCGCTGCCCAGGTGAACCGACCAAGTCCGTCCGCTGCTTATCCGGTCAGCCCTGGCGCCGCTGACCCGCTGCCTTCGCGCGGATAGCCCGATTTGCCACGCCGGCCCAGCGGATCAGACGCCTTTGCCCCCAAAAAAGGGCAGCAACAAAAAAGGGGAGGCCGGTTGCCCGGCCTCCCCGATTTTTTCGATCCGCAGATGCGAACCGCGTGGCTTACATGCCCGAGCCCGGACCGTAAGTGATTTCCACGCGACGGTTCTGCAGTTCGCGAACGCCGTCGGCGGTGTCGACGCGCGGACGGCTTTCGCCGAACGCTTCCGACGAAATGACGCCGTCCGGAATACCGCGACCCGACAGATATGCGCGAACCGCATCGGCACGACGCTGCGACAGGCCGACGTTGTAGCTTGCCGAACCCGAACGGTCGGCGTGGCCCGCCAGCATGACCTGCGCGTTACCGCAATTCTGATATGCCGAGATCGCGTTGTCGAGGATACCCGAAGCCTCAGGCGTGATGTCCGACTTATCCCATTCGAAGAACACGATATACGGCCCCGGCGTGCAGACCACTTCCGGCGGAGGCGGAGGCGGCGGCGGGGGAGGCGGCGGCGGCGGCGGCGGCGGCGGCGGGGGCGGCGGTGCAGCCGGCTCGCCGAAGTTGAACGTGACGCCACCCAGGATGCTGTGCGAGCGGAAACGGCCATTGTACGAGCGGCCCGTCACATCGACCAGACGCACATTGTCGGCGTTGAAGAAGCGATACTTCACCGTCACGTCGACATTGTCCGAAATCGGCTGACGCACGCCGGCAATTGCCTGCCACGCGAACACGGTGTCCGAATCGTCGAGGAAGTTGCCACGGGTGCTCAGGCCATATTTCGCCTTGATGCGCGCCACGCCGGCGCCACCGCCGACAAAGCCCGAAACACTGTCTTCGTCACCGAAATCGAGCAGCGCATTGACCATGAAGCTCAGCGCCGAGGTCGAACCGCCGGCCGCAGGATAGTTGCCCGCCGGCGCATTCGCCAGCGTGCCCGCCGGGGTGTAGATCGGCGTCGTCAGGGTGCTACGATAGGCTTCCAGACCAGCGCGCTTGTACGCAACATCTGCTTCAAGACGGAAGGCGCCCAGATCGTAACCGATCACGCCACCGAAATCATAGCCATAGTCATTATCGGTCGATGCAGCATTGGCGGTCGCGCCAATGTCATAATCGATATCTTCGACGATCATCGCACCGCCTTCGACCCCGACATACCACGCATTGTCGCGTGCAAGTGCGGGCGTGGCGAGCGCGGTCGAAGCAAGCGCCAGTGTTACGGCAAGCTTCCGCATATTAATCCCCTTTCTTGGTTGTCACTCGGACAGCGCTAACTACCTACTCCGTCGAAAGTTTCCGCGCAAGCGAACAAAATCCGGGGACTGTTGCCTGATCGTCACAGTTCCGGCGTATCGATCAGCCCGTGCGCCTGAAGCGCGCCGAGCAGCGCCACGATGGCCGTGCGCGCCGCCTCATCGACCACCGTTCCGCCGTCCGGCGCTGCGATCGCGGCCTGACGCGCGCCGACGACCTGCTCGCCGCCAACTTCCAATATTGCGGCGCTCAGTGTCCCGATCCGCCACGAATCCTCCAGAAACTGCGCATAAACGCCTTGATCGCGAACCCATGCGTACATGCCGACACGGGGTATCACGAACCGCCACCCGCCCGCCGTCCATACCGCCAGCTGGCCCGCAGCACCCGCCCAATCGCCCTCCGGCGAACTCCCGACGATCCAGCCCATGCCGGGCTCGGGATCCTCCGGCGGCACCTCGACCCCGGCCGCCTCGACACAGGCATGCGCAATCGCATCGACCAGCGTCAGCGCCTCGTTATGATACAGTTCCTTCTGCGCCTGCCCGGCAAACAACAACGGCAGCGCGAATCGGGCCGTGGCACTCATGACGTTACTCCTCGATCGGGGGAATGATGATGACGGCGGGCGGCGAAGCGCCCTGATCGCCGATCTGCCGCACCTCGATCCGCGTCGGCGCCCCGGCACGCGATTCGGCGGGCAGCATAAAGCTCGCCGTGCCGACAATGATTGTGCTGGAAACACCGCCTTCGGGCATGATCGACAGGCGATATTGCTCGGCCTCCTCGCCCAGCGGCGCATCCGCCCCGTCGATCCAGCGCCAGCCGACCCGGCTTCGCCGCACCCAGCGCAGCATCGCGCCGCCATCCGGCTGCTCGGTATAAGCAAGGTGCACCGGCGACGGCGGCACGATCGAAGAACCATTCAACTCGGCAACCGCCACCACCGGCTCGGCATCGCTCACCGCCAGCGCACTGATGCTGATCGCACCACTCGACCCGCTCGCCAGATCGCGCTGGCCAAGCGTCGCCGGCTCGATCAGGATGAAGGGATCGCCCGTCACCGCCTCGCCGATCGCCATTTCGGTGCCGCGGCGCCCACGCCATAATCGGCTCAGCCGCCATCGCGCGCCACCCAGCGGATCGGCGCGGCCGAACTGGATCAGCTCTCCGCCGATCCATGCCAGATTGCCGCCCAGCTGCAACGCATAGTCATCGGCATCGGCGACCAGCATGTCATCGCGCGCCAGTTCGACAATCATCACGCTCGCCCGGTCCTCGATCACCGGATCGGCGACCAGCGGCGGCACCTCGATCGTGCCGACGATCGCGGGCAGCGCGGTGGTTCCGGCGGCCTGCCAATGCGCACCGGCATCGCTGCTGATCGACAGCACGGCGCGACGCCACCCCGCCCCGGTGCCGCACGCGGCGATCGACAGTCGCGGCGCCGACAGCCGCCCCTCTTCCAGATGCGGCAATTCGAACGCATGCAATATCGTCGTTCCCGCCGCCAGGTCTGGCGCACCTATCACCCGCCCCGACGTCGCGCTCGCGGGCAATGCGGCGGGCGCAATGCGGATCAGGTCCAGCGTCACCGCCATCGCCTCCAACCGCCAGTCGGCGACCCGCCACTGCCCCGGCTCGCCGTCAATCTCGACCCGCCCGCCCGGCACGATCGCCAGTGCCGCCCACCCGGTCGTGATCGTGCGCCGCTCGCGTTCGGCATCGGCGCGCGCCAGCGCCGCTTGCGCCATGGCCTTGGCCTGCGCCCCGGTCAGCGCGGCGGGCAGTTCGATCGCCTCCTCGCGATGGCCAGCACCCGGCCGCGCCGCGCGTTGCAACCCCGCCTGATAATCGCGCGCCGGGTCATAATGGCTCAGCGTGACGAGCCGTGGCGCCCGGTCCGCCGCCGCGATCGCCCGATTGCCCCGCGCCCCCTCGCCCTGGCGCACGCCCGCATCGCTGACGGCAACCGTTTCCCCGCTGCCTGAGGCGAGCGTCAGCGCATCCCCCGCCACCACCGGCCACGCCGCCACGGCCTGCACCAGCGGTTCGATCACGCCGCGCCGCGACCCGCCATAGGCCGAAAAGCCGCCGATCGCCGCCCCGGCCTCGCCCGCGCCCACGCGCCCGCGCGTCACACGGTCGACAATCGCCCCCGCCGCCACCGAGCCAACATCCGCCACCACCTCAAAGGTCAGCGACGGAATGCGATTGCCATAATCCGCCAGGTCCAGATCCTCGAACACGGCATAGGCGATACCGCGATGCGCCGGCGCCACACCGACGCCCTCCGCCGAAACGATCAGCGGATCGGCATCCTGCGCCTCGCCGCCGGTGTGCAGCCGGAACCCGGTCTGCGCCTTCCAGTCCCCCGCCGCCCCGCGCAGCAACTTGCCATCGGCCCAGATCCGCCCGACCGACAGGATCGGCCGCGCCGACAACGCCACGGCAAAGGATGCCGTATAGCTATAGCTCGTCGTGCTCGGCCGCCCCTTGCCGCCGCCTTCGCGATGCGCATGTTCGATCAGATCGGTCGCCCAGATCACCGACCCCGCCACCCGCAACGTCCCGAACAATTCGGGGATCGGCGTGCCATAGCTCGACGTCTGCACCGCCAGTTCGGTCAGCCGCGGGCCGTCGCGCCCCTTGGGCTTGAACAGAATGTCCTGATCGATCCGCTGGCCCAATATCCCGCCCAGCATCGCGCCGATCGGCCCGCCGATCGCGCCGCCGATCGTCGTCAGCACCAAAGTCGCCATCTAATCCTCCCGCCGCCAGCGTCCGATCGCGGTCCAGGGCGGCACACCGGGCCGCTCGACCGCCTTGCGCAGCACCGCATCGGCATGAATCACGCCGCCGCCGCTATCGATCGCCAGATGCAATTGCCCCGCCGCCGTCCGGAACAGCAGCAGGTCGCCCGGTCGCGGCTCAGCCGCCACCACCAGCCCCGCCGCCGCAACCGCCCGCACCACCACCCCCGCATCGCCCGACCGCAACGCATAGCCACGCGGCACCTCGACCCGATAGGCCAGCGCCGCCAGCCCGACGCAATCCAGTCCCGTACCCACCGCGCGCCCGTGCAGGCGGAACCGCGCGCCAACCGCATCGCGCGCGCGTTCCAGCGGACTCACGCGCCAGGATATCGCGTCAACAAATCGATTCCCGGCAGAAACGGCTCGCCGCGAAAATTGGCCGCATTGCCAAAACGGCTCGCACAGGTCGCAAGCGATTTGTCGCACCCCTCGCGCACCTCCACCAGCGCGCCGGTCGCCGTAAACCGCGGCACGCGCCGCAACGTCACGCTGGTCCCGTGCGAGGCGCCGATCTCATCGCTCAACCCGCAATTGCCACCGCCGAACCAGCGCAACCGCCCCCGGCCCAGCCGCCCGCGACCGGTTCCGCAACATCCAGCGTCAGCACCGCGCCGTCAGCAGCAACCACCCGCGCAAACTGCCGCCGCCCCGCCATCGCCACCCGACATCGCCGGTCGCCAAGCTCCGCGCGACATTCCGGCGACGTCGCCTCGACCGCCGGTGCCTCCAGCGCCGCCGCGATCCCGCGCAATTCGGCGGTCAACGCCCCGTCGCGCGTTTCGACCGCGCCGATCGTCCCCTCGCCCAGCGCCACCGGATCGACCGGGTCGGTCCAGTCCACCGCCAACACCACCACCCGCGCCCCGTCCCAGCGTCCGGCCAGCAAATCGCCCTCATCGATCGCCGCCCCGCTCAACGCGCCGGTAACATCCATGCTGTCGGCATCGAAATCGGCGCTGCGCCGGATCGCCGACGGCGTCATCCCCGGCGCCGCACGATAGATGAAGCCATTGACGGTCAAATCGCGGTCATGCGCCGTCAACCCGATCGCCACCCCATCCCGCCGCTCGATCCGCCAGCACAGCGCAATCGTCGCCAACGGCTTCTCGAGCCAGGTCATACCGCCTCCAATCCTGTTGAAACCGCCACCCCGGCCTCGCGCCGGGGTCCACCGCGCCACGCGCGATGCATCATCGGCAACCATCCCCCGTCGAAAGGGCAGCCAGCTAACCCTCCCGCACCTCCACCAACGGCACACTCACCGCCGCCCCGGCCATGAACGTCGCCCGGTTCACGCTCAGCGAATCCTCGGCAAAGCGCACCGTCACGTCGAACCGGAACCCCGCCGTCACCACCGCGCCGACCCCGGGCGCCTCGTCCAGCACCACCGTCCCGCCATCGACCTCGAACTCCACCGTCTCCACGCCATCCACCGCGACGCGCACACTCCCCGCCACGGGCCGGATGATCCGCCGCGTCACCTCGCCATAATGCTTCACCAGCGCAAAGGCCTGACGCGCCCCATCGCCTTCGCCCAAAATCTGATCCACCGCCCCCGGCGCGCCCGCATCGTTCGAACAATCGTCGAACGGATCGCGCAGCCGGAACGCTCGCGCCGGTCCCATCCGGGCGCGATAAAATGCCAGCAGCTCGCGAATATCGGCCTCGCTGCGCACCCCCGGCCCCACATCATATCGCGTCCGCGCCTCTGCCCAGGCGGCGTTGCGCGCTTCATGCCCGCCCGCGCTGGTCAGGATCGCGGTCGAAACCTCCGGCGCCACCTCCGCCTCCCGCCCCAGCGCGATCGGGAACAGCACATCGTCGAAAGCCTGCACGTCATCCTCCTGCTCGAAATGGACGAAGCCGTCGCGGATCACCTGCGGCAACGCCCAGATAAAGGTCGCCGCCACCCCGCGCGCCCGCGCAACGTCCGCCGCCGCCGCAATCCCGCGCCACTGCCCCGCATCCTCAGGGTTCAGCACAAAGCCCGCAAAATAATGCTGCTGCTCAACCGGATAGCCCAGCCGCGCCTGCGCCAGCGCCACCCCGCGCGCACTCGCCACGCCGTTCCCCGCCGCCGCCCAGTCATAATCCTCCAGCTGCAGGATATCGAAGGCGGGCGCCGCCCAGCCGACCGGCAGATTGGCGCGCTTGAGCTCCGGCGCCTGCGCATCCAGCACCGTGGGCAGATAGGCGAGCAGCAACAACTGCGCCCCCGCCGCCTCGTCGCGCACCGCCTCACCCAGCGCCGCCGTTGACGCCGCCAGCAACGCCCCGGCGGCATCCAGCACATCGGTATCGGGCGCCCCGCGCACATTCTGCTCGGCCGGATCGCCCAGCGCCGCCTTCGCTGCATCGTCATGGATGCACAGCCGCCCGTCCGGCATCACCCACCACCATGGCTCACCGACCTGGAACTTGACGTCCAGCCCCGCCCCCTGCGCGATCCACACGAATGCCCTGGCCACCGCCTGCAGATAGCCCATCGCGCCCGCATGGGCAGGCGACAGCAATGCCGATGGCGGCACCCACCCCGTCAGCCCCGGCGACCCGTCAAACGCCCGCTGCTTCCAGTCGCCCCAGCAATGCGCGTCGAACAATTCGTAGGACAGCGACCAGATCACGCCGAACCCCAGCGCCTTCGCCCGCGCCGCAAAATCCGCATGCCACGCCGCACAGGCCACATTCAGCGCCCCGCCGGTCAGGCTCGCATAATAGCCACCCGAATTGGCTTCGAGCCGGAAATAATGGCTCATCCCGACATAATGGACGATATCCCCGCGATAGCCGAGGTGCAGCGCGTTGCGCAGCAACCGCTGCGGGGTGAGATGATAGCTGTCGTCATAGCCCGATGCGATGGACAGCCCATGTTCGGGCACCACCGCCTCGCCGATCGCCAGCACCGCGCCGGGACCATCGACCGCAATATCGCTCAGCTCGACCCACGCCTCGACCGGCGCGGCCAGCGCCGCGTCCGCACCCGTATAGCCCGCCGGCACCAGGCTGATGAACATCCGGTCGACATCCCCCGCCCAGACCGGCTCCGCCCCGTCCGGCAACAGATAGCCGCCCTGCACGCTCGCAAAATCGAGCGACACCAGCGCATCCCCGGGCGACCCGCTCGCATAGTTCCACAACCTGACATACCAGGCGCGCGGCTCCCCCGCCGCATCGCGCCCTTCGATCGTCAGCACCGGGCCATTGACCGCATCCAGCGCCAGCACGCCCGACGATCGCCACCGAAAACGCAACCGGCAATCGCGAAAATCCCGCCGCGTCTCATAGGACAGCAGCACATGGTCGTGCCGGTCCTCGGCCTCCCAGATCAGCCCCGCCAGGTCGTCCTCGCGATAGAATACCGCATCCACCCGCAACGCATCGCTGGCGGTCGTGATCACGCTCGCCATCATCGGCCGCGGAAAATTGACGGTCCAATAGGCGGGATCGAAGCGCGAGACATATCCCGTCTCCTGCACCGTCCGCTCCCGCGCCAGCCAATACGCCATCGCCCAAGCCCCCTGTCCCATGATCGTCATCCCCACGCAGGCGGGGATCCATTGCCGGCAGTCGATGCGCATCCATCCGGCCCGCCTGCGACAAGGTGCCGCCGCCGCGCACGAAGGCCCCACGGGATGCGGATCACTCCACCCCCGACAATGCCGCCTTTACCGCGCGCGCCACCTGTCGGCTCGATTGCCGCAACGCCCCGGCATCCCCGCCTGCGGGCGCATTGATCGTGATCGCCACCCGCACATCACGCCCGCCGCCCATGGTCGGCGCCTCGACCCGCCCGCTGGCGGTCGGCACGAACAATTCCGGTCCGCGCTCCCCGACGACATAGGCGCGTCCCGGCGCCACCGGCCCACCCGTCGCCCGCCCGGGCAGGCCGATCAGGCCGCCGAGCAACCCGCTCAGCCCCCCGCCGCCAAAGATCGCCGACAGGCCCCCGCGCACCGCGTCCGCCGCGATCTCCGCCATCGCCTGCGCCGCGACGCGCTTCAAATCCTCGAACCCCAGCTTGCCGGTCCGAACCGCCCGCAACAACGCGCTTTCCACCGCGCGTCCCGCCCGGTCGGCTCCCGCCTGCAACGGCCCGTCAATGGCACTCCGCATCGCCTCGACATCGCGGGCAAAGCCCTGCGTATCGGCGCGCACGCTCACCACCAGCCGCTCGATTTCCTCATCCATCGGGAAACGCCTCCATCAATCGCGCCATCGTCGCGCCGTCCGGCGGCGCGACCTCATCGCCCCGCAACGCGCGCACCAGCGCCAGCAATTCGGCGGGCGTCGCCTGCCAGAACGCTGCTGGCGCCCAGCCGAGCGCCACCCCCGCCTGCCCCGCCAGCCGCCCCGCCGCATCGGCAAATCGCATCACCGCCCCGCCAATATCTGCCCCAGCAGGACCTTGAGCGCAGGCGTCGCCGCCGCCAGCCCGCCCGCCGCCACCGCCTCGCCAAACGCCTCACGCGTCAGCCCCTCGGGCACCTCGCGCAGGCAATGCCAGAACAGCGCGACCATTTCGCCAAGGCCCAGCCGCCCGTCCGCCGCCCGCTCGACCAGCGCGAACAGCGGCCCCAATTCCGCCTCCGCCGCGACCAGCGCCGCGAACGTCGGCCGCAGCACCAACTCGCCGCCCGCCACCCGCAACGCCGCCTCCCCGCGCACCGGATTGGCGCTCACGCACTCACCACCGCGCCGGAACTCTCCAGGCTCAGCGTATAGGATCGCTCGCCGTTGAAATCCCCGGCATAGTCCAGCCGCGTGACCAGGAACCGCCCGGTCATCGTCTCGCCGCTCTCAAAGCTCAGCCGGTAATCGTCGAGCATGCCCGACAGCGCATTGGCCTTGACCCGCGTCTCCGCCGCGCTGCCGGTGAACACACCCGCGCCCGAAACGCTCACACTGCGTACCCCGGCGCCCGACAGCAATTCGCGCCACCCACCCGAATCCTTCGAGGTAATCGCCACCGCCTCGCCATTGACGCTCATCTGCGTCGTGCGCAGCCCCGCCACCGTCGCATAGGCGACCGGCGACCCGCCATCGCCGACCTTCAACAGAAACGCGCTTCCCTTCTCCGCCGCCATGATGTGTCTCCTCGATTATGCGGCACCGACCCACGCCCCACCCAGGGAGGCAGCCCGTGCGCGCGCTCCAACCCACAATGTTCAGCTCTCGCGCAACATCCGCACGCGAAATTCGCTCACGCTCGCCCAATGATCGCCGCCGTCGCGCACGATCCGCCCGCGCACGAACGCCAGGGTCACGATGTGCCAGCCTTCGCCCGGCTCGCGATCGATCGCCTCGATCGCCTCCTCGACCGCCCCGGCCAGCAAGCGCAGCCGCGCCGGACGCTCGCCGCCGTCGCGCACGATCACCGACAGCCGCCCTTCGCGCCCGGCCATGTCCTTGGTCCCCCAATCGGCCAGCATCGCTTCCTCGACCAGTGCATAGGGCAAGGCCGCGCGCACTGGCGGCGCGTCAAAGACCGCCGTGACATCCAGCCCGTCCAGCGCGGCGATTGCCGCCGCCTGCAACACCGCCTGCGCACTCATCGCAACAGCCCTCCGATCCAGCGAAGTTCAGGCACCCGCCACAATGCGCGTCCCCTGATCTCGACGCGCCCGTCGAACGCTTCGACATCGATCCCGCTGGTCTCACGTAACCGGTCGGCCATGGCGGCGGCCAGTCGTGCCGCCGCCCGCTGGCCCAGCGCATCAATCCGCGCCGTCATGCCCGTTGCACCGCACTGCCGATCGCCATCCGGCGCCATGGTCGCCACAACGCCGCGACCGCCGCAGGCGGCGCCTCGTCGCGCTCGCGATTGCCGAACAGATGTGCGGTCAGCAGCACAATGCCCTGTCGCAGTGGCGGCGCCAGGTCGCTCCAGCCCGCCGCTGCCCCGGCGTTGATGGTCACGCGAAGTCGTCCCGCAATGTCGGGCGCCACCGTGCGCAACCATCCCCGGCCCTGCGCATCGATGTCGATCCGGAAATCATCGACGGACAGGGGCGATGCATCGCCCGCCACCGCCACCGCCTCCACCGCGCTGATCGCATTGACCGGCGCAGTTGCCAGCATCCGCCATTCGCGCATCGCGGGCAGCATCTCCTGCCATTCGCGCGCGATCCAGGCGGTGCCGGTGAATCGCTCGCCAAGCGCCAGCGCCGCCGCCGCCAGTTCCTCGATCAGCACGTCCTCACCGGTCGTCTCGATGCGCAGATGCGTCTTGGCGGCGTCGCGCGCATCCGCGATCACCGCTGGCGGAAAGGCCGCTGCGTCCATGTCGTTCTCCGTCCGATATTCTTGGTTCAGGCGGCGCCGACCGCCGTCAGATAGCTGGCAAGCGCGCCGTAGAGCGCCGCCGCCTCGCCCCCGCTCAGCTGTCCGCCCCAGCACGCCGCCTGCACGCGGCGCGTGCTCAATCCGGTCGCGACCGGTCCTGCGGTCGAATGGGCCAGCAGATAAAAGGGTGTTGAAAGCAGCGGCTGACTTGCCTGGCCGATCGTCGTTTGCCCACCGCCATTTTTCGCCGCCGAATAGCTTGCGCTCCCGCCACGCGACCAGAACAGCCAGCCGACCGCCGACGCCGGACTGATCGTCAGCTCATCGGCGGCACCGGCATTGGCCAGCAGGCGCGCCGCCGGCACCGCCGCGCGCCGTGCGTTGATCCCGCTGCGCGTGGTGCCGATGTCGAACTGCCCGTTATCGGCGACATCGGTGCCGACCCACACGCCCATATGTGCGTCGTTCTGCGAAAAGCGCCCGCCCGCAATCGCCGCATTGAAGCCGCTGTCGAGATAGCTCGACACGCCATCGCCGGTATAGCCGCGATCGACCGTGAACAATGGCGACCCCGCCACGCTCAGCGCATAGTCGCCCGAAACCCAGTTCAACCGCGCCGGTTGCGCGCCATGCGCGGCCAGCAGATAAAGTGCGTCGATCTTGGTCCAGACGCCGGCCAGCTTCAGCGACCGCACCAACTGGTCAATCACGCGCGCGCGCGCCGCCTCGGGCGCGGGACTCATCCGTGCGATCAGCGCCAGCGCCGCCGGGTCCAGCCCGCGCCGCCGCATGGCGATGTCCGGGATCGAAAGCCCCAGCATCAATACAGCGCCAACAGGTCGGCCGCCGTCGTGCCGGTGGCCCGGACATGGCTCGCACGGAATGGCAATAAACTGCCACTCGCCACATTCTTCCACAGCTGGTCGGTGCTGCCGCCCGCGCCGCGCATCGTGATGTTGCCGCCGGTGCCGACGAACAACGCCTTGGGAATGTCGGCCAGCGCATTGCTGTCATGCGGCGTCACGGCCACCGCGCGCGTTGCCGGTGCCGAAACATTGTCGCCCCGGTTCTCGAAAATATCGCTCATCGTCCTTGTCGCTTTCCAGAAAAGTGGCGGGCGGCACACACCGCCCGCCTCAGGGGAGGGGGGCCGACAGGCGGGGCGCCACCCCGCCGCCGCCGTTACGAAGCGGCGAACTTCATCAGCTTGATCGCCTCGCTGTTCGTCACCGCACCGCCGACGCGCTTGGTCGCGTAAAAATGCACGAACGGCTTGTTCGAATAGGGATCGCGCAGGATCTGCGTCTCGCCCCGCTCGGCGATCAGATAACCCGCCTTGAAATTGCCGAACGCGATCGACAGCGATCCAGCCGCAATATCCGGCATATCCTCGGCCTCGACCACCGGATAGCCGAGCAGCGTCGCCGGCTGCCCCGCCGCGATCCCCGGCTGCCACAGAAACGCGCCGTCGCTCGTCTTGAACTTGCGGATCCGCGCCAGCGTCGCCGAATTCATGCACCACACCGCCCCCTGGCGATAGGGCGCACGCAGCGCCTGGACCAGGTCGATCAGTCTCTCCTCGGGATTGGCCGAAAACGCACCCGACGCGCCCGACGCGACATGCTGCAACGTCCCAAAGGCGCGCGAAGCATCGCCCGTCGCCGCGGTGGCATAGGCAAGGAACCCCTTGGGCTTGCTGGTCCCATTGCCGCTGACGAACGCCGCCCCCTCGGCCCGCGCGAACTCGCGCGAGATTTCATCGGCCAGCCACGCCTCGACATCGAACGCCGCATCATCCAGCATCGTCTGGCTCGCAGCGGGATTGGCATACAGGTCGCCCATCGGCGGCGCGATCTCGTTGAACGTCGCCGTATCTGTCTCGTCGCGATCGCCCGTCTCGGCCGCCCAGCCCGACGGCGTGCCGCCCGAAGCGACCAGCTTGCGATAGCCCGCGCTGCCCACCGTCACCACATTGGCGATGGCACGGATCGGCGAGATGCTCGCCAACGTCGCATCGACCAGCGCGTCGATCTCGCGCGGAATGGCATAGCCCCCCGCGCCGTCCGACGCGCCTGACAGCGCCTTCACCTCCAGCGCCCCCGTCCCGGCCCGCAAAAACCCCTCGAACGCGGCCCCACCGGGCGAACGCGCCCCACTCAACATCGGCCGCGCCACCGGCACACCCGCACCCTCAACCGCCTCGAACGATTGTTCGAGGACGTCCGCCTTCGTTTCCATAGTCTTCTCCATGCCAAAGGAACCTCCCCAGGCATGGGGAGGGGGACCGTTCGGCGCAGCCGAACGGTGGACGGGGCCCGCGCCAAGCGAACCCTATCGTTTCGTCAGTCAGAAAATCCCATCGTCACCCCGGCCTTGAGCCGGGACCGGCCAACCTGCGAATTAGCGCGCTGGCTCTGGCCTCAGTCGGGCAGATAACGTTCCGCGCTCTCTGGTATCTGCCCCGTTCGGCACGCTGCCAATGCGTCCGCCAGCGGCTTGCTGAGCGCGTGTTCACCTTCCCCGAACCAGGACGCTTCAATACCCGGCGCGACGTCGGCCTTGCCATTCACAAGTCGGTGATTGCCGGCACCCGTCATCGGTGCGACACACCGATTGTGCCGATGTTCAGCGCCCTCGCTCTTCTGGTCTTGCCATTGACCCGCGCCGATGCCGTGGCCCCGATCGCACCAGAAATCGTCGCCCGCGCAACGCAATGCGGACTGGGCCAGGCGACGGTCCGCGCTGATCGCGAACTGCAGGCCAACGTCATCGTCATCGCCGGGACCACAGAACCCAGCGATGCCCAGTTAACCTGTCTCGATCTCGCAACGGCCCACCATTTTGTCGAATTGCCGTCCGACATTCAGCCTCGCTTCGATACGATCCGCTCGACCCGGCTGCGCCAACAGGCCTTGGCGAACGCGCGTGCATGGCTCGAACAACGCAATCTGCTTGCGCGCGTGCCAGCTTATACCAAAGGCGAAACGGATCCGACCCAGATCGCGCGCGAGGTCGAGGCTCTTTGTGGTCACGTTGCGACTGGTGCTTTGATCCCGGCACATGACGCCCATATTTTGAGCCCGGACTGGATGATCAAACTCGGCAAGATGCCGATACACGAGGCCAACGAAATACTTGCTTGTCTACTTAACGTCGCCCAAGTTGCAGGATTGGAAATCGGTTTTATAGGCAATGAAATCGCGCGATAGCGAGCGGCCATTATTCAACGTTCCACCAAATGCACCCGCGCCAACCCCTGCATCGGCCGCGCCACCAAACTCACCTCGCACAATTCCAGTGCCCGCAACTCGCGAAACCGCCCCTGCCGCGCCGCTTTTACGCGATACCCGAACGACAACCCGCTGACCGCCCCCCGCGCGACCAGCGCCGCCAGTTCCGGCGCATCCACGCGCCCCGTCACGCGCAACCCGCGCGCATCCTCGCCGATCGCCTCGATCACTCCGACCGGAGCCCCGCGATGCTGCCACAGCAACGGCACCCGCCGCACGCGCGGTCCGAACGCCCCCGCCCGGATCACATCCCCACCGCGATCCGGCGCATCGAAAATCGCCGCATAGCCCGCAAACCGAACCGAAAGCCCCTCCCGTCGAGCTGCGCCCGCCTGCGGCTCAGGGGAGGGGTTGGGGTGGGGCCTGTCCGCTGGGCATGTCACTTCCCCAACCCCCAAAACCCCAACTTCACCGCAATCCCCACCATCACCAGCGCCAGCGCCATCCGCACCACCCATCCGGCCACCGCCTTGATCGCCGACCGCTTGGCATCCCGCCATGCGCCCAGCAACTCGCGCAGCTCCTCCATGTCCTTGGGCGCATGGGCATCCTCCAGCCCCAACCGCTTCAGCGCCCGACTGGCGCCCAGTTCACCCGCCTCCTCGGCAATCGCGCGCAGCGTCGCGATA
>CADEEK010000003.1 GCA_902826325.1 uncultured Sphingomonadales bacterium
CCATCGCGGCATAAGCGGCAAGGATCGTGCCCGCCACGCCTGCCATCCCGACGCTCATGATCGCGAACAACTGTGCAGGGCTGAGGCTGGCGAGATAGGGCCGGATCACCAGCGGCGATTCGCTCTGCCCGACAAAGATATTGGCGGCCGAGCACAGCGATTCGACCTTGCTGACCCCGATGACCCATTCGATCGCCCCGCCGATCCATCGGACCAGGAACTGCATGATCTTGAGATAATAGAGGATCGACACCAGGCTTGCGAAAAAGATGATGACCGGCAGCGCGGCGATGGCGAACGACTGGCCGCCGACCTCCGGCCGGGCCAGCGGGCCGAAGATGAAGTCGGTGCCCGCCTGGGCATAGCCGAGCAGCGCCGACACCCCCTTCGCCATCCCCTCGATCGCCGCGCGTCCGGCGGGGACATAAAGGACGAGGAAGGCGATCCCCGCCTGTAGCGCAAAGGCCGACAGGACGATGCGGGGACGGATCGCCCGCCGGTTCGACGAAAGCAGAAAGGCGAGGGCAAGGATCGCCAGAATGCCGAAAATGCCGATCGGGAAATGGTTCAATTGCAGGCCCCTTCGAACCGCGTCGCGCGCGCGGCGTTCGGGGTCGCAACATAGCGCGGGATTTCGGCTTCGCTAGACGCTTCCGTAACGCCTGAAACCGCGTTACGCAGCGCCATGACCACATCCGCCCCGCTGACGCGCTCGCTCTTTTCCCTGTCCATTTTCTACGGCGGCATGGTCTGCATCGCGGGCGTGCTGGGCAACAAGCAGGTCGCGCTGGGGCCGCTGGCGGTAGAGGCGGGGATTTTCGCCTTTCTGTTGCTGGTCGCAGTGTCGAGCGCGGTCGCCGAACTGCACGGGCGCGCGGTCGCCAACCGGCTGGTGCAGATCGGCTTCGTGCCGCTGATCGCCTCGATCCTGTTGTCGCTGCTGGTCCTGTCGCTGCCCGCCTCGCCCGAAATGGCGCCCGAGCGCAAGGATGCGTTCGAACTGATGATGAGCGGCACGCCGCGCATCTGGGCCGGCGGGATCATCGCCTATGGCATTTCGCAGACGCTGAACGTCACCATCTTTTCCTGGCTGAAGCGCGAGGAGGGCAAGCTGCTGTGGCTGCGCGCGGCGGTGGCGGGCGTGCTCAGCCAGATCGTCGATACGCTGATCTTCATCGGCGTCGCCTTTTACGGGGTGTTCCCGATCGGCGAACTGCTGCTGGGGCAGATGCTGGCCAAGGTGGTGCTGTCGCTCGTGCTGGTGCCGGTGCTGATCTATGGCTTCGTCGCGCTCGGGCGGCGGCTGGATCGCCCGTCCCAAATATAGCGGGTTATGTTATTCCCACGCAGGCGGGAATCCATTGGCGTCGCCGGTCGATGACGACGCCTTGTCAGCCTGAATGGATCCCGCCTGTACGGGGGTGACGCGATTGCAAGGTCGCGGTCGCGCGCCAGCCGCTTCCCCCGTCCCCCAACTCCCGCTAAGGGGCACGGCCATGACCGACCATGCCCCCGATCCGGCGATGCTCGCCAAGGCCGAAACGCTGACCGATGCGCTGCCCTATATGCAGCGTTATGCGGGCAAGACGTTCGTCGTGAAATATGGCGGTCACGCGATGGGCGATCCCGAACTCGCCCGCGATTTCGCCGAGGACGTGGTGCTGCTGAAGGCGGTCGGCATCAACCCGGTGGTGGTTCATGGCGGCGGGCCGCAGATCGGGTCGATGCTCAAACGGCTGGGCGTCGAATCGGAATTTGTCGGCGGGCTGCGCGTCACCGATGCCGAAACCGCGCGGATCGCCGAAATGGTGCTGGCGGGATCGATCAACAAGGAAATCGTCAGCTGGATCAGCGCCGCGGGCGGCAAGGCGCTGGGCATTTCGGGCAAGGATTCAGGGCTGGTCACGGCGCAAAAGGTGACGCGCAGCGCCGCCGATCCGCTGCAGGGGATCGAGCGGCATGTCGATCTGGGCTTTGTCGGCGAACCCGTGTCGGTCGATGCGGGCGTGCTGCGCACCCTGTCGGCGCAAGGCTTCATTCCCGTCGTCGCGCCGATCGCGCTGGGCGCCGATGGTCACACCTATAACATCAACGCCGATACGATGGCCGGCGCGATCGCCGGGGCGCTGGGCGCATCCCGCTTTTTCCTGCTGACCGACGTGCCCGGCGTGCTGAGCAAGGACAAGGCGCTGCTGACCGATCTCGATCCGGCGCGGATCGCGGCGCTCAAGGCCGATGGCACGATCAGCGGGGGGATGATCCCCAAGGTCGAAACCTGCGTCGCGGCGGTCGATGCCGGGGTGGACGCCGCCGTCATCCTGGACGGGCGGGTGCCGCATTCGATGCTGCTCGAAATCTTCACGCCGCAGGGCGCGGGCACCTTGGTTCACCGCTAGAGCGTCCTATATCGCTAACACGGTTGCGATCCGCCGCGCCGATCCTGTAGAGCGACGCAAAGCCCCGGAGAGTTCATGACGACGTTCCTCGCGATCACATTCGACATCATTCAGATCCTGCTGAACGTGCTGTGGTGGATCATCGTCGTCCAGGCGATCCTGTCGATCCTGATCGCGTTCAACGTCATCAACACCTATAATGATTTCGTCAGTTCGCTGTGGCGCGGCCTCAATACGCTGACCGAACCCATCTATCGTCCGATCCGGCGGATATTGCCCGACACCGGCCCGATGGACTTCGCACCGTTCGTCGTGCTGATCGGCATCGCGATCGTCAATTACGCCGTGCTGCCCAATCTGGGCGCGGCGCTGGCCAGCGGCAGCCTGTAAGGCGCGCGACGGCGGGTTGCGTTTTTGTTGTTGGGTTGCGCGCTGATCCTTTGTTTTTTTAGCGGGCTGCGCCCGCTGTTTACCGCACCAGCCCACTCCCCCACCCGGCCACCCATTTCAGAATATCCTGTCGATGGGTGGCCGGGTGGGGGAGTGGGCTGGTGCGGCAAACCAACAAGGACTCGGGAGCGGGCCGGTGCGGCAAACAAACAAGAACACGCTGGAACCGCCACCGGCAAGCCGGTAAGGCACCGCGCATGAGCGCACAGATCATCGACGGCAAGGCTTTCGCGGCGCAATTGCGCGCGCGGGTCGGCGAACGCGCGGCGGCGTTCGCGGCGGCGGCGGGGCGACCGGCGGGGCTGGCGGTGGTGCTGGTCGGCGACGATCCCGCCTCTTCGGTCTATGTCAAAAGCAAGGGCAAGGCGACGGTCGCCGCCAATATGGCGAGTTTCGAACATCGCCTGCCCGCCGATACCGCCCAGGCCGATCTGGCGGCGCTGATCGACCGGCTGAACGCCGATCCGGCGGTGGACGGCATCCTGGTCCAGCTGCCCTTGCCCGCGCATCTGGACGAGGCGGCGCTGCTGCTGCGGATCGACCCGGACAAGGATGTCGACGGCTTTCACCCGGTCAACGCCGGTCGCCTCGCCACCGGGCTGGACGGGTTCGTGCCCTGCACCCCGCTTGGCTGTCTGATGCTGTTGCGCGATCAGCTGGGCGATCTTTCCGGCAAGGATGCGATCGTCATCGGCCGGTCGAACATCGTCGGCAAGCCGATGGCGGCGCTGCTCACCCGCGACAGCTGCACCGTGACGCTCGCCCATTCGCGCACCCGCGACCTTGCCCAGCATGTCGCACGCGCGGACATCGTCGTGGCGGCGGTGGGGCGGGCGGGGTTCGTCAGGGGCGAATGGCTGAAACCCGGCGCCTGCGTGATCGATGTCGGCATCAACCGGGTCGACGGCGCGCTGACCGGCGATGTCGAATTCGACAGCGCGGCATCGGTCGCCGGGGCGATCACCCCGGTCCCGGGCGGCGTCGGGCCGATGACCATCGCCTGCCTGCTGCGCAACACGCTGGTTGCCGCGCATCGCAACGCCCAGCTCCCGCTCGACAGCGATATTTGATCGGCAGTCCGGAATTATGATGCGCTGCGGCGAAAAAACATTGCGCCCACTTGTGATGATGTAACATCCGATCTATGAGAGCCGCGTTTCCGCCCCGGTCAAGGATCGTGCAATCCATGAAGCGCATCGCCATTCTGCTCGCCACCACCATCATCGCCACCCCGGCGATCGCCCAGACCGCCGAGCATGACGAACGCGATCGCAGCAGCGCCAGCGCGGTCCACGATACCGAAGGCCTGGTCGTCACCGCCCCCTTTGTCGCCGACCTCGACCTGCTGGCAGGCAGTTCGGTCGTCACCGGCGACGAACTGGTGCGCACCGTGCGCGGCCAGATCGGCGACACGCTGACCAGCCAGCCGGGGGTCAGCGCGACCTCGTTCAGCCCCGGCGCGTCGCGCCCGGTGCTGCGCGGCTTTCAGGGCGAGCGGGTGCGCGTGCTGACCGACGGGCTCGCCACGCTCGATGCGTCGAACACCTCCACCGACCATGCCGTGACGATCGAACCGCTGACGGCGGAACGGATCGAGGTGCTGCGCGGACCGGCGGTGCTGTTGTTCGGCAGCCAGGCGATCGGCGGCGCGGTCAATGTGCTCGATCGCCGCATCCCGCGCGCGATGCCGGAGAACGGGTTCCATGTCGATGCGACCGGCGTCTATGGCACGGCGGCGGACGAACGCGGCGGCGGCGCGGCGCTGGACGTGGCGCTCACCTCCCAGATCGTCGCCCATGTCGATGGCAGCTATCGGCGCAGCGACGACATCCGCACCGGCGGATATACGCTGAGCGCGCCGCTGCGCGCCGAACAGCTGGCACTCGCGCAGGAGGCACGCGACGAAGGCAATCTCGATGAAGCCGGCGAGGCGCTGGCGCGCGCCAATCAGCGCGGCCGCCTGCCCAACAGCTTTACCCGCACCTATTCGCTGGGCGGCGGCATCGCGCTGATCAACGATGGCGGCAATCTTGGCGTGTCGGTCGGCTATTACGACACCAGTTACGGCGTGCCCGAACGCCCCGGCGCCGAGCATGATCACGGCGCGGGCGGCGCACCGGCGCCCGCCGAAGAAGGCGACGTTTCGATCGGCATGCAGCAGTTTCGCGCCGATCTGCGCGGCGAAGTGGCGATTGGCGGCTTTATCGACGCGCTGCGCGTCCGCGCCGGCTATTCGGACTATAAACATACCGAGTTCGAGGGTGCCGAAACCGGCACGGTGTTCAACAATGAAGGGTTTGAGGGGCGCCTGGAACTGGTTCAGGCCGATCGCGACGGCTGGCGCGGCGCCACCGGGTTCCAGGGCTATACCCGCAAATTCGCGGCGGTCGGGCAAGAGGCGTTCGTGCCGCAGAATTTCACCGATCAATATGGCATCTTCACGCTGCAGGAATATCATCTGGGCGCGATCGGGCTTGAGGCGGCGCTGCGCTACGAACACACGCGGGTCCGCGCGGCACAGGTGAAGCTGGACTATGCGGACGGCGGCGCGACCGCCGCGTTCGACCGCCGGTTCGACGCCCTGTCGGGCGCGCTCGGCGTCTCCTATCCGCTCGCCCCGGACGTGAAGATCGGCATCAACGGGTCGCATGCATCGCGCGCGCCGTCCGCAGAGGAGCTGTTCTCGCGCGGCCCGCATGTCGCGACCCAGGCCTATGAAGTCGGCAATCCCGGTTTCGGGCTCGAGAAAAGCTGGGGCCTCGAACTCTATGCACGCGGCGCCACCGGGCCGGTGCGGTTCCAGCTCGCCGGCTATGCCAACTGGTTCAGCAACTATGTCTATGAAGCCGATACGGGCCTGACCTTCCCCGACGACGTGCTGCCGCCCGGCACGGTTGCGGAATTCGAGCTCCCGATCTTTCAATATCGTCAGGCCGACGCCCGCTATCTGGGGGTCGAGGGCGAGATTGCGGCGACCTTTATCGACGGCGGCAAGCAGGGGTTCTCGCTGGGCGGCAATCTGGTCGCCGATTATGTCTATGCGCGGCTGGGCGATGGCAGCGCGGTGCCGCGCATCCCGCCGCTCCGCGTGCTTGCCGGGGTGGACGCGGGCACCGGCATGCTGAGCGGGCGGGTCGAGGTCGAACATGCCACGCGCCAGACGCGGGTGGCGACGTTCGAGACCGAAACGCCCGCCTTCACCCTGGTCAACGCCGCGCTCACCTGGCACCCGCTGGCCGCTTCGCCGGAAACCGCGCTGATCCTGTCGGCCAACAACATCTTCGATGTCGAGGCGCGGCGGCACGCCTCCTTCACCAAGGATTTCGTGCCGATGGCCGGTCGCGACATCCGCATTTCCGCGCGGGTCAGCTTCTGACGGATTGCGCCGTATCCGTCAGATATCGGGCAACGCCCAGTCGATCTCGCCCCGGCCATGCGCCTTCAGAAACGCATTGGCCTGCGAAAAATGGCGGCAGCCGAAAAAGCCGCCATGCGCCGACAGCGGCGAGGGGTGGACCGATTTGAGCACCAGATGGCGCGGATCGACCGACGCCGCCTTTTTCTGCGCATGGCTGCCCCACAGCATGAACACCACCGGATCGGGCAGGGCATTGACCTGCGCCACCACCGCATCGGTGAATCTTTCCCACCCGCGCCCCTTGTGCGAGGCGGCCAGCCCCATTTCGACCGTCAGCACATTGTTGAGAAGCAGCACGCCCTGTTTCGCCCAATGTTCAAGGAAGCCGTGGCGTGCCGGCACGATGCCGAGGTCGCTGTGCAGTTCCTTGTAGATATTGGCGAGGCTCGGCGGAATCCTGACCCCCGGCTGGACCGAAAAGCACAGGCCATGCGCCTGCCCCGCGCCATGATAGGGGTCCTGTCCCAGGATCACCACGCGCACCTGGGACAAGGGCGTCAGGTCGAGCGCGCGGAACCAGTCGGCACCGCGTGGAAAGATCCGTTTGCCCGCCGCCTTTTCCGCCACCAGAAATTCGCGCAGCCGGACCATATAGTCGGCGTCGAATTCGCGCTGCAGCGGGGCGAGCCAGTCGGGATGCAGCTTGACGGCCATGCGGTTTCCTTTCGCGCGCGACTGTGCGAACGATCGTCCCGCTGTCAACGAAGGAGCGTGTGATGCCCGTAACCGGAAGCTGCCATTGCGGCGATTTGAGCTATACGCTGGCGGGCGACGCGCCGACCGGCGCCATGGCCTGCAACTGCTCGATCTGCCGGCGCAAGGGCTATCTGCTCCACTTCGCCCCGGCCGATGCGCTGACGCTGCACGGGAAAGCGGAGGCGGCGAGCGTGTATCAGTTCAACCATCACAATATCCGCCACACCTTCTGCAAGACCTGTGGCTGCGCGCCCTATGGCGGCGGGACCGGGCCGGACGGCAAGGAAATGGCGGCGATCAATCTGCGCTGTGCCGACGGGATCGACCTTGACGCGCTGCAGATCGAGCAGTTCGACGGCGCGAGCCTTTAGGCGCGATGCACCTGCGGCACGATCCGGCGGCACCGGCAGCGCCGACGATCGATTTCGACCGGTTTCTCGACGTCGATATCCGCATCGGCACGATCCTGACCGCGGAAGTTTTCGCGCAGGCGCGCAAGCCCGCCTACATCCTGACCATCGATTTCGGCCCGACCATCGGCGTGCGCAAATCATCGGCGCAGATCACCGAACATTATGCGCCGGACGATCTGCCGGGCCGACAGGTGGCGGCAGTCGTCAACTTCCCGCCGCGCCAGATCGGGCCGCTGATGTCGGAGGTGCTGACGCTGGGCTTTCCCGATGCCGAGGGCAAGGTCGTGCTGTTCCACCCCAGCACCCCCGTGCCAAATGGCGGACGCCTGTTCTAATTCGCACCTTTCAACCCGTCATGCTGAACTTGTTTCAGCATCCATTTCTCCCCATGCGAAGTCATCGCTTGTAGCGGGGTGGATACGGACCCGAAGGGCGGCAATGCCGAACGAGTTCAGCATGACGGGTCGGATCGGCGAGCCGCCGACTGCTATCCCGACCGACGCACCGTCAGCAGATAATTGAGGCTGAGATCATCGGACAGGTGAAACCCGGCCCCCGGCGAGAAGCTGAGGCCGCGCCGGTCCGTCACCGTCAGTCCAACCTCTTCGAACAGTGCGGTCAACTCGTCGGGCGTCAGGAATTTGGCATGGTCGTGGGTGCCCCTCGGGATCATCCCCGTCCCCTCCCCGATCGAAATCATCGCGAGCCGTGACAGCGGCGTGCGGTTGGGCGTCGACACCACCATCAACCCGTCGGGTGCAATCACCCGTGCGAGGCCCGCGACGAACGCCGCTGGATCGGTCACATGCTCGATCACTTCCATCGAGGTGACGAGGTCGAAGCGGCGCGCGCCAACCCCGTCCAGTTCGCCCGCAACATAGTCGATCGCCAGCCCGGATGCCTGCGCATGGGCGTGCGCCGCGCCGATATTCTCGGGCGCGGCGTCGACGCCGGTGACGCGCGCGCCGAGCCGCGCGAGCGGTTCGCACAACAGCCCTGCGCCACAGCCGACATCGATCGCGGTCTTGCCCGCCAGCGGGGTGAAGCCGTGCGGGTCGCCGCCCCACTGCGCGTCGATCGCCTGACGGATATGGCGCAGCCGGGGCGGGTTGAGCCGGTGCAGCATCGCCGATGACCCGCGCGGATTCCACCAATCGGCCGCCAGCCTGCCGAAATGTTCAGCTTCACGCGGGTCAATCGTTGCTTTGCTTGTCATCGCCATCCCCCCCTCCTATCAGCGCGCCTTCGGCTTCCCAAGCCGGGAATCATGGCCGCGAATCAGGGCCAGAAACTAGGACGAACGGACTATGGCGCGGATCGTGATGAAATTCGGTGGCACGTCGATGGCGGGCATCGAACGCATCCGCAACGTCGCGACGCGCGTCAAGGCGGAATGGGAGGCGGGCAATCAGGTCGCGGTGGTCGTTTCGGCGATGGCGGGCGAGACCGACCGGCTGGTCGGGTTCTGCAAGGAAGCCAGCCCGCTATACGACCTGCGCGAATATGATGTCGTGGTGTCGTCGGGCGAACAGGTGACGAGCGGCCTGCTCGCGATCACGCTGCAGGCAATGGGCGTGCCCGCGCGGTCCTGGCTCGGCTGGCAGCTGCCGGTCCATACCAGCAGCGCGCACAGCAGCGCGCGGATCGGCAGCATCGATACCGATGCGCTGAACGCCAGCCTTGCCGATGGCCATGTCGCGGTGGTGCCGGGGTTTCAGGGGCTGACCGCCGAAAATCGCGTGACGACGCTGGGACGGGGCGGATCGGACACGTCGGCGGTGGCGGTGGCGGCGGCGATGAAGGCCGACCGGTGCGACATCTATACCGACGTCGACGGCGTCTATACCACCGACCCGCGGATCGTGCCGGGCGCGCGCAAGCTGAGCAAAGTCACCTATGAGGAGATGCTGGAACTGGCGAGCGTGGGGGCCAAGGTGCTCCAGACGCGCTCGGTCGGGCTGGCGATGAAGGAGGGCGTGCGCGTGCGCGTGCTGTCCTCGCTTGAGGATAATCGAGACGAAAACGGCCATCGCGGCACGCTGATCGTCGGCGAAGAGGAGATCAACGACGTGGAACGGCAGCTCATCACCGGCATCGCCGCCGACAAGAACGAAGCCAAGGTGACGCTGACCAACGTCCCCGACCGCCCCGGCGCCGTCGCGCACATCTTTTCCCCGCTGGCCGATGCGGGGATCAATGTCGACATGATCGTCCAGAATATCGCCCATGCGACCGGATCGACCGACGTCACCTTCACCGTGCCGCGCGCCGAACTCGCCCGGGCGCTGGATACGCTGGAAAAGGCCAAGGGCCCGATCGGCTTCGACCAGCTGATCCATGACGTGAAGGTCGCCAAGATCAGCGTCGTCGGCGTCGGCATGCGCAGCCATGCGGGCGTGGCGGCGACGATGTTCGAAACGCTGGCCGATCGCCGCATCAACATCCTTGCCATCACCACCAGCGAGATCAAGGTCAGCGTGCTGATCGAGGAGGATTATACCGAACTCGCCGTCCGCGTCCTCCACACCGCCTATGGCCTGGATGCGCCCGAAGGCGAGGCGGCCTGACCCGTCAGTCCGTGACGGGGATGTCGAAGTGCAGGACATCCTCGCGGACGCCGAGTCTGGTATAAAGCGCGATCGCGGGCGGATCGACATGATCGGCCTGGACGTAGATGACCCAGGCGCCGCGTGCCCGCGCGATCGGTTTGAGCGCGCCGATCAGCGCGGTGGCGATGCCGCGACGGCGATGGGCGAGATCGACGGCGAGATCGTAGATATACACCTCGCTGCGCGCCTGTTCGAATTTCGGCAGGACATAGGCGACGAGCGCGCCGACCACCGCCCCACCCTCCATCGCGACCAGCGCGATGAACGACGGATTGGCGAGCAGCGTGGCGACATAGCCGGTATCGGGCGGGTTGGCGGTGTAACTTTCGGGGTCCTCGAACGCTTGCGCGAACAAATCGCGCATCGCGTCGAACGCCGCGGTGTCATCTGGTCCCAGCACGCATATTTCGGCCATCACGCCCCCATCAGATGCGCGGCCACCGACCGTCGATGCGGCGCGCGGCGGTGTTCGAACAGATAGATGCCCTGCCAGGTGCCGAGCAGCGGCGCGCCGGACGCGACCGGGATCGACAGCGTCGTCGCGGTGATCGCCGCGCGCAGATGGGCGGGCATGTCGTCCGGCCCTTCATCATCATGTTCGTAAGCCGGTGATTCAGGCGCGACGCGCGCGATCCAGCGCTCAAGGTCGCGGCGCGCGGCGGGCGCCGCATTCTCCTGAATCAACAGCGAGCAGGAAGTATGGCGGACGAACAGCGTCAACAGGCCGGTGGCGATGCCCGCGCCACCCACCCAATGCAGCACGCCCTGCGTAATTTCGTGCAATCCCTGTCCCGGCGTTTCGATCGCCAGTTCGCCGATTTCCTGTCGCATCGCACATCCGCTTGCCTGAAACCCACTCGCGCGGCTAGGCCCGCGCGATGAGCATTGGTCAAGAGCGCCTGATGCGCCGCATGGCGCGCGGCATCGAGTTTCTGGGGTCGCAGACCGCGATCCTGTGCGGGGCGATGTCCTGGGTCAGCGAACGCAACCTGGTTTCCGCCATGTCGAACGCGGGCGGGTTCGGCCTGATCGCGTGCGGGGCGATGACCCCCGAGCTGCTCGATGCCGAGATCGCGGCAACCCGAAAGCTGACCGACAAGCCGTTCGGCGTCAACCTGATCACCATGCACCCGCAATTGTTCGACCTGATCGCGGTGTGCGCGAAACATGGCGTCGGTCATGTCGTGCTGGCGGGCGGATTGCCGCCGGCCGGATCGCTCGACGCGATCAAGGGGAATGGTGCCAAGCTGATCTGTTTCGCCCCGGCGCTCAGCCTCGCCAAGAAGCTCGTCCGCTCCGGCGTCGATGCGCTGGTGGTCGAGGGGATGGAGGCGGGCGGCCATATCGGCCCGGTGGCGACCAGCGTGCTGGCGCAGGAAATCCTACCCGACATCGCCGATCAGGTGCCGGTGTTCGTCGCGGGCGGAATCGGGCGGGGCGAGGCGATTGCGGGCTATCTCGACCAGGGCGCGGCGGGGGTGCAGCTCGGCACCCGCTTCGCCTGCGCCACCGAAAGCATCGCCCATCCCAATTTCAAAAAGGCGTTCTTTCGCGCGTCCGCCCGCGATGCCGTGGCAAGCGTGCAGATCGACCCGCGCCTGCCGGTCATCCCCGTCCGCGCGCTCAAGAATGCGTCGTCCGACCTGTTCACCGCCAAGCAGCGCGAGGTCGCCGGACTGCTCGACGAAGGCAAGGTCGAGATGATGGAGGCGCAGCTTCAGATCGAACATTATTGGGCGGGGGCCCTGCGCCGCGCGGTGATCGACGGCGATGTCGACAATGGCTCGCTGATGGCGGGCCAGTCGGTCGGCATGGTGACGAAGGAAGAACCCGTCGCCGACATCGTCGCACAACTTATGGCCGAGGCGGCGGCGGCGCTGGAGAAGCGGGCGGCGTAACCCGCAGGCGGGCGATCCGGCCCGTCCCCCACCCTGTCCCCGCCAAAAACAAATCGCACGAACATCCCGTCGCTATTGGCGCGCGGGGCGGCGATCTGTTAGCCCCCTGCCATGACCGTTTCCGCCACCGCCTCTGCCCGCGAGATCCTGACCGGGCTGCACGATGTGATGGCGTCGCGCGCGGCGGCGCAGGCCAAGCTGAATTCGGTGGTCAACATCATCGGCGAGGCGCTGAACAGCGAGGTCTGTTCGGTCTATCTGTTGCGCGAAGGCGTGTTGGAACTGTTCGCGACGCGCGGACTGGCGCAGGAAGCGGTGCATGTCACCAAGCTGGCGCTGGGCGAGGGGCTGACCGGCCTGATCGCGCGCAACGTCGAAACGCTCAACCTGGACGAAGCCGCCACCCATCCCGATTTCGCCTATCGCCCGGAAACGGGGGAAGAGGCGTTTCACAGCTTTGCCGGGGTGCCGATCATCCGCAAGGAGCGCGCGGTCGGCGTGCTGACCGTGCAGCATGCCGATCCGCGCCGTTACGAGGAAGTCGAGATCGAGGCGCTGCAGACGGTGGCGATGGTGCTGTCCGAACTGATCGCCAATGCCGATCTGATCGACGAGGCGGGGGTGCAGGGCAGCGCGTCGCGCCCGCAATCGACGGCAACGGCGCGCGTGTCGGGCTTCAAGCTGGTCGAGGGGATGGCGGCGGGCGCGGCGGTGTTCCATCAGCCGCGCATCACCATCGAACATACCGTTGCCGAAGATGTCGAGGCGGAGCGTCACCGCGTCTATGCCGCGTTCGACAAGATGCGCGAACAGATCGACCGCATGACCAGCCAGGCCGAATTCGGCGTTGGCGGCGAGCATGAGGAGGTGCTCGAAACCTACAAGATGTTCGCCTATGACGAAGGCTGGGGTCGGCGCATCAACGAGGCGATCGACAGCGGCCTGACCGCAGAGGCGGCGATCGAGCGGGTGCAACAGCGCACGCGGATGCGGATGCGCCAGATCGACGATCCGCTGCTGCGCGACCGGATGCACGATCTGGAGGACCTGTCCAACCGGCTGCTGCGCATCGTGTCGGGACAGCTGGGCACCGCGGCGCAACTGGGGCTGCGCCAGGATTCGATCCTGATCGCGCGCAATCTGGGGCCTGCCGAACTGCTCGAATATGACCGGCGACGGCTGAAGGGCGTGGTGCTGGAGGAAGGATCGCTGACCGCCCATGTCACGATCGTCGCGCGGGCGATGGGCGTGCCGGTGCTGGGCCGGGTCAAGGACATTCGCCGGTTGATCGCGGAGGGCGATCGGCTGTTGCTCGATGTCGGCGAGGAATCGCTGATCATCCGCCCGACGCCGGTGATGGAGGAGGCGTTCGACGCCAAGCTGCTGGTCACGCAGCGGCGCCGTGCCGCCTTTGCCGCGCTGAAGAACGAAGCGCCGGTGACGACCGATGGCCAGCGCGTGACGGTGATGGTCAATGCCGGGCTGCGCGACGATGTCGCCGCGCTCGACCTGACCGGCGCGGACGGCATCGGCCTGTTCCGCACCGAATTCCAGTTCCTCGTTTCGGCGACCCTGCCCCAGCGCGAGGGGCAGCGGCGGCTCTACAAGGACGTGCTCGATGCGGCGGGCGAGCGGCCGGTGATCTTTCGCACCGTCGATATCGGCGGCGACAAGGCGCTGCCCTATCTCGACCATGACGAAAATGGCGAGGAGGAAAACCCGGCGATGGGCTGGCGCGCGCTGCGGCTTGCGCTCGACCGCGAGGGGTTGATGAAGGTGCAGGCGCGCGCACTGCTTGAGGCGGCGGCGGGCCGGACGCTCAGCGTCATGTTCCCGATGGTCAGCGAACCATGGGAGTTCGATGAGGCGCGCGCGCTGTTCGAGCGCCAGCGCGCCTGGCTGGAGGGACGCGGGCACAAGCTGCCGCTGCACATCCGCTATGGCGCGATGCTGGAGGTGCCCGCGCTCGCCGAGGTGCTCGACCTGTTGCTGCCCCGGCTCGATTTCCTGTCGATCGGCACCAACGACCTGACCCAGTTCCTGTTCGCCGCCGATC
Organism: uncultured Sphingomonadales bacterium; assembly: GCA_902826325.1. Taxonomy (GTDB): domain Bacteria; phylum Pseudomonadota; class Alphaproteobacteria; order Sphingomonadales; family Sphingomonadaceae; genus Sphingomonas. The sequence continues at coordinate 13,937 of CADEEK010000003.1, forward strand.
GCGCGCATCCCAAGCTGGCGGTGCGTTACGACTGGCTGAGCCCGTCGATCCTGCGTTTCCTGCGCCGCGTGGTGGATCAGGCGCACGCCGCCGATGTGCCGATCGCGGTGTGCGGCGAAATGGGCGGGCGCCCGCTGGAGGCGATGGCGCTGATCGGCATCGGCATCGACCGGCTGTCGATCACCCCGGCGGCGGTCGGGCCGATCAAGGCGATGGTGCGATCGCTCGACCGCACGGCGCTCGGCGCGACGATGGTCGACCTGCTCGCCGATCCGCCGGCCAACCTGCGCGGCGCGTTGCAGAAATGGGCGGAAGATCGCGGCGTCGAGCTGGCTTAGGCGCGATCGGGCCTTTTTCGGGTCGATTTGGGTATCGGCGCGTTGACAATCGTCCGTGCGACGGGCGACACCCGCCATGTGGCGAAACCCGGCGACCAACAGGCCGGCGACCAAATTGGATAGTTGATGGACCGCGAACCCGGCGAAGCCCCGACCCTGTTTCCGGCCAAGGTCGGTGAGAAGCTGCGCGATGCGCGCATGGCGCAGGGCATGGCGCTGGGCGATATCGCCGCGCGTACCCGTATTCCGCTGCGCCATCTCGAAGCGATCGAGGCGTCGGACTATTCGGGCCTGCCCTCGCCCACCTATGCCATCGGGTTCGTCAAGGCCTATGCGCGCGCAGTCGGCGGCGACGAAGTGGCGCTGGCACGTGACCTGCGCGCGGAGACGTCGGGCATGTTTGCCGCGCGCGAGGTCTATGAAAGCTATGATCCCGAGGATCCGGTGCGCGAACCCCCCGGCGGGCTGGTCTGGGCGGGGGCCGCCATCGCGCTGTTGCTGGTTGTGGCGGTGGGCCTGTGGTATGGCACCGACCTGTTTCGCCGGGGCGCGGCGCCCGACCCGGCGCCCACCGCCGGCCCGACCGCCGCACCCGTCGTCACGCCCAGCGCAAGTCCCACGCCCATGGCGGGCGGCCAGGTCACGCTGACCGCGACGCAGCCGGTGTGGCTGCGCATCTATGACGCCGATGGCCAGCGCCTGTTCGAAAAGGAGATGGCGGCGGGCGAACGTTATGACGTGCCGATGGATGCGAAGGGGCCGATGATCAATGTCGGCCGCCCCGAATCGCTGCAGGTGACGGTCAACGGGTCCAACGTCCCGGCGCTGGGACCGGCAGGGCGGGCGATCAAGGACGTTCCGGTGAGCGCCGAGGCGCTGATGGTGCGTGGCGACGAACCGCAAGCGGGCGCCACAACCGCGCCGTAAAGCTTGGCGACAGATTCGCCATGTGATGTATAGGGTTTGCTGGATGGTGCGCCTGTGGGGGGTGTGTGAATGCGTTTGAAGATGAAAACCATGGTGATGGGAACCGCGCTGGCCGCGTTGACCGTGATGGCGCCGCCGCTGGCCGCGCAAAGCAGCCGCGACGGGATGGAGGGCCGGGTCGACCGGCTGGAGCGCGAAATGCGCGCGGTGCAGCGCAAGGTGTTTCCGGGCGGCGCGGGCCAGACGGTCGAGCCGCAGATCACCCCGCCGCAATCCTCGTCCGGCGCCCCCGGCGTACCCGCATCGGGTGTCGTCACCGACCTGACGGCGCGGGTCAACGCGCTCGAATCGCAGATGTCGTCGATGACCGGCCAGATCGAACAGACCCAGTTCAAGCTGCGCCAGCTCGAAGACGCCTTCACCGCCTATAAGCGGTCGACCGACGCGCGGTTGAAGGCGCTGGAGGATACCGCGTCATCGGTCGGCGGCGAGGCCGGCGCGGCGCCGGTTCGCCCCGTGCCGCCACGTCCGGCCCCCGTTGGGGGCGGGTCCGCAAGCACGGCAACACCCCCGGCGCGTCCGGCGAGCGTTCCCGGCATCGAGCGCCCCAGCACCGACGACCCGGCGGAGGATGGCTATATCTATGGCTATCGGCTGTGGGCGGCCAAGGAATATGACAAGGCGATCCCCGAACTGCGCGGCGTCGTCCAGAAATATCCCCGGCATCGCCGCGCCAGCTATGCGCAGAATCTGATGGGCCGCGCGCTGCTCGACCAGGGCAAGCCTGCGCTTGCCGCCACGGCTTTCTTCGACAGCTATCAGAAGATGCCCAATGGCGAGCGGGCGCCGGATTCGCTCTATTATCTCGCGCAGGCGCTGGTGAAGATGAAGAAGCCGGCGAGCGAGGTGTGCAAGGTCTATGACGAACTGACCCAGGTCTATGGCGACCGGATCAGCGAAGCGATGAAGATGGATGTCGCCACCGGCCGCTCCGCTGCCAAGTGCAAGTAACGCGCTGATCGCGCGTTTCGCGCGCGATCTGGCCGGCGCGCTGGGTCGGGCGGTCGAGGATCGGGATCGACTGGCGCTCGCCGTATCTGGCGGACCCGACAGCATGGCGATGCTGGTGCTGGCAACGCAGGCCTTTCCCGACCGGGTGGTCGTCGCCACCGTCGATCATGGGCTGCGCGCCGACGCCGCCGGGGAAGCGGCGATGGTCGCTGCCTGCTGCGCCGACCTGCGGGTCGCGCACCGGATCCTGACGCCCGACGCGCCGCTGTCCGGCGCCAGCATTCAGGCGGTGGCGCGACATGCGCGCTATGCCCTGCTGGGCGAATGGGCGCTGAGCGCGGGCGCGACCCTGTTGCTCACGGCGCACCATGCCGACGATCAGGCCGAAACCTTTCTGATGCGCGCCGCGCGCGGTTCGGGTCCCGGCGGTCTCGCCGGTATCCGCCAACGCTGGGTGTGGGAACAGCACCGCTGGCACGGCGGCTATCCCAGGGGCGGCGTCGTGGCCGTCGCCGATATGGCCGCGCTGCCGGTCGTCCGCCCGTTGCTGGGGTGGCGGCGAGCCGATCTGCGCCAAATCGCCGAGGCCGCCGCGATCCCGTTTGTCGATGACCCCAGCAACACCGACGCGCGATATGACCGGGTTCGCGTCCGCCAGCTGCTTGCGACCGGCGACGCGCTCGATGCCGGGGGCATCGCGCGCTCCGCCGCGATCTGTGCGGAAATCGACCGGGATTTCGCCGCGACGATCGACTGGCTGCGTCGCACGCGCATGTGCGCCGGCGATGCGTACGCCTGCTGCTATGACATGGCGGGCCTGCCGCGCGAATTGCGTCGCCGCCTGACCCGCGACGCCATCGGCTATGTCCGCGACGTCTGCGCGATCAATGAAGGCAATTGGTCGGACGGCACCAATGTCGAGGCCCTGCTCGACGCGCTGGAATCGGGCCGGTCGGCGACACAGGCCGGGGTGATGGCCAGCGCCGAGGGCGACCAATGGCGTTTTCGGCAAGCTCCGCCGCGTCGATCACGCTGATCGACGCTGTTCCATTGCCATTAACCTGACAGCGCTTATCTTGGGTCTTGCGGTGCCGGCGCGGGCTGGCACCGACTTATTGGCGAATCATTTCACCGGAACATCGATGAGCGACGACAACAAGAACCAGGGTCCCGAAAATAACGGCAATCCGTGGATGAAGAGCCTGCTGATCTGGGTCGGCATCCTTGCCGCGCTGGCGCTGTTCGTCACGATGTTCGATGGCCGGTCGAGCCAGTCGGCCGGGGCCGCCATCCCCTATTCGACGTTCAAGGCAAAGGTCGCCAATGGCGAGGTCAAGGATGTCGTCATCGCCGGGACGACGATCACCGGGTCGATCGGCGACGAGAAATTCCGCACCACCGCCAGCGCGCTCGATTCCTCGCTGGTGCCGACGCTCGACAAGGCTGGCGTCAGCTACAGCTTCCGGTCGGAGGAACAGCCGTCGATCTGGCTTTACCTCCTCTATCAGTCGCTGCCCTTCCTGCTGTTCCTGGGCATCGCGTTCTTTGTGCTGCGCCAGATGCAGAAGAATTCGGGTTCCGGCGCGATGGGCTTCGGCAAATCGCGCGCGAAATTGCTGACGCAGAAGGAAGGCAAGGTCACGTTCGACGATGTCGCGGGCATCGACGAGGCGCGCGAGGAACTGGAAGAAGTCGTCGAGTTCCTGAAGGACCCGACCAAATTCGCGCGGCTGGGCGGCAAGATCCCCAAGGGCGCGCTGCTGGTCGGCAGCCCCGGCACCGGCAAGACGCTGCTCGCCCGCGCGATCGCGGGTGAAGCGGGTGTGCCGTTCTTTACCATTTCGGGTTCCGATTTCGTCGAGATGTTCGTCGGCGTCGGCGCCAGCCGCGTGCGCGACATGTTCGAACAGGCCAAGAAATCCGCGCCCTGCATCGTCTTCATCGACGAAATCGACGCGGTCGGCCGCCATCGCGGCGCGGGCCTGGGCAACGGCAATGACGAACGCGAACAGACGCTCAACCAGCTGCTGGTCGAAATGGACGGGTTCGAGGCGAATGAAGGGATCATCATCGTCGCGGCGACCAACCGTCCCGACGTGCTCGACCCCGCATTGCTGCGTCCCGGCCGGTTCGACCGTCAGGTCGTCGTGCCGCGGCCCGACATCGAAGGGCGCGTCAAGATCCTCGAAGTCCATATGAAAAAGGTGCCGCTGGCACCGGACGTCGATGCGCGGGTGATTGCGCGCGGGACGCCCGGTTTTTCGGGCGCCGACCTTGCCAATCTGGTCAACGAAGCCGCGCTGATGGCGGCGCGCAAGTCCAAGCGCCTCGTCGCGATGCAGGAGTTCGAGGAGGCCAAGGACAAGGTGATGATGGGCGCCGAACGCCGGTCGATGGTGATGACCGAGGATGAAAAGCGCATGACCGCCTATCATGAGGCGGGCCATGCCATCGTCTCGCTGCACGAACCGGCCAGCGATCCGATCCACAAGGCGACGATCATCCCGCGCGGCCGCGCGCTGGGCATGGTGATGCGCCTGCCCGAACGCGACAGCTATTCCTATCACCGCGACAAGATGTACGCGAACCTCGCCGTCGCGATGGGCGGTCGCGTGGCCGAGGAGATCATCTTCGGCTATGACAAGGTGTCGTCGGGCGCGAGCGGCGACATCCAGTACGCCACCGGCCTCGCCCGCGACATGGTCACCAAATGGGGCATGTCGGACAAGGTCGGCCCGGTCGAATATGCGCAGCCCGAAGGGGAAAGCTTTCTTGGCTATGCCTCGTCGCAGCCGCGCCACATGTCGAACGAGACGCAGCAGCTGATCGACCATGAAATCCGCTCGACGGTCGAAGGCGGGCTGGCGCGGGCCAAGGACGTGCTGACCAAACATCTCGACCAGTTGCATCAGCTGGCCGGTGCTTTGCTCGAATATGAGACGCTGTCGGGTGACGAGATCAAGAAGCTGTTGTCGGACGGCGATATCGGGCGGCCCGAAAGCGGCATGACCGGCAAGCCGGTGGCCGTCGCAGGCACCTCGATCCCCAAGACGCGGCGGCCAAAGGGGCCGTTCGGCAATCCGGCGCCGCAGGGCGCCTGACCGATCGCCCGCTGGCGCGGCGGGGACCCGCGCCGCATCGCGGCCATAATCGCTTCGTAGCCAGTGCGACGAAGGGATCGGGGACGATGCGTGGAACGATGCGAGGGCTTGGAATCGCGCTGACGGCGGCGCTGACGATGGCGCCGGTTGCGGCGCAGGCGATGAGCGTCGCCGAATTTCTGGCGAAGGTGAACGGCCTCAAGGCCAAGGGCCTGCTGGCGATCGGGTCGGCGGATATCGGCCTGCTCAAGACCGAGATGATGGGGATCGCCCAGGCCTATCGCGACGATCTGGCCACGGCGCGCAAGGCGGGCCGCGCGCCGCACAGCTGCCCGCCCGAAAAGGGCAAGGCGAAGCTGAGCAGCAAGGATTTCATCGCCGATCTGGAAGCGATTCCGGCCGCGCAGCGCGGGATGAGCATGAAAACCGCCTTTTACGCGATGATGAAGCGGCGCTTTCCATGTTGAGGCGGCTGTGGCTGCCGCTCGCGCTGCTCGCCCTGGCGCAGCCTGCGGTCGCGGCGCCCGCGATGACGCTGGGCGAATTCATCGATCGCTGGGCCGCGCTGGAGGCGCGCGCCGATGACCTGCGCGACGACGATCCGGAATATCTGGCGTTGAAGGAGAAGGTGTTCGACGCCGCGCGCGCCTATCGCAAATATCTCGCGGACGCGGTCGCGGCGGGTCAGCCCGCACCGGGATGTCCGCCGCCGCCGGGGCAGGCATCGCTCGATTCCGACATCTTCTATCCCCGCCTGCGGACGCTGCCCGAACATCGCCGGGCCGAATCGTTCGAATCGGCCATGTTCAGCGTGTTGAACGCGATGTTCCCCTGCACCTGATCGCCATGGGTCGATCGGCGGCGCCAAGCCTGACTTTCCGGATCGACAGTGTGGCTGTTGGCGACTTTTGCGCGCTGGCGTGATAGCGGCGGGTTCATGGAACAGATGCCGCAAGATCCCCAAGCGCTGATCGCCCGGATGGGCACTCGCGCCCGCGCCGCCGCCGTGACGCTCGCAGGGCTACCGACCGCGCGCAAGGCGGAGGGGCTGCGCGCCGCCGCCGCCGCCATGCGCGCCAATGCCGATGCGATCTTGGCGGCCAATGCAAAAGACGTCGCGGCGGGTGAAGCCAACGGCCTGTCCGGCGCATTGCTCGACCGGTTGCGGCTCGATCCCGCGCGGCTCGACGGTGCGGCGAGCGGGGTGGAGGCGGTCGCCGCGCTGCCCGATCCGGTGGGCGAGGTGATCGACCGGTCCGATCGGCCCAACGGGTTGCAGCTGAGCCGCGTGCGCGTGCCGATCGGCGTGATCGGCATCATCTATGAAAGCCGCCCCAACGTCACCGCCGATGCGGCGGCACTGTGCGTGATGAGCGGCAATGCCGCGATCCTGCGCGGCGGGAGCGAGGCGGCGCACAGCAACCGCGCGATCCACGCCGCCTTTGCACAAGGGCTGGCCAGCGCCGGTCTGCCCGCCGACGCCGCGCAGCTGGTGCCGATCACCGATCGCGCCGCGGTGGGCGCGATGCTGGCGGCGGACGGCGCGATCGACATGATCGTCCCGCGCGGCGGCAAGAGCCTGGTCGCACGGGTGCAGGCCGAAGCGCGGGTGCCGGTGCTCGCCCATCTCGACGGTATCTGCCACACCTATATCGACGGGGCCGCCGATCCGGCGATGGCGCGCGAGCTGACGCTCAACGCCAAGATGCGCCGCACCGGGATTTGCGGGGCGACCGAAACGCTGTTGATCGACCGCGCCTTTGCCGATCCCGCGCCGGTGCTGGCCGCGCTCGCCGACCAGGGCTGCGAACTGCGCGGCGATGCCGATGTCCGCGCGATCGAACCGCGCACCGTCGCCGCAGGTGCCGATGACTGGGACACCGAATATCTCGATGCGATCCTGTCGGTGAAGCTGGTCGACGGGGTGGACGCGGCGATGGCGCATATCGCCGCGCATTCGAGCCACCATACCGATGCGATCGTCACCGGCGACGCGCCGACCGCCGAGCGGTTCCTGAACGGCGTCGACAGCGCCATCGTGATGTGGAACGCCTCCACCCAGTTCGCCGATGGCGGCGAGTTCGGGCTGGGCGCAGAGATCGGCATCGCCACCGGCCGGTTGCACGCGCGCGGCCCGGTCGCGCTGGAGGGGCTGACCACCTATAAATGGCAGGTGCGCGGGAGCGGTCAGGCGCGCCCTTGAAGCGGATCGGACTTCTCGGCGGGTCGTTCAACCCGGCGCATCGCGGCCACCGCGCCCTCTCGCTCCACGCGCTGCGCGCGCTGGGACTGGACGAGGTGTGGTGGCTGGTGTCGCCCGGAAATCCGCTCAAGGCACGCGACGGCATGGCGCCGTTTTCCTCACGGATGGGTTCGGCCCGCGCGATGGCCAGGCACGCGCCGATCCGCCCCACGGCAATCGAAATTCGGCTCAAGACCCGCTATACCGTCGATACGCTGACCAAATTGCCGCGCCTTTACCCCCGCCACCGCTTCATCTGGCTGATGGGCGCGGACAATCTGGCGCAGTTCCACCAGTGGAAGGGCTGGCGAGCGATCGCGCGACAGGTTCCGATTGCGGTTGTCGCTCGTCCGGGTTATGATCGCGATGCCCATGCGAGTGTCGCGATGGGTTGGCTGCGGCGCTATTTGCGGCCCGCACGTCAGGCGAAGAACTGGACGAAGTGGAGTTTGCCGGCCCTGGTGCTGATGCGCTTCCGACCCGATCCGACTTCGGCGACCCGCCTGCGCGCCGCCGACCCTGACTGGCACCGGCAATATCCGCGGCCCGGAGCCACAGGCGCCAGACGTATCCGCCCCACACCCACAGGCACCCCCAATGCACGCTGAAGGAACCCGATTGTCCGCTTTACCCCAACGCGATCCCGCCGCCGGCATCCCCGATGCCGAAGCGCTGCACCGGCTCGTCCTCACCTCGCTCGACGACGATCAGGCGGTGGAAACCGTGTCGATCCCGCTGGCGGGCAAGAGCAGCATCGCCGATTACATGGTCGTCGCCAGCGGGCGTTCGACCCGGCAGGTCGCGTCGATGGCGCAAAAGCTGGCCGAGCGGATCAAGGCCGAATGCGGCCGCAATCCGCGGATCGAGGGGCTGCCGACCGCCGACTGGGTGCTGATCGATGCGGGCGACGTGATCGTCCATCTGTTCCGGCCGGAAGTGCGCAGCTTCTACAATATCGAACGCATGTGGGCGTTCGGCGACGGCCCGACCGGCTCGGCTTGATGGATTCGGTGAACGGCACCGGCCCGCAAAGCTGACGGGGCGATAGAATGCTGCTCCATATCGTCGCGCGCGGGCGGATCGGCCGTGGACCGGAGGCCGAGCTGGTCGATCGCTATCTCAAGCGCGTGACCTGGCCGCACAAAGTGACCGAATTGCCTGACCAGGGGGGCAGGATACCCGACATCGCCCCCGGCACGCGCCGCATCCTGCTCGACGAAACCGGCGAAAATCTGCCCTCCCGCGTCCTTGCCGAGCGATTGCAGGCGTGGCGCGAGGACGGGGTGCGTGAAGCACGTTTCATGATCGGCGCGGCGGACGGGTTCGACGATGGCGCGCGGGCGCAGGCCGACCTGTTGCTGTCGTTCGGGCGCGCGACCTGGCCGCATCTGATGGCACGCGCGATGCTGGCCGAACAATTGTGGCGGGCGACCAGCATCCTTGCCAACCATCCCTATCATCGCGAAGGCTGAACCGATGGGGACGCGCCTTGCCATTGCCATTGCTACCCTGGCGCTGGCCGCGCTTGGCGGGTCGATGCTGGCCGCGCAGCAGCCCCCGCTCGCCGACCAGCAGGCGCAGCTCAACCGCGCGAACAAGGCGGCAAAGGATGCCGAGGCGCGCGCCACGGCGCTGCAACGCGCCGCCGCCAGCGAACGCGACGAGGCCCGCCGTGCCCGCACGCGCGAAGCCGCGATCGCCGCCAGCATCCAGGCGGCGGAGGCGCAGATCACCGCCGCCCGGGCGCGCATCGCCATTGTCGACCGGCTGCTCGCGCGCCAGCAGGTGCGGCTGGCCGAGCAACAGGGGCCGATCGCGCGGCTGATCGCGGTGCTGCAATCCTTTGCCCGCAGGCCCGCGGTGCTGGGGCTGGTCCAGCCCGGATCGACCGCCGACATCGTCCATGTCCGCGCCGTGCTCGCCACGGTGACGCCGGTGGTGCGCGAACGCACGGCAGCGGTCCGCGCGGAGGTCGGGCGCACCCGCCGCCTGCGCGACGGCGCGGCGCTGGCCGTCGCCAGCCTGCGCGACGGGCGCACGAACCTGGAGAATGAGCGACTGGCATTGGTGCGGGCACAGGCCGAGCACCGGCTGCGTTCAGCCGGCTATCGCCGCGATGCCATGTTCGAATCGGACCGCGCGCTGGCGCTGGGCGAACAGGCGCGCGACCTGGTCGACCTGATGGACACGATGGACGAGGCGGCGGAGACGCGCGCTGCGCTGGAGGCGCTGCCCGGCCCGCTGCCGCGTCCCGGCGCCCCGGGCGAGGCGGCACCCGCGCCGACGCCGCGCGCGACGCGCACCCCGCCCCCCTATCGCCTGCCGGTTGCGGGGCCCGTCGTCACGGGGCTGGGCGAATTGTCCGCCGAGGGGGTGCGATCGCGCGGGTTGACGCTGACCGCCTTTTCCGGGGCACAGATCGTCGCGCCGACCGGCGGGCGGGTGGTATATGCGGGCCGTTTCCGCCGCTATGGCAATATCGTCATCCTCGACCATGGCGATGGCTGGACCTCGCTGGTCGCGGGGCTGGACCGGGTGATGGTCCGCGTCGGCGACACCGTGGTGCAGGGCAGCCCCTTGGGCCGCGCCCCACAGACGCAGGGACCGCGCGTCACGGTCGAGCTGCGGCGCAAGGGCCGCCCGGTCGATCTCGCGCAACTGCTGGATTGACGCGGCGTTCCGGTCTATCCTCCCCTTCAAACCGTTCGGGAATGTAAGCGTATGATCCGTCCCCTGTTGCAAGTCACCGCCGCCGTCGGCGCGCTCGCCCTGATCCCCGTCACCACCGGGGCGATGGCGAGCGTGGACTCGTCCAGCTATCGCGAGCTCGACCTGTTCATGGACGTCTATACCCGCGTCAAATCCGACTATGTCGAACAGGTCGACAACAAATCGCTGATCAAGGGGGCGATCGACGGCATGCTGGCCTCGCTCGACCCCCACAGTTCCTATGTCGACGCGGTCGCGTTCGACAATATGCGGCTGCAGACCGATGGCAATTATGGCGGCCTGGGCCTGTCGGTCACGATGGAGGACGGCGCGGTCAAGATCATTTCGCCGACCGAGGATACGCCGGCCTGGCGCGCGGGCCTGAAGGCGGGCGACTATATCACGCATCTTGACGGCAAGCTGATCTATGGCGGCACGCTGGACGAGGCGATCAGCCAGATGCGCGGCGCGCCCGGGACCAAGATCACCGTGCGCATCGTCCGCCCGGGCCGCGAAAAGCCGTTCGATGTCGAACTGACCCGCGAAACCATCGTGCAGAAGGCGGTGAAGTGGGAGGTGAAGGACGGCATCGGCATCCTCAACATCAACACCTTTTCCGCCACCACGGCGTCGGACATGCGCGCCGGAATCGCGGCGATCGAAAAGCAGCTGGGCGGCAAGCCCAAGGGCTATGTCATCGACCTGCGCGCCAATGGCGGCGGGCTGTTGACCCAGGCGATCGAGGTCAGCGACGCCTTTCTGTCGCATGGCGAGATCGTGTCGCAGCGCGGGCGGGAAAAGGCCGATATCGAACGCTGGTATGCCAAATCGGACGATCTGGCGCGCGGGCTGCCGCTGGTCGTGCTGGTCGATGCGGGCACGGCTTCGGCGTCGGAAATCGTCGCCGGGGCGTTGCAGGACCATCATCGCGCGCTGGTGATCGGCGAAAAGACGTTCGGCAAGGGATCGGTCCAGACGCTGTTGCAGCTCGGCCCGCGCACCGCGCTGCGGCTGACCACGGCGCGCTATTACACCCCGTCGGGCCGGTCGGTGCAGGAAGGCGGGATCGACCCCGACCTGGCCGTGCCGCAGCTGACCGATCCGGATTACAAGACCCGTCCGGTGTTCCGCGAAGCGGATCTGCGCCGCCATCTGGTCAACGAGGCGAAGGTGGATAATGCGGTGCTGGAAGAGGATACCAAGACCGATCCGCGCTTCACCGCGACCGCCGAGGAGCTGAAGAAACAGGGGGTCGAGGACTTCCAGCTTCACTATGCGCTGCAGACGCTGGGCCGGATCGGCGGCACGCCGACGCGGGTCGCCGCGGCAACGCCCAAGCGCTGATCCACGGCGATGTCGCGCAGCCGGATGGCGCAGATGCTGGCGCTGGCGGTGCCGCTGGCACTGATCGGCGGCGCGCTGTTCAGCCAGCATGTCGGCGGGCTGTTCCCGTGCGGAATGTGCCTGTGGCAACGCTGGCCGCATTATTTCGCGATCGGCGCGGCGGCGCTGTCCTTTGCCGTCAAGCCGGGGTTCAGCCGCACGCTGCTGATCTGGCTGGCGACGCTCGGCATTGCGGCGAGCGGGGCGATCGGTGCGTTTCACGCCGGTGTCGAATATGGCTGGTGGGAAGGATTGACCCAATGCGCGACCAATTTCGCGACGGGGGGCAGCGCGCTGGATGCGATCATGAACGCGCCGCTGGTGCGGTGCGACGTCGCGGCGTGGGACCTGTTCGGCATTTCGCTGGCCGGGTGGAACGCGATCGTCTCGCTGGGCAGCGCGGCGGCGATCGCAGTGCTGATGCGAGGCAGGCTGATGCCGAAAGGACGTCGCGCATGAAGTGGAAACCCGGCGATCCGCGCCCCGATACCGCATCGATGGTCCGTGTCGACCAGGCGGGCGAATATGGCGCGACGCGCATCTATGCCGGTCAACTGGCGGTGATGGGCGACCGTCACGACATGTCGCGCGCGATTTCGGGCATGGCCAATCAGGAGGAACGGCACCGCCGCTTCTTTGATGCGTTGATGGCGCAGCGTGGTGTGCGCCCGACGGCGTTGCAACCGGTGTGGAATGTCGCGGGATTCGCGCTGGGCGCGGCGACGGCGGCGATCGGGCCGAGTGCGGCGATGGCGTGCACCGTGGCGGTGGAGACCGAGATCGACCGCCATTATCGTGAGCAACTCGACGCGCTCGGGACCAGCGATCCGATCCTGTCGGATGCGGTGGCCGAGTTTCGCGCCGAGGAGCTGGAACATCGCGACTCGGCGCTGGCGGCCGGGGCGGAACTGGCGCCCGCCTATCCGCTGTTGTCCGCGGTCATCCGGGCGGCATGCCGGGGTGCCATTACACTGTCGAAACGGCTATGACGGCCGGGAAGGAGCAGAGGATGAAAAAGACGCTGTTGGGCATCGCAGTGATCGCGGCCGCGCCGCTCGCGACCTTTTACCTTCCCGCCACGGCCCAGAATGCGCCGCAAAATGGCGTGCTGGTGATTTACGGCAACGACAAATGCCCGACCAATGCCGATGGCAATGAAATCGTCGTGTGCGTGCGCCGCCCCGCCGAGGAACGCTATCGCATTCCCAAGGAACTGCGCGATCAGGAAGTAACGCCACAGCGCGAAAGCTGGGCAGTGCGCGCGCGCGACAATATGGGCGTGGGCGCCACCGGGATCGGCAGCTGCTCCACCGTCGGCCCGGGCGGCGGCATCGGGTGCGGCGCGCGCGAAATCCAGTCGGGCAAGGCCGAGGCCGATCGGCGCAAGGCCGCCGAAAAAGTGCTGCCCGACTGACGCCGACTACACCGGATAAGCCCGAGTTGATCGCGGAACCGGTGACGCGCACGCGCGGCTGGCACCTGCCCGCCCTGCTGTTCGCGCTCGTCTGGCTGTCGTGCGTGTGGTTCGGATCCTGGCCATTCAATCCCAATAACGCGACCCGGTTGTTTGCGGCCATCGCCATCGCCGAAACCGGCGATGCGCGGATCGACGATTTCGCCGACATGACGATCGACAAGGCGCGGTTCGACGGCCATTTCTACATGGACAAGGCGCCGGGCATCACGCTGATGGCGCTGCCTGTCGTGGTCGCGACCAATCTGGTCACGGGCGAAAGCTCGTCACAGGTCCAGCGTGTATCGATGGGCACGGGGATGGACCGGTTTCTGACGCTGCGGATGCGCGTCGCCATCGCATTTTCCACCGCATTGCTGACCGCACTCGCGGCGGTGGCGCTGCTCGACCTTGGCACCGGCATCACCGGCAATCGCGCGGCGGGGCTGTTCGCGGCGCTCGGCTTTGCGCTCGGCACGCCGGTCTGGGGCTGGTCGACGACGTTGTTCGGCCATGCGCCGGTCGCGGCGCTGCTGGTCCTGGCCATCTGGGCGATCTGGCGCGGCACGCAGGGCGATGCACGCGCACCGCGCCGTTGCGCGGCGATCGCGGGATTGTCGCTGGGCTGGGCGGTGGTGATCGAACATGGCGCGCTGCTGACCGCGCTGCCGGTCGCGATCTGGGCCTTGTGGCGCAGCCGCGACCTGCCGCTGCGCACGCGGTTGACCCTCAACGGCGTGGCAGTGGCGGCGGGCCTTGCCGCGCTGATCCCGCTGATCGCCTACAATGTGCTGGCGTTCGGCACGCCGTTTCGGCTGGGCTATTCCGGCGTTGTGGGGTTTGAGGGGATGCAGCAGGGGCTGTTCGGCCTGACCTATCCCAAGCCCGATGTGTTGTGGGAGATCCTGTTCGGCGCGCGGCGGGGGCTGTTGTGGGTCGCCCCGGTGCTGTTGCTGGCGCCGTTCGGGCTGGTCGTGCTGCTGCGCCATCGGATGACGCGCGACATCGGCATGCTGGCGGCGGCGGGCGCGATCGTCGCGCTGCTCTACAATGCGTCCTATATCTATTGGGACGGCGGCAATGCGACGGGGCCGCGCCATGCGTTGCCCGCCATCGCCTTTCTGGCCATCGCGCTTGCGGCATTATGGGCGAGCGCCGATCGCTGGGAACGCTGGATCGGCGCGGGACTGCTGGTCGCCAGCATCGCGATCAATCTGGTCATCGCCGCGTCCGAAATCCTCGCCCCCGCGGCGATCGCCGATCCGCTGCGCGATCATATCTGGCCGCGCATGTTCCTGGGCGGCCAGTTCCGCACCATCCCGAACGTCTTTTGGGGCTGGTCGCCCTGGTCGGGCCTGTATCTCTACCTCACGCTCGCCGCCGCGATCGTCGGCGTGGCCGTGGCGCACCAGCTGCGAACGATTCGCGACTGAAACCAAGCGCGCTTCCCGGCGGTTGACGCTGCCAGAAGGAGCCATCTGATGCGCAACGACCGGATTTTCGAAGATCTGAAACAGGATCATGACCGCCATCGCGACCTGCTCGCCCGGATCGCGGAAACCAGCGGCGACAGCGACGAGCGTCGCACGCTGTTCGAGGAATTGCGGCAGGAACTGCAGGCCCATGCCGCCGCCGAGGAGGAATCGCTCTATGCGACGATGCTGGGCAACCCGGACCTGCGCGACGAGGCGCGCCATTCGGTGTCCGAGCACAAGGAAATCGACGACATGCTGGGCGAGCTGGTCGAAATGGACATGGCCTCGTCCGGCTGGCTGACCCGGTTCAAGACGATGCGCCACCGCTACCTCCACCATATCGACGAGGAAGAGGAAGAGATGTTCCCCGCCGCGGCCAAGGACCTGTCGGAGACGACCAAGGCGAAGCTGGCGGCGGTGTTCGAAAAGCGCAAGCCCCGGGAACTCGCCCGCGCCGAGGATGAATTGCCCGGCGACGCGCGCGAATAGCGACGGTCCTTTTTGACTCCGGGCCCGCGCAGGTCCATCCTGCGCACCCGGGGGATTGCCGATGCGCAGCGGTTTCGCATTGCTGATGGCGGTGACGGCGTTGACCGTTGCCAGCGCTCGCGATGCAACCGGCGCAGCATCGTCAGACCCGCAACCACAGCGATCGCAATCGGTGCCGCCGCCAGCACCGGCAGCGCCGCCTCCCCCACCGCCGCCGCCGCCACCGCCGCCACCGCCGGCGGACAGCGCCAGCGAACCCGCCGATCCGTGCCGCCGGATCGCCGAGCGGCAGGCGGCGGGTGCGCTGGCGGCGGCGAAAGCCAAGGGCGCGTCCTCGCAAAAGCGGCCCGACGCCGCCCCCTGCCCCACCTGTCCACCGCGATGCGAGTGAGAATCGCCGCGCCGTAACCGCGCGATGGCAGGCGGGGGGAGTGACGCGGGCGAAACTTGTGGTAAGCGGCGCGCGCCATGACCCAATATGCATCCGATCTGCTGCGCCTGCTCGACAGCCGCGGCTATATCCATCAGGTGACTGACGCCGCCGCGCTCGATGCGCTGGCCACCAGACAGATCGTGCCCGGCTATATCGGCTTTGATCCGACCGCGCCGTCGCTGCATGTCGGCAGCCTGGTGCAGATCATGCTGTTGCGGCGACTTCAGCAAAGCGGGCACAAGCCGATCGTGCTGATGGGCGGCGGCACCGGCAAGGTCGGCGACCCCAGCTTCAAGGATGAAGCGCGCAAGCTGATGACGGCGGAAACGATCGCGTCGAACATCGCGTCGATCAAGACCGTGTTCGAAAAGTTCCTGACGTTCGGGGACGGCCCCACGGACGCGATCATGCTGGACAATGCCGACTGGCTCGACGCGCTCGAATACCTCCCGTTCCTGCGCGATTATGGCCAGCATTTCTCGGTCAACCGGATGCTCAGCTTCGATTCGGTCAAGCTGCGGCTCGACCGCGAACAGTCGCTGTCGTTCCTCGAATTCAACTACATGATCCTTCAGGCGTACGACTTTCTGGAGCTGAACCGCCGCCATGCGTGCCGCCTGCAGATGGGCGGATCGGACCAGTGGGGCAATATCGTCAACGGCATCGAACTGTCGCGCCGCGCCGACGGGGCGGAAGTCTATGGCGTCACCACCCCGCTGATCACCACGGCGGACGGCGGCAAGATGGGCAAGACGATGTCGGGCGCGGTGTGGCTGAACGAGGATCAGCTTCCCGCCTTCGATTACTGGCAATTCTGGCGCAACACCGACGATCGCGATGTCGGGCGGTTCCTGCGCCTGTTCACCGACCTGCCGCTCGACGAGATCGCCCGCCTCGAAGCGCTGGAAGGCGCGGAGATCAACGAGGCGAAGAAGGTGCTCGCGACGCAAGCCACCGCCATGTGCCGGGGCCGCGAGGCGGCGCAGGCGGCGGAGGAAACCGCGCGCAGGACGTTCGAAGAGGGCGCGTCGGGCGCGGCGCTGCCCAGCCTGTCGGTCAGCGGCGACATCGCGATCGTCGATGCGCTGGTCGGCCTGGGCTTTGCCGCGTCAAAGGGCGAGGCGCGGCGGCTGATCAAGGGCGGCGGTGCGCGGATCGACGGCGAAAAGGTCGGCGACGAAGCGGCGGTCGTCACGGTCGGCGCCGATCCGGTGCGCATCTCGGCGGGCAAGAAACATCACGGGATGCTGAACCCGGCGGGATAGGGTTTCGCTAACCACGCCGGTTGCCGGGACGTTTACGCGCGACCGGTTACGCCAAGCCGTCAGGGACGTTGAAACGGCATCGAGGCTTTGCGCGCGTGACCTATCAATTCGCATCGCTGGACGCGGCAGACGCGGCGGATCGGCGCACCACCGAACGCGACGAGGTGCATTATCGCGCCCGGCTGTTCGGCCCGGACGCCCGGCCGCACGCGCTGGTCATCGTCAACATCTCCCCCCACGGCCTGATGGCGCGGTGCGAGGCCGCGTTCGAAGCGGGCGACCGCCTGCGCGTCATGCTGCCCGTGGTCGGCGTCGCCGCGGGCGAAGTGCGCTGGTGCCTGGGCGGACGGATCGGCATGCATTTCGACGGGCCGATCGACCTGGCAAGCTATTACGAACTGCTGGCGACGATGTTGAAAAAGGGCTGAGCCTGTCTCGTGCGCCTGCGAAGGCATGCGCCCAGAGTTAGTGAAGCGAAACCCATGCGATCCTGGGCGCCTGCCTTCGCAGGAGCACGAACAATCAAATTGCTGCGTACACAACACTCATCGTCACCCCGGCCTTGTGCCGGGGTCCACTTAACCTCGGACATGGCGCTCGCGCCTCCGACCCCACGGCTTGCCGCCCGGTGGACCCCGGCGCAAGGCCGGGGTGACGGATATGGCGGCAACTGGGCGCGAAGCGGACGTTTGTCCGCGATCACATTCGGATGAAGCGATAGATCGAATAGGCAAGAAATGCCGCGATCAAGATCGCAACCCCCACCACGAGCGTGTCGCGAACTGCATTGTCCATTGGCGGATAGAATTGCCACATTGCCCGCGCCGTCAGGACACCAAGCGCAGGACCAACAACGGCCACCCACCAAGGAAATCGCTTCGCTTTTGAGACATCTGGCTGATGATCCATGCTGGGATGCCAACGGTAATGTTGTGATGACTGCAAGGGCGTCGCATGCAGCCACCGAACGCCCTCACCCCGCGCGCAACAACCCCACAGCCGCATCCCGCTCGAACAGATACAGCGCCACCCGAGCCGCCTGACCGCGCTCCCCCTCTAGCCCGCCGTCGCGATCGACGAGCAGGCGCGCATCGGCATTGGCCGCGCCGATCAGCTCGGCGAATTTCTCCGGCGGTGCCAACCGAAACGTCTGTTCCCCCGATTGCCGCGTGCCGAGCATCTCGCCCGCGCCGCGCAGCCGCAGATCCTCCTCCGCGATGCGGAACCCGTCATTCGTCTCGCGCATCAACGCCAGCCGCGCCCGCGCCGTTTCGCTTAAGCTGCCCCCGCGCAACAACACGCACACCGAACGCCCGCCGCCGCGCCCGACCCGCCCGCGCAGCTGATGGAGCTGGGCAAGGCCGAACCGATCTGCCCCCTCGATCACGATCAGCGTCGCGTTGGGCACGTCCACCCCCACCTCGATCACCGTGGTCGCGACTAGCACGCCAAGCTCGCCCGCGGCAAAGCGCGCCATCACCGCGTCCTTTTCCGGCCCCTTCATCCGGCCATGGACCAGCCCGATCCGCTCGCCGAACCGCGCCCGCAACGCCGCCGCGCGATCCTCCGCCGCCGCCAGATCGACCTTTTCGCTCTCCTCGACCAGCGGACAGACCCAATAGGCCTGCCCCCCGGCGGACAGATGCCGCGCGAGGCCGTTGACCACCTCCTCCACCCGTTCCTCGCTGATCACGCTGGTTTCGATCGGCTGACGTCCCGGCGGCATTTCATCGAGGCGGCTGACATCCATTTCGCCATGGGTCGCCAGTTGCAGCGTGCGCGGGATCGGCGTCGCGGTCATCACCAACAGATGCGGGGCGACCCGCGCCTTGGCCTGCAACATCATCCGCTCGGCGACCCCGAAGCGATGCTGTTCGTCAACGACGACCAGCCCCAGATCGCGATAGTCGACCCCCGCCTGAAAGATCGCATGGGTGCCGATCAGCACGTCGATCGACCCGTCGGCCAGCCCCATCAGCGTCGCTTCACGCACCCGGCCCTTGTCGCGCCCGGTCAGGATCGCGATTTCGATGCCGAGGCCTGAAAACAGCTTTTGCAGCGTCGCAAAATGCTGGCGGGCAAGGATTTCGGTCGGCGCGAGCAATGCGCCCTGCGCCCCCGCCTCCACCGCGATCAGCAGCGCCATCGCCGCGACCAGCGTCTTGCCCGATCCGACATCGCCCTGCAGCAGCCGCAGCATCGGGCGATCCTGCGCCATATCGCCCGCGATCTCGCCGATCGTCCGCGCCTGTGCCCCGGTCGGGGTATAGGGCAGGCGCAGCGCATCGCGCAGCCGCCCGGTCCCGGCCAGCGCGCGTCCCCGTTTGCCCCGCGCGGCGCCGCGCACCAGCATCAGCGCCAGTTGGTTGGCGAACACCTCGTCATAGGCGAGCCGTTCGCGCGCCGCCTCATCCGCCGGATCGGCATGGATGCGGGCGAGCGCCTCGCGCCAGTCGGGCCAGCCGCGCTTCGCCTTCAACCCCGGCTCGATCCATTCGGCAAGGTCGGGCGCGCGCTCCACCGCCTGCGCCGCCAGCCCCGCCAGCCTTTTGGAGGTCATGCCTTCGGACAGGGGATAGATCGCCTCCCGCCCGGTTGGTTCGGCCTCTTCGGGCTTCACCACCTCGGGATGGACGATCTGCAGCTCCTGGCCATATTGGTCGAGCCTGCCCGACACCCAGCGCGGTTCGTCGAGCGGCAACAGCTTCTTTGCCCAGCCGGAATTGCCGCCGAAGAACACCAGCGTGACGACATTGCCCTGCCCGTCCGCCGCCTCGACCCGCGACGGCGCCCGCGCGCTGCCGCCCATGCGATAGTTGCGCGGGGTCAGCACGATCGCGATCGTCCGCCCGACATCGGCCTGATCCAGCGTTTCGCGCGGCAGCCGGTCGATCCAGCCGCTCGGCAGATGAAAGGCGACATCGACCACGCGCCGCAGGTTCAGCCGGTCGAGCGGCTTGGCCAGCTGTGCCCCCACGCCCTTGAGCGCGGTGACTTCGGCAAAGAGCGGGTTGAGGAGATCGGGGCGCATGGGCATTGGACTAGGCCATCCCGCGCTGCTGCGAAAGCAGGAGTCCAGGGTTGCGAAGGACGTCGCGCGACGCCCCGGACTCCTGCTTTCGCAGGAGAACTGGCTTTTTCGCCGCCCGCATCTTATGCCGCCCCCTCACCCCAACCGACAGCGCCGCGCCGCGCCGCCGGTCAATCGCCGTTGGAGCCTATGGACCGCGAAACCCGCCTCAAACGCCTGCGCTTTCGCGCCTGGCACCGCGGCGTCAAGGAAGCCGATCTGATGATCGGCGGCTTTTTCGACGCGCATCATGCCGGATGGAACGATGCCGAGATCGAGCTGTTCGAAACGCTGCTCGAGGAACAGGATGTCGACATCATGGCCTGGGCGATGGGCACGCAGCCGGTGCCGGCCGAATATCAGGGCACGATCATGGCGGCGCTGAAGGCGCTGAACTACGTGCCGGTTGCGCGCTGATCCGCAACGCCGTCACCCCGGCCCTGTGCCGGGGTCCACCGGGCGGCGCGCGCGCGAAAAGAACCCCTTGCCCATTGCGGGCGGCGAAGTGGACCCCGGCACAGGGCCGGGGTGACGAAAGAAATCGAAGTGGCCGACCTCAACCGCATCCTGACCGCCCCAGCCCCGCTGACCCTTTCCGGCGTCCCTTCGGGCTTCCTCCCCTGGCTGCTCGCCGATCTGGCGCGCGCCAGCACGGCAGGCGCGGTCTATATCGCGCCGGACGAGGCGGCGATGCGCGCGGTGGCGGCGACCGCGCCGTTCTTCGCGCCCGAACTGGAGGTGATCCAGTTTCCGGCATGGGATTGCCTGCCCTATGACCGCGCCAGCCCGACGCTGCGCGTCATGGCCGAACGGATGGCGGCGCTCGCCGCGCTGCAGGGCAAGGCGGGCGGGCCGCGGCTGATCCTAACCACCGTCAACGCCGCGACCCAGCGCACGCTGACCCCGTTTCGCGTCCGCCAGCTGACCGCGCGGCTGGCGCCGGGCGAGCGGATCGCGCTCGACAAGCTCGCCGCTTTGCTCGCCGCCAACGGCTATGTCCGTACCGATACCGTGCATGATGCGGGCGAGTTCGCGGTGCGCGGCGGGCTGGTCGACCTGTTCCCCTCGGGCAGCGACCATGGGCTGCGGCTCGATTTCTTTGGCGACGAGATCGAAAGCGTCCGGAGCTTTGATCCTGCAGACCAGCGCACCACCGGGCGGATCGACGGCTTTACCCTGTTGCCCGCCTCCGAAGCCTTGCTGGATGAGGAGACGATCAAGCGGTTCCGCACCGGCTATCGCGAGCGGTTCGGCGCAACCGCGACCGGCGACCCGCTCTATCAGGCGATCAGCGAGGGGCGGCGGCTGGCGGGCATGGAGCATTGGCTGCCGCTGTTCGAGGAACGGCTCGAAACGCTGTTCGACCATTTGCCGCCGGCTGCGGTGATCGTCCGCGACGCCGGCGAGGCGGGCGCCGCACAGGCGCGGTCCGAGGCGATCGCCGATTATCAGGCCAATCGCGTCCGCGCCCAGTCGACCGATGCGGGCAGCTATCGCCCGCTCGGCACCGACCAGCTCTATCTGCTCCCCGATCAATGGACCGATGCGTTGCAGGCGGCGAACGCGCATCTGGCGACGCCCTTTCACGAGCCGGAAAGCGCCGCCGTGCTCGATTTCGGCATCGACGGCCCGCGCGATTTCGCACCCGAACGCGCCGCGCAAGCGAACATCTACGACGCCGTCGCCGCCCATCTGACCAGCCTGCGCCGCGAGGGACGCAAGCCCATCCTTGCCAGCTATTCGACCGGCTCGCGCGAACGGCTCAAGGGGCTGCTCGCCGATCACGGCCTCGCCAACACCGTGCTGGCCGACAGCTGGCAGGAAGCATTGGGCGCGGCCTCTCCCCGCCCGCCAGCGGGAAGGGCCGGGGGTGGGGCCGTGCCTCAAGCGACATCATCTGCGGATCGGCCCCACCCCAACCGCTTCCCTGAAGGGGAGGGGCTTGCTCGCGTCGCCCTTATCGTCCTCCCGCTCGATCACGGCTTCACCTCGCCCCAGGTCGCGCTGCTCACCGAACAGGACATGCTCGGCGACCGGCTGGTCCGCCGCAACCGGCGCAAGAAATCGACCGACGCCTTCCTCGCCGAACTGGCGACGCTCAGCCCCGGCGATCTGGTCGTCCATATCGAACACGGCATCGGCCGCTATGAAGGGCTGACGCAAATCCCGGTGCAGAAGGCGCCGCACGATTGCGTCGCGCTGACCTATGCCGGCGGCGACAAGCTCTACGTTCCGGTCGAAAATCTCGAAGTCCTCTCGCGCTACGGCAACAGCGAGGAAGGCGCGACGCTCGACAAGCTGGGCGGCGAGGCGTGGCAGCGGCGCAAGAGCCGGATGAAGGAGCGCATCCGCGAGATTGCGGGTGAGCTGATCGCCACCGCCGCCGCGCGCGCGCTGCGCCCTGGCGAAGTGCTGGAACCCGATCCCGGCGGCTATCCCGCATTCGTCGATCGCTTCCCCTTCACCGAAACCGACGATCAGGACCGCGCGATCGGCGACGTGCTCGACGATCTGTCGGCGGGCAAGCCGATGGACCGGCTGGTCGTCGGCGATGTCGGTTTCGGCAAGACCGAGGTGGCCCTGCGCGCCGCCTTCGTCGCGGCGATGGCGGGACAGCAGGTGGCGGTGGTCTGTCCCACCACGCTGCTCGCGCGCCAGCACTTCACCAATTTCCGCGCCCGGTTCGAAGGGTTTCCGCTCAATATCGGCCGCCTCTCCCGCCTCGTCCCCGCCGCCGAGGCCAAGGCGACGAAAGAGGGTCTTGAATCCGGGCAGGTCGACATCGTCATCGGCACCCATGCGGTGCTGGCCAAGGGCGTCGAGTTCAAGCGGCTCGGCCTCGTCATCGTCGATGAGGAACAGCGGTTCGGAGTGACGCACAAGGAACGGCTCAAATCATTGAAGGCCGATGTCCATGTCCTGACCCTGACCGCGACGCCGATCCCCCGCACGCTGCAGATGGCGATGTCGGGCCTGCGCGAATTGTCGGTGATCCAGACCCCGCCGGTCGATCGCCTCGCCGTGCGCACCTATGTCATGCCGTGGGACCCGGTGGTGCTGCGCGAGGCGCTGCTGCGCGAACATTATCGCGGCGGGCAGAGTTTCATCGTCACCCCGCGCATCGCCGACCTGCCCGATATCGAACAATATCTGCGCGAAGAGGTGCCGGAGGTCCGCTACGTCGTCGCCCACGGCCAGATGGCGGCGGGCGAGGTCGAAGAGCGCATGTCTGCCTTTTACGACCGCAAATATGAGGTGCTGGTCTCCACCACGATCATCGAAAGCGGCCTCGACATCCCCAGCGCCAACACGATGATCGTCAACCGCGCCGATCGCTTCGGCCTCGCCCAGCTCTACCAGCTGCGCGGCCGCGTCGGGCGGGCCAAGACGCGCGCCTATGCCTATATGACCACCCCGCCGCAGCGGGTGATGACCGAGACGGCGGAAAAGCGGCTGAAAGTCCTGTCCGACCTCGAATCGCTGGGCGCCGGATTTCAACTCGCCAGCCACGATCTCGACATTCGCGGCGCGGGCAACCTGCTCGGCGACGAACAATCGGGCCATATCAAGGAGGTCGGCTATGAACTCTATCAGTCGATGCTGGAAGAGGCGATCATGGACGCCAAGGCCGGCGGCCTGGCCAGCGACCGCCCGCGCGACCTGTCGCCCCAGATCACCGTCGACGCGCCGATCCTGATCCCCGAAAGCTTCGTCCCCGACCTCGACCTGCGCATGGGCCTGTATCGCCGGTTGAACGAGGTGGAGGACCGCGCCGGCATCGACGCCTTCGCCGCCGAGATGATCGACCGCTTCGGCAAATTGCCCGAGGAGACCGAAAACCTCCTCCTGCTGATCGAAGCCAAGCTCAACGCCAAAAAGGCCTGCATCGCCAAGATCGATGTCGGGCCAAAGGGCGCACTGGTCAGCTTCCACGAGGATAAATTCCCCAGCATCGAAGGGCTGCTCGCCTATGTCGAACGGCTCGACGGCACGGCGAAGCTGCGCCCGGACATGAAACTGGTGGTGGCGAGGGCGTTTGCGAACCCGAGGGCGCGGTTGAATGCGGCGCTGCAGATTTCGCGGGGACTGGCCAAGGCCGCAGGCTGAGGAGGCTGGGACTGAGGGCGTCAGTAAACGAATACGTCCTCGCCATCGGGTCCGGTATAGAGCACCGGCTTGTCGCCGAAATATTCCTTTACCACCTTGGCACGCCGCCCGAGCGATACATCGTCCGGGCCGAGTTCGTCCGGGTAGACGAAGGCTAGCTCAAATCCACCATCCCTTACAAAATACTGGACTTCTGCCCAACGATGCTCCCCGCGCTGCGCCTCCCACAAATCAAGCAAGGCATCTCCAAGCCGGTCTAAATCGGGCTCTCGATAGAGAATGTGATTTCCGCGATCCTTGAAGATCGATGGGCTGACATAATTGCGATCCACTTGAGCATAAAGAAGCGTGCCGTTCATCGGGTATTCGGCGTCCTCAGCCAGCAACTGCCCAATGTACTCGATCAGCTTTTCGGTTTCAGTCTTTGGCATCGCGCTTTTCCTTGGGCTCGTTGGGAAGCTTCAAGCTGTGCCTCTCGCTGTCGATCCAAAACCATATATTGAGCAGCGATGGTCGCAGCGACCCTTGCTCGAACACCGGTACAATTTTGACGCTCGCCCGCTTCCCAGCTCGCTTCGCTTGTGCCCACTGATTTGCCAGCATTGCATATCTTCCGCGATTGAACTTGGCGTCCTGGGCGAAATGATTAAATGCATCTGTCGGCCCATTGAACCGACGCGCGATATTCGGCCCATTGAACCGACGCGCGATATAATGTCCGCCGTGATCGTCCGGGCGCCGGTCTTCACCGCCAGCGGCAAGTTGCGTCGCCAGCGAACGTCCCTGTTCTGGATTGAGGTTGATCGCCCCCGATACCCGCCGGGTCCGGTTGCTCGTGTCGATTTCGTAGAGATAGCCGTTGCGCTCGACCGTGCGCCAATCCTCCGAAGCCTGTGGTGTCAGAGGCCGAGGGTCGGACTGACCCAGGCTGGCGGGAAGCCGCTGCGCAGAAATCGAGGGGTGGACAGACGCTCCACTCGGCAACGATTGACGCAATGAAGGCACCGGCCCGTTCCAGCTTCCGGTCGCCCCACCGCCGCCAAAGCCGCGTCCCGCACCGCCGGGACCGCTTGAAAGCCCAATATCCGTCCGCGTGTGTTCAGCCGTCGGCCCTTGGGCGGGTCGGCCAATTTCCAACTGCGCCCCGCGTTGCTCCTCTATTTGCGCGAACTGTCTCTTGTAGAATTCGTAGCGCGCCTCGATCGCCTCGCGATACTCCAGGTCATGTCCACGTTTGGCCAGTTCCGATGCACGCCAGGCATCGGCTTGCGCCATATTCGTGATTTTTGGCAGTTTCGAATCGTCGATATATTCGATCCGGTTAGGGCCGCGGGCACCAGAGCCGCTTCCGGCTGTGCGTTTGCCACCCGGTCCATAATCGTTGCCGGCCCCGCCCGATGCGAAACGCCACCTGCTTTGTGCGACGTGCAAAAATCGGCGGATTAAATGGCCGATGCCATTCGTTTCTCTTGCGATACGTTGTTTCAGGACGAGCACTTGCGTGCGAGTCGCGGCAAAGGGAATGTTGAATGCCAAAGCGTGGGTTTGCCAATCGACAGGTCAGGCTGTCCCATGCGCTGGGGCTGCTTGGCACCGCCGCCACCACGGCGGAGGCGATCGAGCTGCTGTGCGATCATGCCCGCATCATCGCCGCGTGCGATGGGATCACCGTGATTCAGCGCGATGGTGACGAGGTCGCCTATGTCGCCGAGGATGCCGTAAGCAAGCTGTGGACCGGACAGCGGTTTCCCATCGGCCAGTGCATTGCCGGCCTCGCGATCATGGCCGGCGAACCGATCCTGATCCCCGATATCCGCAACGATGCACGGGTGCCGCTCAACGCCTATCTCGCCACGTTCGTCGCCAGCATGGCGATCTTCCCGATCGGGCGCAGCGCGGCGATCGGCGCCTATTGGCAACATGTCGGGCCGATCGACGAGGAAACGATGGACATGATGGCGCAGCTGGCGCAGGCCGCAGCGGCGATTTTCGACCCGCTGGCGCCACCCGCGCAAGAGGTCGGCTGAACCGCGGCAATTCTTCGCCCGATTGACTTTCGACAGCCTTGTTGCCATATCGCGCCACAGCGAGGCGTCATGCAGCGTGATCGGGTTCCGGACGAGTTCCGGCCCCTGGCTCCGCCTCGGTTGATGGACAGGCTTCCCTAGTCACGCGGGTCGTCATTTTTCGACACCGCTTCCGCGCGCGCCGTTCGGCGCGCGCGCGAGCCGATTCTCATAAAGGTTTTCAATGCAATTCAATCAACTCGGTCTCAGCGAGACCGTCCTCTCAGCGCTTGCCGCCAAGGGTTATAGCGAGGCGACGCCGATCCAGGCGCAATCGATCCCCGCGCTGCTGGAAGGCCGCGACCTGCTCGGCATCGCCCAGACCGGCACCGGCAAGACCGCGGCGTTCATGCTCCCCTCGATCGACCGGCTGGTCGCATCGAAGCGGCGGGCACAACCGCGCGGCTGCCGCATGCTGGTGCTCGCCCCCACCCGCGAACTGGCCAGCCAGATCGCCGACAGCGCGCGCCAGTACAGCAAGGGCACCGGGCTCACCGTCGCCACCGTGTTCGGCGGCACGTCGGTCCACAAGAACAAGACCGATCTGGCGCGAGGGGTGGACATTGTGGTGGCGACCCCCGGCCGCCTCGTCGACCTGATCGACCAATGCTATGCCATCCTGCTCGGCATCGAGATTCTGGTGCTGGACGAGGCCGATCAGATGATGGATCTGGGCTTCATCCACGCGCTCAAGCGCATCGTCCGCGAATTGCCGAGCAAGCGCCAGACGCTGTTCTTTTCGGCGACCATGCCCAAATCGATCCGCGATCTCGCCAACCAGTTCATCCACGAACCGGTCGAGGTCAAGGTAACGCCGGTCGCCACCACCGCCGAGCGGGTGGAACAGTTCGTCACCTATATCAACCAGCAGGAAAAACAGGCGCTGTTGACGATCAAGCTGCGCGAGCTCGACATCGACCGCGCGCTGATCTTCACCCGCACCAAACATGGCGCGGATCGCGTCGTGAAGCTGCTGGCGGGCAACGGCATCGCGGCCAACGCGATTCATGGCAACAAGAGCCAGCCGCAGCGCGAACGGGCGCTCGGCGCGTTCCGCGCGGGCAGCGTCAAGATCCTGGTCGCCACCGACATCGCCGCGCGTGGCATCGACGTGTCGGGGGTCAGCCATGTGTTCAATTTCGAACTGCCCAACGTGCCCGAACAATATGTTCACCGCATCGGCCGCACCGCACGCGCTGGCAATGACGGCATCGCGATCAGCTTCTGCGCCGATGACGAGCGGCCCTATCTTCGCGACATCGAACGGCTGACGCGGCAGAAACTGACCGTCCAGCCGCTGCCCGACGATTTCGTCGCCGAAGCGGGGCGCATCCGCTCAAGCCGCGTGGCGGTGCCGATGGGCCGCGACGAAGCCAATGGCCGCAACGGCCGCGCGATGCAGCAGCGCGGCGGGCCGAACCGTGGCGGTTCGGGGCGCGGCGGCCGCCCGGCCCAGGGGGGCAACCCGGCCGATCGCGGCCCGCGCGGCAACCCGCTGGGCGATCGCCGCCCCGAAGAGGCGCGCGGCGACACCAGCCAGCGCCGCGAAGGCCAGCCACAGGGCGACAAGCCGCGCTTCTATGGCCCACGCAAGAAGAAGTTCGCCCCGCGTCCGGCGGGATCGGGCGGCCAGCGCAGCGGCGGTGGACAGGGCCAGCGCCAGCGCTGAACGACCGGGCGGGGAAAGCGGCCGCTATCGCCGTCCCTGCCCGCGCCGCCCACGTGAGCGCTGCGCATCATCCTCACGCGCGGCGATCAGGCGACCGACCCGTCCGGCGCCCACCGTCGCCTCGTTCCCGCCACGCCCGATCAGCGGCGCGGCGCGGCGATAGAACGCCATCGCCCGCGCGAAATCGCCCGCCGCCTCGGCGCACAGCCCAAGGTCGAAGACGATCGACGGATTGTTGGGCGCCTGCGCATCCATCGCCTGCCACGCCGCACAGGCGGCACGCAGGTCGCGTTGGGTCATTTTTACGATGTCGCGGAACGGGCGGGTCAAGTCCCTGGGAAGGCCGCGTGTGGTTTCGCGGAAGCGGATGCTGTAATTTTCGACCTTGGGCGCGATGTCGTAGCGGACCTCGGTGGCAATCGACAGGATCGTCTGGCGAACCGCCTCTTCGGTCGTGCGCGGCGGGTTCTGGCCCTGGCACCAGCTGGCTTCGTCGCGACGCGGCTTGCTGACGGAATAGACGATCCGGCCATCGTCGCGCCGCGCCAGCCGCAGATCGACGTTCACATTGATGACGCGCCGGGTGCAGTCGACCTCGACCTCATCCTCGCGCACGCATTTGCCATCCTTGCGCTCGGCGCATCTTTTTTCCTTGCGCTTGAAACGGTTGGTCTGGACGCCGGTGGTGACATTGCCGTTCAGCACGCCATCGGCATCGCCGCCGCGTCCGGCGACCAGATCGAAATGCGGGCGGCCGTCAACAACGGCATCGGCGATCGCGCGTTCGACCGCCAGTTCGAATTGCGGCCCGTCCTGCCCGGAAAAGCGGCCGATGCGCAGCGTTTCCAGCAGCGCGGCCTCGCGATTGGGCGCGGCGAACTTGCCCGTCATCCGCACGCTTTCCGCCGCAGCCTGCCCCGCGCCAAAGGACGTTGCGAGCACGCCGAGCGCCACCAACATCCGCGATTGAATCCAACTGGCCATCCCACCCTCCTGTCGATTCGCGTCGGCAATGTTTCACACCGGCAACGTTCGCCGCGCAATCTTGCGTTGCGGGGCCAATTGAGCTAGGGGCGCCGACTTCCAACGCAACGGCAATGGAAAATATGCGGGAGCGGGCCTTCGTGCCCGCGTTCGGACCGCTAGACTTGAACCGGACGGGGCGTTTGCCCGGTCCTACTAAAGAGTGACACATGGCTAAGAAAATCACGGGCTATATCAAGCTCCAGGTGCCTGCGGGCGCCGCCAATCCTTCGCCGCCGATCGGCCCTGCTTTGGGCCAGCGCGGCGTGAACATCATGGAATTCTGCAAGGCGTTCAACGCGGCGACCGACGGCCAGGAAAAGGGCACGCCCCTGCCGACCATCATCACCGTCTATGCCGATCGCAGCTTCAGCTTCGAAACCAAGCAGCCGCCCGCGACCTACCTCATCAAGAAGGCCGCAAACCTGAAATCGGGTTCGAAGGAGCCGGGCCGCGTCAAGGCCGGGTCGATCAAGCGCAGCGCGCTGTCGGCGATCGCCGAGAGCAAGATGAAGGATCTGAACGCGAACGACATCGACGCCGCGACCCGCATTCTTGAAGGGTCGGCACGCTCGATGGGCCTCGAAGTGGTGGAGGGCTGAAGACATGGCAAAGCTGACGAAGAAGGCAAAGGCCATGATCGACGCGGTCGACCGCGACAAGCTCTATGGCATCGATGAGGCGATTGCGCTGGCCAAGACCAATGCGACCGCCAAGTTCGACGAGACGATCGAGGTCGCGCTGAACCTGGGCGTCGATCCGCGCCATGCCGACCAGATGGTCCGCGGCGTCGTGACGCTGCCCGCCGGCACCGGCAAGACCGTGCGTGTCGGCGTGTTCGCCAAGGGTGCGAAGGCGGACGAAGCCAAGGAAGCGGGCGCGGACGTGGTCGGCGCCGAAGACCTGCTGGAAATCGTGCAGGGCGGCAAGATCGAGTTCGACCGCTGCATCGCCACGCCCGACATGATGGGCCTGGTCGGTCGGCTGGGCAAGGTGCTCGGCCCCAAGGGCCTGATGCCCAACCCCAAGCTTGGCACCGTGACGATGAACGTCGCCGAAGCGGTCAAGGCCGCCAAGGGCGGTCAGGTCGAATATCGCGTCGAAAAGGCCGGGATCATCCATTCGGGCATCGGCAAGGCGTCGTTCTCGGCCGCCGACCTGCGGTCGAACTTCGATGCGCTGGTCGATGCGGTGGTCAAGGCCAAGCCGGCGGGCGCCAAGGGCAAGTATCTGCGCAAGGTCGCGGTCTCGTCCTCGATGGGCCCGGGCGTGAAGGTCGACGTCGCCGAAGTTTCGGCGGTCTGAGACACCTCGCACTGACATTTCCTGAGGGGGTCGGGAGCAATCCCGGCCCCCTTGTCGTTTTTGAACTTGTCGTTTTGAACGGAACCCGATGACTTTCGCCGCACTCCCCACCCCGCTCGCCGATGCGCTGACGACACGCGGCTATGCCGAACTGACCCCCGTCCAGGCGGCGGTGACGCAGGACGAGGCGAAGGGGCGCGATCTGCTCGTCTCTGCGCAGACCGGTTCGGGCAAGACCGTCGCCTTCGGCCTCGCCATGGCCGACGATCTGATCGACGGCGATGCGATGCCCGCGCCCGCGCTGCCGCTGGCGCTGGTCGTCGCGCCGACGCGCGAACTGGCGCTGCAGGTCGCCAAGGAACTGACCTGGCTTTATGCATCCGCCCGCGCGCGCGTCGTCACCTGTGTCGGCGGGATGGATGCCGCGCGTGAGCGGCGCAACCTGTCGCACGGCGCGCAGATCGTCGTCGGCACGCCGGGGCGGTTGCGCGACCATCTGGAACGCGGCGCACTGGACCTGTCGGCGATCCGCGTCGCGGTGCTCGACGAGGCCGACGAGATGCTCGACATGGGCTTTCGCGAAGAGCTGGAGGCGCTGCTCGACGCGACGCCGGAGGGGCGGCGCACCTTTCTGTTTTCTGCCACCCTGCCCAAGCCGATCGTGGCGATGGCGCGCCGCTACCAGCGCGACGCGCACCGCATTTCGACGGTGGGTGAGGATCGCGGCCATGGCGACATCGCCTATCAGGCGATCGCGGTGGCGCCGGCCGATATCGAACATGCCGTCATCAACCTGCTGCGCTTTCACGAGGCGGAAACGGCGATGCTGTTCTGTGCGACGCGCGACAATGTCCGCCATCTCCACGCCAATCTGGTCGAGCGCGGCTTTGCGGCGGTTGCGCTGTCGGGCGAGCATAGCCAGTCGGAACGCAACGCCGCGCTGCAGGCGTTGCGCGACCGTCGCGCGCGGGTGTGCGTCGCCACCGATGTCGCCGCGCGCGGCATCGACCTGCCGACGCTGAGCCTGGTCATCCATGTCGAGCTGCCGCGCGATGCCGAAACGCTGCAGCATCGATCGGGCCGCACGGGCCGTGCGGGCAAGAAGGGGACGGCAATCCTGATCGTCCCCTATCCCCGCCGCCGCCGCGTCGAAATGACGCTGAAACAGGCGAAGATCGCGGCGGAATGGCTGCCCGTTCCCGGCGTCGAGGACATTCGCGCCAAGGATCGCGAGCGGCTGATGGAAAAGCTGACCGAACCCGGCGAGATCGAGGCCGAGGATCGCGCCATTGCCGAAACCCTGCTCGAACGGATGGAACCGATCGAGATCGCCGCCGCGCTGATCCGCGCGCATCGCGCATCGATGCCCGCGCCCGAGGAGCTGATCGACCGCAGCCCCGCCGAACAACGCGCCGCGACGCACCGCCCGGGCTTTGACGATATCGTGTGGTTCGCGATGAATGTCGGGCGCCGCCAGAATGCCGATCCGCGCTGGATCCTGCCGCTGATCTGCCGCCGCGGCCATGTTACCAAGAGCGAGATCGGCGCGATCCGCATCGGCGCGGGCGAAACGCGGTTCCAGGTGCCCCGCGCGCTCGCCGATCGCTTCGCCAAGGCGGTTGCCCGGACCGCCGAGGCCGATGAGGATGGCGTGCTGATCGCCCCTGCCGACGGCCCGCCGCCGCCCGGCACGCGCGGCGACCATGCCCCGCGCCACGGCCACCGCAAGCCGCACGCCCCGGCCCGGCCCAAGCTGCACCCGACCCATGCGGCCAGGCCCGCCGTGCCGGACAGGCGGCCCCGCCCAGCCAAACCGCATCGCGGCAAGCCGCCGAAAAAGTGACGCGCAATTTGCCCCCTACCCCTCGTCATCCCGGCCCTGTGCCGGGATCCACAGCGCCGCGCATCAATGATCCCGCGATGGCGCATGGCTGGGGCGGCGACCGCATGGTCCAGCCGCACGGTGGCCCCCGGCACAGGGCCGGGGCGACGGTATGAGCCAAACGCGCCACATCCTCGTCGATGCCGATGCCTGTCCGGTGAAGGACGAGATCTACAAGGTCGCGTGGCGGCGCGAAGTGGCGGTGACGATCGTCGCCAACAGCTTCATTCGCATCCCCGATCATCCGCTGATCGACCGGGCGGTGGTATCCGACGGGTTCGACGCCGCCGATGACTGGATCGCCGAGCGCGCGGGGCCGCGCACCATCGTCGTCACCGCCGACATCCTGCTCGCCGACCGTTGTCTGAAGGCGGGCGCCGCCGTCATCGCGCCCAATGGCAAACCCTTCACCCTCGCCTCGATCGGCGCGGCCATCGCCACGCGCGCGATCATGGCGGACCTGCGCGCGGGCGGCGACCAGATCGGCGGCCCCCCGCCCTTTCGCAAGGAAGACCGTTCGCGCTTCCTGTCCACGCTCGACGAAACGCTGGTCCGGCTGGCGCGAACCGGGTGACAATCCGCCGTGCCGATCCTATCATCGGCGCGACTTGACGACGAGGTTAGGGTTTCGATGTTTCGACGATTTGGGCGACCGGCGATTGCGGTCTTGCTGGCGACCGGGGCGGCTGCCCCGGCGCTGACGCAGCAGGCGCCGACGCCCGCCCCCCAGGCGAGCCCGTCACCCCAGGCCGTGCCGACGCCGGCGCCGGTCCAGATCGCGCCGGTTCCGGTGGCCCCGACGCTGCCGACCATCACGGCGGCGCAAGGGGAACAGCTGCGCCGCCTGATCGTGCAGGGGCGGATCGCCCAGGGGCTGCGCTATGCGACCAGGGATGCCGAGCAGCTGCCCGCCGACGATGCGGGGCTGGTGCGCGCGGCGCTCGATTATGCGCGCGCGATCCATATCGGGCGGCTTGAGGCCAGCGACTTCCAGTCCGACTGGGCATTGCGCCCCGGCGCCTGGGACCCGCTGCCCGGTTTTGCCGGCGCGGTGGCGGCGGACCGGCTGGCGCAATGGTTCGCCAATCTGACCCCGCCCTATGAAGGCTATGAAAATCTGCGCCGCGGACTGGCCGATTATCGCCGCCTGGAAGCCGCCGGCGGATGGACCATGTTGGCCAAGGGCCCCGATCTGGCGATCGGCGCCAGCGGCCCGCGCGTTGCCGCGTTGCGCGCGCGGCTGGCGGTCGAGGACAGCAATGTGGTCGCGACCGGCGACACGTTCGACGCGGCGTTGAAGGAGGCGGTGGTGCGCGCCCAGCGCCGCTATGGCCTGAACCCGACCGGGGTCGTGTCGACCGGAACGCTCGATCGGCTGAACGTGCCGGTGGGCGAGCGTATCCGGCAGATCATGGCCAATATGGAACGCTGGCGCTGGATGCCCAAGGTGATGCCGGTCGACCGCATCCAGGTGAATATCGCCGCCGCCCAGGTCGCGGTGTTCGAGGGCGATCGCCCGGTCATGTCGATGCGCGGCGTCACCGGCAAGCCCGGCGGCGGCGAAACGCCGATGCTGGTATCCAACATCCATTCGGTCGTGCTGAACCCGCCATGGAACGTGCCCGCCGGGATCGCCGCGCGCGAATTGTTCCCCAAGGGCCCCGCCTATCTTGCCGCCAACGGGTTCAAGGTGATCGGCACCGGCGCCAACCGGCGGCTGCAACAGGCGCCGTCGCATTCGGCGCTGGGCAAATACAAGTTCGACTTTCCCAATCCGTTCGCCGTGTATCTCCACGATACGCCGAGCAAGGGGACGTTTTCGCGGTTCGACCGGCTTGCCTCGCATGGCTGTATCCGGCTGGAACGACCGGGCGACCTTGCCCGGTTGCTGCTGGACGGCAGCGCGGAATGGACGCCCGAAGCGATCGACGCCGCGCTGGCCAAGGGGGAAACGGTGCGCGCCGACCTGCCGAGCGACGTCGCCGTCTATCTGCTCTACTGGACCGCCTATGCGAGTTCAGGCGGCGGCATGAACTTTCGCAACGACCCCTATGGCTGGGACAAGACGCTGGCCGGCAAGATCGAAAGCCGATCGGCGACCCAGGCGCTGGCCGCCGGCTGAATGCCATATCGACCGATGAAACAGGAGACGCCGATGATCCGCCGCTTGCCGCTCGCCCTCACGCTGGTCGCCGCCACCGCGCTTGCCGCCTGTTCGGGCGATCCCGAGCAACCGGCCGAACCGATGAACGAAGCGGAAAACATCGTCGTGATCGACGAAACGCCGAGCGAGAATATCGTCGAGCCGGAACCCACGCCGACGCCGACGCCGACCCCGACGCCCGCCACCGACACGGTGCAGACCGAGGAACAGGTCATGGACGATGCCGATGCGGTCGGCATGACCGCGCGCGTGCCGCGTGAGGATGCGGGCAACACCGTCGGCCCGGTGAACTAGGTTTTTGGGGAGCGCGGCGCTGGCCCGCTGAGTCTTTGTTTTGGTTGCGGCACCAGCCCGCCCCCCCACCCGGCCACCCATCGGCAGGATATTCTGAAATGGGTGGCCGGGTGTGGGTAGCCCCGCAAAGTATTACTTTGCGGGGACCCCGTGGGGGAGCGGGCTGGTGCCGCAACCAGCGGGCGGAGTCCGTTAAAGAAACAAAGACTCAGCGGCCGCGACCAACACCCCCAAACTTGACTCCTGCGCGTCAGCCGTTATTGGCGCGCCTTCGCTTGTGTCGGGCAACCGGCGCCAGCGTTCCGTCCGAGACAGTGGGTGCCGGTTTCCGGCTTAATTTCCCGCCAAGACGGGGACAGAGATTTTCACCGACCGTTGCCGCTTGTCGGCGCGCTCGGGTCAGTCCGCCGGTTCGTCCGGCCCTGACGATCATGCCCCTCGGACATCAGGGGGTTGGGCGTCCGCCCATCCCTCGGCGTAACCGGCTCCGGCCCGTCAGGGTCGGGGTATTTTGAGGAGACCGGCATGGATCGTGCTCAGAAGACCGAAGCCGTTGCCGAGCTGAACCGCACCTTTGGCGAGGTTGGCGTGGTGGTTGTCACCCGCAATCTCGGGATGACCGTCAAACAGTCGACGGACCTCCGCAACAAGGCGCGCGAAGCCGGTGCGAGCTACAAGGTCGCGAAGAACCGCCTTGCCAAGATCGCGATCGACGGCACCGATTATTCGGTGCTGGCGGACCTGCTTGTGGGTCCGACCGCGCTGTCCACCTCGACCGACCCCGTTGCCGCGGCAAAGGTGGTGGTCGATTTCGCCAAGACCAACGACAAGATCGAGATCGTTGGCGGCGCGATGGGGGCACAGCTGCTCGACGCGGAAGGCATCAAGGCGCTCGCCTCGCTGCCGTCGCTGGATGAACTGCGTGGCAAGATCGTCGGCCTGCTTCAGGCACCGGCATCGAAGCTCGCTGCCGTCACCCAGGCACCGGCGAGCCAGCTCGCCCGCGTGTTCAAGGCATATGCGGAGAAGGAAGCCGCATAAGGCGGCCTGATCTTCGCGACCCATATTCGAACCAATCTGAATGAAGGAATTATCAAATGGCTGACCTCAACGCACTTGTCGACCAGCTGTCGGAACTGACCGTCCTTGAAGCTGCCGAGCTGTCGAAGCTGCTCGAAGAAAAATGGGGCGTGACCGCCGCTGCACCGGTTGCGGTTGCCGCTGCCGGTGGCGCCGCCGGTGGCGCGGCGCCTGCCGCCGAAGAAAAGACCGAATTCGACGTGATCCTGACCGGCGACGGCGGCAAGAAGATCAACGTCATCAAGGAAGTCCGCGCGATCACGGGCCTGGGCCTGACCGAAGCGAAGACGATGGTCGAATCGGCGCCCAAGGCCGTCAAGGAAGGCGTGTCCAAGGACGAAGCCGAAAAGATCAAGAAGCAGCTGGAAGAAGCTGGCGCGACCGTCGAGGTCAAGTAAGCTTCACACCGCAGCTGCGGTTTGCGAACGGGGCGGTCCGGCAACGGACCGCCCCGTTTTCGTTGGTGGCCATCGGAACAGGGGGCGACGGCTTGCCCTAGCCAGCCACCTTGGGCGCATAGCGTTTCGCCGCGAGCGGCCCGAACCCGCTGGCAGCACGTTCCACCCATAGCGGCCCCAGCCGGTCGCCGCCGGG
>CADEEK010000004.1 GCA_902826325.1 uncultured Sphingomonadales bacterium
CCAGAATATCCTGCCGATGGGTGGCCGGGTGGGGGAGTGGGCCGGTGCCGGAACCCAACTAAAGAAACGCAAGGGAACGCATCGGTTCGTCGTTAAGGTAAGCGGCGATTAACGCTTCCGACTTAGCGTCGCCCCATGACGCGGATTTCGGCACGATGGCAGGCGGGCGCAGTGGCGGTCGGCGTGGGTTGCGCCTTCTTCCTGCTGGCGCTGGCGTCGATCCTGCTCACCCGGCTGACCGCCAATGTCGCCCTGCTGTGGGTTGCCAATGCGATGTTGCTCGCCGCGCTGTGCGCGCGTCCGGCGAACGAGCGATTCGGGCTGGTGCTGGCCTGTGCGGTCGGTTCGTTCGCGGCGACGACGGTCATTTCGCCCTATTCGCCGATCGCTCTGTCCTTTGTCGTCGCCAATTGCGGCGAGGCGCTGATCGCCTGGGCGATCATCCGGCGGCTGGGCGAAGCGCATCGCCTGTTCAAATCGATGCGGTCGATTCCGGTTTTCGTGATCGGTGCCGGGATCGTCGCGCCGGTCGTCACCGGCCTGGTTCCGGTGGTCAGCCTGTGGCTGATGCGCGGCGCCGACCCGCTGTTCACCTGGACCAACTGGACGATCGGCCATGGCCTTGGCGCGCTGATCGGCACGCCGGTCGCGCTGCTCGTGCTGGGCGGGCGCGACTATTGGGCGGGATCGACCGGGGATCGGTCGCTGGGCGGCTTTGCGGTCGCGATGGTCGCCCTGATCGGCGTGACCGTCGCCACCTTTTGGCAGAGCACGATGCCGCTGCTGTTCTTTCCGGTGCTGCCGCTGGTCATCGCCGCGATCCGTTTCCGCTTTGCCGGGGCCGCGATCGGCGTGTTCGCGATCGCCGCGATCGGCGCGACGGCGACCATCGCCGGGTATGGCCCGGTGCAGCTGCTCGACGGATCGCACGCGGTGCAGCTGTTGTTCTTCCAATTCTATCTGGCGGTCCTGTTCCTGACGGCAGTGCCTTTTGCGACGATGATGGCGGAGAACAAGCGCCTCGCCGATACGGTTACGGCCAGCGAGGCGCGCTATCGCATGATCGCCGACAATGCGTCGGACGTGATGCTGACGCTCGACCCTGACGGCACGATCCGGTTCGCCTCGCCCTCGGTGCGCGAGATTGGCGGGTTCGATCCCGAAGCGCTGATCGGCACCAGCGCGCTGGCGCTGGTCGCCGAGGACGATCGCGAACGGGTCAGCGCGGTCCATGTCGCGGCGCTGACCGACCCGGACCGGTCGCACCGGGTGGAATATCGCGGATTGACGGCTGACGGCCGGCAATGCTGGTTCGAAATGATAACGCGCGCGGTCAGCGACGGCCAGAACCCGATTTCGTCGGTCGTCAGCGTCGTGCGCGACCTGAGCCATCGCAAGGCGCGCGAGGCCGATCTGGAGCGGCAGGCGACGACCGATCCGATGACCGGCCTGCTCAACCGCCGCGCCTTTCAGGGGCGGCTGGCCGAATGTGCCGCGCCCGACCGGTCGGCCCCGGCGATGTTCGCGCTGCTCGACCTCGATCATTTCAAGCGGGTCAACGACAATTGGGGCCATGCCTCGGGCGATGCCGCGCTGCTCGGTTTTGCCGACATTCTGCGCGACAATCTGCGCAGCCAGGATGCGATCGGCCGATTGGGGGGCGAGGAGTTCGCGATCCTGTTCCCCGACCTGACGTCCGCCGATGCACTGGCCGCGTGCGAGCGTGTGCGGCGCGCGCTGGAACGTCACCGGGTGGTGACGAATGGCGGCGCGTTCGGCATCACGGTCAGCATCGGGCTGGCCCCGGTCGACACCGAATCGACGCCCGAAGCGGTGTTTCGTCAGGCCGATGCCGCACTGTATCGTGCCAAGGCGCTGGGGCGTAACCGCAGCGAACTGGCCGACAGCTGAGCGACATCAGGCGATGACCTATCAGGCGATGGCGTCGGGTAATTCGCCGGCGACATCCTCGGGCAGCGACCATAGCAGGTCCTGTTTGGTCAGCGGCCGCCCGTCATGGCTCATCACTTGAACCGGCGCGACGCGGCGGCGGTCGCGCGCATCGACCAGCACCGGATTGGCGGGCTCGCGCGTCTCCCATCGCTCGCCCCATTGGCGCAGCGCGACCATCGTCGGCAGCAGCGCAAAACCCTTTTCGGTCAGGCGATATTCGACCTTGCGCCGGTCGTCGGCACAGGCCTGACGCGCCAGTATGCCGTGATCGACCAGCCGTGCGAGCCGGTTGGCGAGGATGTTGCGGGCGATGCCCAGTTCCGACTGGAACTCCTCGAAATGATAGAGGCCGTTGAACGCCGCGCGCAGGATCAGGAACGACCAGCGTTCGCCCATCGCTTCGAGTGCAGCAGGCAGGCTGCAATTATTGGCCAGTTGGCGCAGGGGTTCGCGCAGTCCCGAATGAGCCATAGCGCGGTTTTCTAACGCAAATCACGCATATGACAAACCGCTTAAAGTTGGTGCTGCGCAGCATAGGTTTTTAGTTGCAACTAAAAACCGGTTGAGGTAGGTGGCGATTCGCAACTGACCTCGATGGAGCCGTCGCCATGATCCGCCTTGCCCCGATTGCCGCGTCGCTGACATTGGCGATGCTGACCCCCGCCACCGCCCAGAGCGCCGCCCATTTCGTCGCGACCCCGATCGAGGCGCCGACCAGAGCGAGCTTCGTCACCCAGAACACGCTGTGGAAATGCGCGGGCAATGTCTGCGTCGCGCCCAAGGCGCCGACCAAGGACAAGGTGATGTGCGAGCGTGCCGTGCAGCGGCTGGGCGCGTTGTCCGCCTTTACCGTGGCGGGCACCCCGTTCGATGCGCAGGCGCTGGCCGCGTGCAACGCACGGGCGAAATAGCGCCGTAAAGTCACTTCGGTGCAACAGCTTGACGGGCATCGGCGATGACGATGCCCGTTTTTGCATGAAACTTATTGCCAAGCGGCCACGGCGCGCACCATTTGTAGATGGTGCTGCGCCAATATGAACTCGTCGATCGGGTGTTGAGCTACGATCCGGAGGCCGATGAGGCGCTGCTCAACCGCGCCTATGTGTTTTCGCTGCAGGCGCATGGCAGCCAGAAGCGCGCGAGCGGCGACCCCTATTTCAGCCATCCGATCGAGGTGGCGGGCATCTTGACCGACCTGCACCTCGACGACGAGACGATCGCGACAGCGATCCTGCACGACACGATCGAGGATACGGTGGCGACGCCGGAAGAGATCCTGTCGCGCTTTGGCCCCAATGTCGCGCGGCTGGTCGATGGCGTCACCAAGCTCAGCAAGATCGAGGCGCAGAGCGAAAATGAGCGCGCGGCGGAAAATCTGCGCAAATTCCTGCTCGCCATGTCCGACGACATCCGCGTGCTGCTGGTCAAGCTCGCCGACCGGCTGCACAACATGCGCACGCTGCATCACATTCCAAAGGCGGAGAAGCGGCGGCGCATCGCGCGCGAGACGATGGACATCTATGCCCCGCTCGCCGAGCGGATCGGCATGTA
The DNA here is from genome assembly GCA_902826325.1 of uncultured Sphingomonadales bacterium. Classification (GTDB taxonomy): domain Bacteria; phylum Pseudomonadota; class Alphaproteobacteria; order Sphingomonadales; family Sphingomonadaceae; genus Sphingomonas. The sequence goes on from CADEEK010000004.1 coordinate 3,505, forward strand.
TGAGTTCATGAAGGAGATGCAGACGCTCGCCTTTCGCGAGCTGGAGCCGGACGCGCATGAATCGATCGTCCGGCGGCTCGAGGCGCTGAATGTCGCGGGTGAGGACCGGATCGCCAAAATCGGCTCCGGCCTCAAATTGCTGTTGTCGCGCGGCGGCATCGATGCGGAGATTTCGGGGCGGGAGAAACACCCCTATTCGATCTGGAAGAAGATGTCGGAGCGGCATGTCAGCTTTGAACAGCTGTCCGACATCATGGCGTTCCGCGCGACGGTGGCGACCGAGGAGGATTGCTATCGCGCGCTCGGCATCATCCATCGCCGCTGGCCGATGGTGCCGGGGCGGTTCAAGGATTATATCTCGACGCCCAAGCGCAACGGCTATCGCTCGCTGCACACCAGCATCATCCATGCCGGCGATACCCGTGTCGAAATCCAGATCCGCACGCGGGCGATGCATGCCCAGGCCGAATATGGGCTGGCGGCGCACTGGGCCTATAAGCAGGACAAGGTCCGCCCCGATACGCAGGTGCGCTGGATTCAGGACCTGGTCGAAATCCTCGACAATGCCGACAGCGCCGAAGAGCTGCTCGAACATACCCGCATGGCGATGTATCAGGATCGCATCTTTGCCTTTACCCCCAAGGGCGAGCTGATCCAGCTGCCCAAGGGGGCGACGCCGATCGATTTTGCCTATGCCGTGCATACCGACCTTGGCGACCAGTCGGTCGGCGCCAAGATCAACGGTCGCGTGGTGCCGCTGCGCACCGAAATCCAGCAGGGCGACCAGGTCGCGATCCTGCGCTCAAAGGCCCAGCATCCGCAGGAAAACTGGCTCAATTTCGCCGTCACCGGCAAGGCGCGGGCGGCGATCCGCCGCCATCTGCGCCACAAGGAACGCGACGAGACGGTGGCGCTTGGCCGCAAGCTGTTCGACGATATCGTCGCGCATCTGCCGGTCGCGATCGGCGAAGAGGCGGTGGACGCGGCGCTGGTGCGGCTCAAGCTGGACGATCAGGATGCGCTGATGGACGCGATCGCCGGACAGCGGCTGGACGACGCGCAGGTGATGGAGGCGTTGATGCCCGGGTCCACCACCGGCGACGATGCGCTGCCGCTGCCCACCCGGCGCGAACCGATTTCGATCAAGGGGCTGACCCCCGGCGTCGCCTTTACCCTGGCCGATTGCTGCCACCCGATTCCCGGCGATCGCATCGTCGGCGTCCGCCGTCCCGGTGCGCCGATCGCGGTGCACCAGATCAGCTGCGAGCAGCTGCACGAGGTCGAGGATGACGACTGGCTCGACATCGGCTGGGGGGCGAAGGCAGAGGGCGGCACCGCGCGGCTTGCCGTCACGCTGAAGAACGAACCCGGCGCGCTCGGCGCGGTCGCGACGCTGCTCGGCCAGCACAAGGCGAACATCCTCAACATCCGCTTCGACACCAGCGATACGACGTTCCACACCAACGAGATCGATCTGGAGGTGCGCGACGTCGCGCATCTGATGCGGCTGATCAACGCCCTGCGCGCGGCGGACGCGGTCAGCGGGGCGGAACGGGCCTGACGCCGCCCCGCAAATCGCGCATGACGATCCGAATCGGCCGCGCTAAAAGCGGCGCCATGCAACGCCCCAAACTTTCGGTCGTCATCCCCTGCTATAATGAGGAAGGCTGCCTTGAAACGCTTCATGGCCGCGTCTCTGCCGCCGCGCGCGCGGCGGTGGGCGAGGATTATGAGATCGTGCTGGTCAATGACGGATCGCGCGACGGCAGCTGGGCGGTGATGCAGCGCTTGTCGGCGGGCGATCCGCATCTGGTGGCGGTCAACCTGTCGCGCAATCACGGGCATCAGCTGGCGCTGACCGCGGGGCTGGACCTGTGCGCGGGCGAGGAGATCCTGGTGATCGACGCCGATCTGCAGGACCCGCCCGAACTGCTTGCCGACATGCGCGCGACGCTGCGCGAACAGGGCGCCGATGTCGTCTATGCCGTGCGCCGCAAGCGCGAGGGGGAGACGATCTTCAAAAAGGCGACCGCCGCCTTGTTCTATCGCATGCTCGACCGGATCACCGACACGCCGATCCCGCTCGACACCGGCGATTTCCGGTTGATGACGCGCCGCGCGCTCGATGCGTTTTTGAGCCTGCCCGAACAGGCGCGGTTCATTCGCGGCATGGTCGCCTGGGTCGGCTTTCGCCAGGTCCCATTTGTCTATGACCGGCATGAACGCCATGCGGGCGAGACCAAATATCCGCTGGCCCGGATGATCCGCTTCGCGCTCGACGCCGTGACCGGATTTTCGACCGCGCCGCTGCGTTTCGCCAGTCATGCGGGGCTGGCGCTGACAGGCCTGTCACTGCTGTTGTTCCTTTACATCGTCATCGGCTGGCTGATGGGCAATGCGGTGCAGGGCTGGACCTCGACCATGCTGGTCGTCGTGTTCCTGGGCGCGGTGCAGATGTTCGTGCTCGGCATGATCGGCGAATATCTGGGGCGGCTCTATGTCGAATCGAAACGGCGCCCGCTCTACCTCGTCGCCGATGTCGCGGGGCCGGTGAAGGGCCATGCCTCGCTCGGCTATCGCTACGCCGATTCGCTGGAGGTGACGGTGTCGCCGACCCGGGCCGACCCCGAACCGTCGGTGCCGGTGGCGAAACCCCGCACGCGGCGCAAGGCCGAACCGCCGACATTGCTCTGAAACGCCTGTTCGCCCTTATCGCGCTGGCACTCGCTGCACCGCTCGCGGCGCAGCAGGCGCCGACGTTGCAGGCGCGGGTTGAAGCGGAATTGGCGCGCGCGGCGACCGGCACGCGGTTCGGACTGGTGGTTGCCGACGATCAGGGGCACGAGATCGTCGCGATCAATCCCGATCAGCGCTTTATCCCCGCTTCGGTGACGAAGGTCGTCACCACCGCTGCCGCCTGGGCGACGCTGACCGACCTGACCCTGCCCGATCGCAGCGGCGGCGCGGCGGTTCGGATCGTGGGGCGCGACGTCATCCTGGCCGGCCATGGCGATGCTCGCCTGTCGAGTGCGCCCGATTGCGTGGCGAACTGCCTCGCCCAGCTCGCCGACGCCATCGCCGCGCGCACGCGGCGGGTGGACCGGGTGATCGGCGACGCCACCCGCTTTCCCGACGAACGCTGGAGCGCGGGGATGAGCTGGAACAACATCCCGACCCGGTCGGGCACCGCGATCGCCGCGCTGTCGCTCGACGACAATGAACTGGTGCTGCGGGTGACGCCGGGGGCGGTTGGCGCGGCGCCCGCGATCGACCATGCAGGCTATCTGGCGATCGACAATCGCGCGGTGACGGTCGCGGCGGGGGAGACGGCGCTGCTCGTCCATCGCCTGCCGTTCGACCGGACGATCCGCATCGCGGGCACGATCGCCGCCGATGCCGGACCGCGGATCGTGCGGATGGGCATCGACGATCCGGCGCATTATGCCGCGTGGCGGCTGGCGGCGTTGCTGCGCGAACGCAGGGTGAAGGTGCGCGGCGACATCGTGTCGCGTTATGGCGCGGCGGTGGCGGCGACCGCGCCCGATCTGGCGAAGCTGGTCCCCCCGCCGCTGGCCGACGATATCCGTGACATCAACAAGCTCAGCCAGAATCTTCATGCCGAGCTGCTGTTGCGCCGGTTGAGCCGCCACGATGGCGACGGATCGGTGGCGGACGGACAGCGTCGGGTGGACGCGATGTTCGCCGCGGCCGGGGTGCCGCGCACCGCCTGGGACCTGGCCGACGGGTCGGGCATGTCGAGCTATAATCGCATCGCGCCGCGCGGCATGGTCATGCTGTTGCGCTGGATCGCCGCCCAGCCCTGGGGCGCGGCGTGGCGCGCGACATTGCCGGTGGGGGGCGTCGACGGGACGCTTGCCCGCCGGTTCAGGGGCACGGCGCTGGAAGGGCGCATCTTTGCCAAGACCGGCAGCCTCAACGGCACCGCCACGCTGGCGGGATATCTGCTGGGCAAGCGTGGGCGCGTGCTCAGCTTTGCGCTGTTCGCCAACGACGTGCCGTCGGGCGCGTCGGCGCTGCCCGCGATGGACGCGGCGTTGATCGCGATTGCCGACGACTATTAGGAAAAGGCCGGTTACTGGCCCTATTCAATATTTCATCCGCCGTGGAGACGAATCTTGTAGAAAATTCTACGCGATGACGTAAAAATCATCGCGGGGGCCGAATGAAATATTATTTTATTTCTTGTTTGGCTGTCATGCCGCTGCTTGCGGCCTGTACCATCGTTCGAATCGACAGTGGCGGTGATGTAAAAGTCAGCACGCATGCGGGCGTGCTGCGGATCATTCCCGACGAACGGTCGAGTGATTTCGTTGCGTATCGCGTGCGTGGACTTGGCGTGGTGCCGACCCGCAACGGCCTGACCCTGGGTTGGGCCGCTGAGGACGCCGCGCTGGTGAATGACTTGTCACGATGCAGAATAGTGATTTTCGCGCCGCCAAAGCGCGCGGACGCGCCGTGGCGCGATCTGTTCGTCGGGCGGGAGGACATTTGTTCGACGGGGGGAAGCAAGGATGAATCGAACGACGAATAACCTGTCGCTGGCGGTCGCGCTGGCCCTGGCGGGCAGTGCGTGCGCGCCGATGGAACAGGCGCCGCTGGTCTATACCTCGCGCGCGCAGATCGGGGTCGGGGTGACGGCGGGAACGCCAGAAAATCCGGGGCTCGACGTCAATATCGGCTACAAGGCGCTCGACGCCGCCTTCGTCCCCGTCGCGGTGGCCAAAATCTGTGGCCAGGGACAGAGTTGCAAGGAGATTGACCCCAATCTGCAGCTGGTCAACGGGCGGAACGAGGTGGCGGGCACGAACACGGTCGATCAGCGGGCGATCGACGCGCTCGACCGCCAGATCGCGCAGAATGTCGAGGCCGGCAAGGAAACCGGCAAACAACTGGCCGAGGTCAAGAAGAAGCTGGTCGAGATCGAGGCGCTGGGATCGAAACGGTTGGAAGTAAAGGCGCTCGACGACAAGGAAGCCGGAACGGCCGCAGCCGCAGCGACGCTGCTGACGCCCGAGGAGGAAACCAAGCGTGCGCAGTTGAAGGCGGAGATCGACCGGCTCAACGCGCTTGGCAGCAAGAATGAGCTGGACGGTCAGCGCGCGAAGCTGGAAGCGGCGGTGGCGGAAAACGCCGCGGAAACCGTGCGGCTCAAGGACGATCGCGACCGGCTGATTTCGCGTAAGCAATCCGAATCCGGCGACCGGAAGTTCGACGCCTATTCGGTCTATGGCACGTTCAACGGATCGGCGACCGGCCACAAGGATGGCGCATCGCTGACCGCGGGCAAGGTGTTTTCGACCGGGGTCGCGGCGCAGAACCTGTCGCAGGGCGTCAGCAACAGCGCAAAGACGACCGCCGCGACCGCGTGCCTGATCGCGGCGCGCGAATTGCTGGCGAGCCAGACGCTGACCGCCGACGAGAAGAAGGTGCAGGCCGATCGACTGACGCTGATCTGCGGCGTGAAGGTCGAACCGGCGGGCAGCTGATCGGGTTTTCGGCCCCTGGACCAACCGGCACCGGTCCGCGCGTTGTGAAGGCGCGGGCCGGGGTGGGTTGACGGGTGCTGGTCAGGCCGTTGGCTGGGCCAGCACGATGATCGACAGGCCGGGCGGCAGCGGCACCCGGCCGAGCAGATGGCGTTCCAGCCCGAAAATCTTTTCGAACGCCCAGTTGAGCGGCCTGGCCGGGGGCGAATCGTCGCTGTCGTCCTTGCCGGTCAGCTTGCCCGCCAGCCGCGCGGCGACGGCGGCGGGGAACAGCAGCGAGTTGAAGTAGCGCAGCTTTTGCCAGCCGAGCCCGGCCGCGGCCAGCGCGTCGGTCAGCATCTTTTTGGAATAGCGGCGATGGTGATGGTTCACCACGTCATGCGCGCTCCACATCCAGCGATGCGCGGGCACAGTGATCAGGATCCTGCCGCCGGGTTTAAGCCGCCGTGCCATCGCCTGCAGCGCGGCGACGTCGTCGGCGACATGTTCGATCACGTCGAGCACCGCGATCAGGTCATATTTGCCGTCGGGCACGCCATCCAGGTCGGGCAGGGGCGCGTTGCCGACCGCGCGGCCCAGCCGCTTGGCGGCGATGGCGCCAGCGGTCGGATCGATCTCGATCGCATCGACGGTGCCGAACGCGCCGAGCATCGGGAGGTTGTGGCCGGTGCCGCATCCGATCTCAAGGATCGCCGCGTCCCCCGGCAGATCGGCGTAGCGCGCGATATAGGCGGCCAGGATGTCGCGTCGCGCCACATACCACCAATGGGTGGAATCATGTTCGGCCATGCGGTCGTAAACGATGCGGTCCATGCGATAGGCTTATCCGAAAACCCATTGGCGGTTGAGCGCGAATGTGGCGATGGGGGTGATGGTGACGATCGGGATGAGCGGCACCCAGTCGGGATAGTGGAGCAGGTCGGCGAGCAGCCAGGTGAACGCCGCGTTGAGTGCGAGGCCGACCCCCTGGACGATCAGGAATTTGAGATGCTGTCGCCCGCTATTGTCGCGTGAGCCATGGCCGCGAAAGCTCCAGAAACTGTGCAGGAAAAAGCCGCAGGTGACGGCGACGGCAAAGGCGAACGGCACCGCCGCCACGGCAAGCGTCGGAAAGACATAAGTCGCCAGCGGCAGATAGACGGCGGCATAGATCAGCGTCGAAATGCCGCCCGCGATGCCAAAGCGGATCAGCTGGCCGATCATGCCCGTGACGCGCAATTCGTCGATTTTGTGAATGATCGCGCGCACGCCCGCCTTGCCCGAAGCCCGTGCGCCGCACTAATGCCCATCCAGGCACAGGGGAAGCGGTTTTGGTTCTGAAGCGATTTTCGCAATTGCGGCTCGAAACCGAACTGGCCGACCGCTGGCTGCGCTGGACGCTGCTCGCCTGGGCGGTGATCGCGGGCTGGTATCTGTGGGACCGCTGGGGGTCGATCAGCTGGCTGGCGCTGAGCGATACCGACGACAATATGCGGATGATGCAGGTGCGCGGCCTGCTGGCGGGGCAGGGTTGGTACGACCTGCGCCAATATCGGTTGAGCCCGCCGGGCGGGCTGGACATCCATTGGTCGCGGCTGGTCGACCTGCCGATCGCGGCGCTGATCCTGATCTTCAAGCCGTTGGTCGGCACGGCGATGGCGGAACGGCTGGCGGTGGGGATCGCGCCGCTGCTGCCGCTCGGCGTCACGATGGCGGCGCTGGGCGCGAGCGTGCGGCGGCTGGTGGCGCCGACCGCCTGGCCCTTGTCGATCATCATCCTGCTCGGCTGCACCGCGACGATGCTGATGTTCCGCCCGCTGCGGATCGACCATCATGGCTGGCAGCTCGCGTTTTTGAGCCTGACCGTCATGGGGCTGGCCGATCCGCGCCGGGTGCGCGGCGGGCTGATCGTCGGGCTGTCCAGCGCGGCGTCGCTGACCATCGGGCTTGAACTGTTGCCCTATTGCGCGATGGCGGGGGCGATCGTCGCGCTGCGCTGGATCTGGGACGCGGGCGAGGTACGGCGGATGCAGGGCTATGCGCTCAGCCTGGCGGGCGGGAGCAGTGCGGGGTTCGTGCTGTTCGCGTCCAACGCCAATTATGCGATGCGCTGCGACGCGCTGACCCCGGTATGGCTGTCGGCGATGGTCGCGGCGGGGGCGCTGCTGTTCGCGCTCGGCCTGTGGACCCCGGCGTCGCGGGCCGCCCGCCTGATCGGCGCGGGGGCGGCGGGGGCGGCGATCGCGGGCGGGTTCGCCGGTCTGTTTCCGCAATGCCTGTCGCGGCCCGAAGGCGTGTCCGACGAACTGGCGCGGGTGTGGCTGAACAATGTGCGCGAGGCGCGGCCGATCTATCGCCACAGCTTTCAGCTCGGCTTTCCGCTCGCGGTGCTGCCGCTGATCGGCACGATCGGCGCGGGCGTGGCGGCGTGGCGCAGCCGCCGGGACGACCGGCTGGTCGGCTGGATCGCGATCGGCCTGTTCACCGCCTTTGCCGGCGCGATGCTGTTGTGGCAGGTGCGCGCGGGGCCGGCGGCGCAATTGCTGGCGGTGCCAGGGGCGACGGCGCTGGCGTGGATCGTCGTGCCATGGTGCCTCGACCATCGCTGGATGCCGGTGCGGGTGATTGGATCGGTGGTCGGGTTCCTTGTGGTCTCCGGCCTGTTCGCCGGGTTCGTCGTCAAATATGTGAACGTCGAAAATCCGGCGGCCAGCACGCGCAGTGCCGTCGTGTCGCGCGCCAATGCCCGCTGCGCCAGCGCGACCGGGATGGCGATGCTCGACCGGGCGTTGCCGCCATCGACGCTGTTCACCCATGTCGACCTTGGCCCCCGGCTGATCGTGATGACGCATCACAAGGGGATTGCCGGTCCCTATCACCGCAACGAGCGCGCGATCCTGGACGTCCACCACGCCTTTACCGGCGCACCCGCGGCGTTTCGCGGCATCGCACGGCGCTATGGCGCGCAATATCTGCTGGTCTGTCCGAATATGGCGGAAACGACCGTCTATCGCGCGCGGGCGAAGAACGGCTTTTACGGGCAATTGGCGCGCGGACAGGTGCCCGACTGGCTGGAGCCGGTCGCGCTGCCCGACAAGGCGCCCTATCGGTTGTGGCGGATTCGCTACGACAGATAGCGGGGGTGCGGCGCGCCGGGGAGTCGGAGCGCGGACAGGGCATTGGACGGGCAGGCTAGACCGGGTTGGGGGTGTGTAGGAACGTTTTCGTTTAGGGATTTGCGGGTTTGGACTTGGGGAAGAAGCGGGACCCCGGCTCAAGGCCGGGGTGACGAGAAGAGAGGTTCATTCGTCGGCGCCCCGGAGCCTGCCCGTGCGCCTGCGGAAGCAGAAGCCCAGAGAACTAAGGGGTGTCGCTTGTGGCTCTGGCTCCCTGCTTTCGCAGGGAATCAGGGGCGGTTGTGACCCGGTGGTCTAAACCCCGAAACTGCGCCGCACGCCGTCGATCACGAACTGGATCGCCAGTGCGGCCAGCAGCACGCCGAGCAGGCGGGTGATCACCGCTTCGATCTTGTGGCCGAGGATGCGCATCAGCGGCCCTGCCGCCAGCAGCGCGATCAGGGTCAGGACCAGCACCAGGATCAGCGCGCCGAACACCGCGGCGGTTTCGCCCGGGCCGTCGGCGCGGGAGACGAGCAGCATGATCGTCGCGATCGATCCCGGCCCCGCGATCATCGGCATCGCCATCGGGAACACCGAGACATCCTCGACTTCGGGCGTCTGGCGCAGCTTTTCGGCGCGATCCTCGCGGCGTTCCTGGCGCTTTTCGAACACCATTTCGATGGCGATCAGGAACAGCATGATCCCGCCCGCGATGCGAAAGGCGTCGAGGCTGATGCCGAGCGTGCGCAGCAGCGCTTCGCCGACCAGCGCGAAGACGAGCAGGATCGCGCTGGCGATCATCACCGCGCGCACCGCCATCGCCCGCTGGTCGCGCGGCTGTGCCCCCTTGGTAATCCCCGCATAGATCGGCGCGCAGCCCGGCGGGTCGATCACCACGAACAGCGTCGCGAAGGCGGACAGGAACAGTTCGATCATGGGGTAGGGTGCCGTTCCATCAACCTCTTTCCCCCAGCTTGCGCTCCCAGTCGAGCGCATGGGTGACGATCAGGTCGAGATCGTCATATTGCGGCCGCCAGGGCAGCGTGGCGAGGATTGCGCGATTGTCCGATACCAGCTCGTCGGGATCGCCCGCACGGCGGCCCTCCATCCGCCGGTCGATGGTCATGTTGGTGACGCGATCGACCGCATCGAGCACTTCGAGCACCGAATAGCCCCGGCCATAGCCCGCATTGAGCGTGTGGCTGGCGGACGGATCGGCGACCAGCAGGTCGAGCGCGTGGACATGCGCGGCGGCAAGGTCGCTGACATGGATATAGTCGCGAACGCCCGTGCCGTCGCGGGTCGAAAAATCGCTGCCGAACACGCTGACATGGCCGCGCTTGCCGGTGGCGGCTTCGGCGGCGATCTTGATCAGGTGCGTAGCGCCCGCCGTGCTCTGCCCCGACCGGCCCGCCGGATCGGCGCCCGCGACGTTGAAGTAACGCAGCGCGCAATAGTTGATCGGGTGCGCGGCGGCGACGTCGCGAAGCATGAATTCGGTCATCAGCTTCGACATGCCATAGGGGTTGATCGGGGCTTGCGGGCTGTCCTCGGCGACCGGCACGACCTTGGGGATGCCATAGGTGGCGGCGGTCGAGGAGAAGATGAAATGCCTGACCTCCGTGGCCACCGCGCTTTCGATCAGGCTGCGGCTGGCGGCGGTGTTGTTGCGATAATATTTGAGCGGATCGGTCACGGATTCGGGCACCACCACCGATCCGGCGAAGTGCATGATCGCGATGACGTCATGGTCGCGGATCGCGGCGCGGACCTTTGCATCGTCGGCGACATCGGCGACCACCAGCGTGGCGCGCGGATCGACCGCCCAGTCGAAGCCGGTGACGAGATTGTCGACCACCACCACGCGCCATCCCGCATCGAGCAGCGCCAGCACCGCATGGCTGCCGATATAGCCCGCACCGCCCGTCACCATCACCGCGCGATCGCGCATCCGTCACCCCCCTTTGTTGCGTCCGCTTCTCTCAATCCTATCTAGCGATCTGTAGCAAGGAGTTGCAGGCAATGGTGAGCGAAACCGCAATCTTCGCGGGCGGATGCTTCTGGTGCGTGGAAGCGGTGTTCAAGGATCTGATCGGCGTCGACAGCGTCGAAAGCGGCTATATCGGCGGGCATGTCGCCGACCCGACCTATAAACAGGTATGCGGCGGCGATACCGGCCATGCCGAGGCGCTGAAGATCGTGTTCGATCCCGCGCGGATCGGCTATGACGACCTGCTCGACATTTTCTTCGCGACGCACGACCCGACCCAGCTCAATCGCCAGGGCAACGATGTCGGCACCCAATATCGCTCGGCGATCTTTCCCCAGTCGGATGCGCAGGCGTCGGCGGCGAAGGCGGGGATCGAACGCAACCAGGCGGACTGGCCTGCGCCGATCGTGACGACGATCGAGGCGGATGACCTGTGGTATCCCGCCGAAGCCTATCACCAGGATTATTGGGAGGGGGAAGGGCAGCGCAATCCCTATTGCCTGGCGCTGATCCCGCCCAAGCTCAACAAGCTGCGCAAGGGCTTTGCCGAGCGGGTGAAGGGATAGCGGCGGATCGGCAATCCCGGCGCTGGGCCGGGGGCGCATTGGCCCGGTTGTGGTAGCGAAGAAGCGGGACCCCGGCTCAGGGCCGGGGTGACGGTGCGCTGGTGTTTGGGGCGGGTGCGGTGCGGCCTGCCCTGCGCCCAATGGAAAAGGCCGCGCGGTCAGGGGCGGCCTTTCCCGTTATCGCCCGGGCGGGATCAGAAGCGGAAGGTGATCGACCCGCGATAGCTTTGCGCCGACAGATCGCTGCGTTCGAGCGTCGTGTCCGCCGACAGCGACAGGTCGACCGACCCGGCCTTGATCGTCAGGCCGCCGCTCAGCTCCACCCAGTCCTTGTCGGCGCCGTTGAGCGCGAACAGCACGCCGGGGCCGGTGCCGCCGACCAGATTGGCGCGGACGGCGCCCGGCTGGTCCATAAATTCATGGACATAGGTGCCGGTGACGAACGGGCGCACCGTCGCCGATTTGCTGCCCAGCGTCAGGCCCGCGCGGCCCTGCACGCTCTTATACGCTTCCCGCCGCAGGTCGAGCGCCATCGGACCACCGCTTTCCAGCGCGCTGCCAAAGCCGATATAGGTGTTGCGCACCGCGACGCGCGGCGTGACCGCAAAGGCCGTTCCGCCGAAATCCTTTCCGATCCCGACTTCGGCATTGTAGATCAGCGCGGTGTCCGACGCGCGCAGCGTATAGGCGGTGCCGAGGAAGTTGACCGCGCGGGTGCTTTGCGTCTTGAGCGCGCCGGCGGTCATCTGTCCATCGAGCGCGATGCCGCCATCGCTGACCAATTTGGCGTAGAGCGTGCCCTGAATGGCTTCGCTCGTCACGCTCTGGCCCGCGAACGAGGCGGTGCCGTCGAGATCGGTATAGCTGAGCGCGAAGCCGACCAGGGCGTTGTCGCCGACCTCAACCTCGATCCCGCCGCCGATATACCAGCCGTCGAAATTGTCGCGGCCGCCCATGCCGGTCATGCTGCGGCCATCGCCGTTGAGATAGCCGCCCGACAGGAAGCCGCTCATCGTATCGGGCAGCGCGCCTTCCTGCACCATCGCCGGGGCCGCATCGCTGCGCACCGCGCCGTTGGCAAAGGGCGACAGGCCGACCGCCGCGACCTCGACCGGGCGACCGTAATGGGCGAGCGTGCCGCCCAGTTCGCCCGGCGTCAGGCCGTTCAGCCGGTTGCCGATGAAATTGGCGTTCGCCCCGACTGCGGCAAAGCCCAGCGTCTGCACCGTCGATTCGCTCGCCGGGGCCAGGCCGTTCAGCGTTGCGACGATCGTCGATGCGTTCTGCAGGTCGAGCGGGCCGTAGAGCGCGTCATAGCTCGATGCGCGGGCACGATTCTGATCGAGCAGCTGGGCATAGGCATAGGCGGTCGGGTTGGACGCCGACACCACGCCGGTATAGTTGCCCGCAACGACGTTCAGCACGATCGAAGTGGCGTTATAGGTCAGCGTCGGGCGCAGGATCGCGCTGAACGATGCGGGATTGACGAACGTGCCGGTCACGCCGCCCTCGGCGGTCAGGATCGTATAGGTCTGGCCGCCGCGCAGCGCGTTGGTGAAGGACAGTGCGACCTGCCCGCCGACATTGGCCGCGCCGCCAGCGCCGCCGACCCGCCTGACCGCCAGCAGGTCGGAACCGGTTGCGCCGAGATCCACCAGATAGGTCGAGCCGGACGACAGGATCAGGCTGCCGTTCAGGGTCAGCGTGCCGACCGTCCCGGCGGTGCCCGGCGCGATGCGTCCGGTGATGCTGGTCAGGAACGGTGCGTTGATCGTGCCGGTGCCCAGCACCGTGCCGCCGAACAGGCTGTAATCGCCGACGGTGGTGAAGGTGCCGTTGACGGTGTTGGTCCCGGCGAAATGATTGGTGTTGATCAGCGTGGTCAGCGACGCGCCGCTTGCCACCACCAGCGCCGCGCCCGCCGTGCCGATCGTCAGCCGGTCGATCACGATGCTCGCGCCCGACAGGGTGGTCGTGCCGGTCTGTGCGAGCGTCACGTCGAAATAGCGCGGCGGCGTTCCGGCGGCGCGCACCGGTTCGCTGTTGTTGGGCACGAAATTGGTCGCGCCGGGCAGGCCGTTGGCCAGCGTTGCCGCGGGGATCGCGACGGCGGCGGCCTGCGCCTCGGGCTGGACGCCGGGGATCAGGTCGTCGCGCGTGATCGCCTGACCGGCGGCGACTTCGTCGGGCGAGGCGCTGCCGGCGTTGTTTTCGGCGACATTGTCGGTGCCGATCGGGCGGATTTCGATCGTCTCGACGCCGGTGCGGGTGTCATAGCAATCGCTGATGCCGCCGGACTGGAAGCAGATCTGGCCGAAATCGCCGCCGGTGCCCGTGCTCTGTTCGCCGGTCAGCCCCGGAATGCCGTTCACCGGCTGTCCGTTGGCGAGGATCATATAGGCCGGGTCGAGCGTCGTGACCCAGTGCGCCGGATCGGTCCAGGCGCCATCGCCGGCCTGGGCCGCGACATAATGATAGGGGTTGTTGGCCGCGATCCAGTCCCAATAGAGGTAGAGCGGCTGGTAGAAGGCGACGGTGCCATAGCCGTTGGCTGGTTGGCCCCCAAAAAAGCGGGTGTAGCCGCCCGAAAGCACGCCGATAACGAGTTGTTGCGCGAAATTCTGCAGGATTAGCGGTCCGCCCGAATCGCCTTGCGACGTCAGTCCTTCCTGCGACGCGCCGCCATTGGTGCCGGTGCGCGCATTGTCGCGAAAGGCGTTGAAATCGAACACGCTGGCGCCGAGCTGGCCACGCCGCGGATCGTCGAAATCGATGAAGTAGAGATTCTGGGTCAGCCCGTTGGGCGGACCGCCGAACAGAAAGCCTTCGAACGTCTGCAGATCGGTCAGCGCGCCAAGGATATTCTCCGCGGCGCGGCGACGGTAATCGGGAAAGGTGCCCGCCCCGGTCGTGCCAGTACCGTTGCGGCCATAGCCGGACAGCCCGACATTATAGCCGGTTCCCGCCGCGCCGATCGAAGCCGGGGCGGGCAGCGCCGAGAACAGCAGCGCCCAGGTCGGGACATTCGCCGCCGGGGTATCGAGCGAAGCCATGGCGACATCGCCATAGAGAAAGCCCGCTGCGGCCGGTTCGAGCGACAGCGGATTATAGTTCAGCCAGTTGGCATTGTAGAAGGCCTGGGCGATATTGGTTTGGAAGCGGCCGGTCTGTGACGCGCCCGAACCAAGCAGCCAGCGCACCAGTTCGTCGGTTTGCCCTGCCGCGTTGGCGCGGACGTTGGTCTCGAAGCCGAAGGCGATGGGGGTGCCGCCCGAATTGGCGCCATAGGCGGTCGCCGCGCGGCTGTTGACGCAATGCGCGGCGAAGATCACGGTGCGCGGGTTGATCAGCGTGCCGGTACACAGGCCGACAAAGCCGCCGCCGTCATCGACGACCATCTGGCCGATGCCGTTGATGTTCACCGGATCGCGCGCGGTGGTCGGCGTGTTGGGATCGGCGATCACGATCTGCGGTTCGGGATCGACCTTGACGATCTGCGGACCGGTCGGGGCATAGGCCTCCAGCGCCGCTTCGGCGGGGTTCAGCCCGATCGTGGCGTTGCCGCCATGCGCCTCGCGCAGCGCTTGGCTGGCATCGATCAGGCCGTCGCCGTCTTCGGCGAGTGCGGGCGAGGCCGCCAGCGCGAGACCAAGGCCCGCGGCGGAAAGGAACAGCGACGTGCGCAACTGGCGCTGGCGACGGATGAGCTTCATGGCGACCCCCTGGATATGACTCGGCCGCGAGCCGGCCATGGTCAATGCGTGGAGGCTATGACACTGCACCGCGACGTCAAGTGTCGAATGATACTGGATGCCGATGGCATGGCGTTGGTGTTTTGGCGCAATGGTTTGACTTGGCGGCGGAAACGAAAAAGGGCGGCCCCGCGGGACCGCCCTTTGACGTTTCGATCCGGAACGGATCAGCGCTTCGAGAACTGGAAGCTGCGGCGGGCCTTGGCCTTGCCGTATTTCTTGCGCTCGACCGCGCGGCTGTCGCGGGTCAGGAAGCCGGCGGCCTTGACCGCGCCGCGCAGCGTCGGTTCATATTTGGTCAGCGCCTGGGCGATGCCGTGCTTGACCGCCCCTGCCTGGCCCGAAAGCCCGCCGCCCTTGACCGTGCACACGACGTCATACTGACCGTTGCGCTCGGCGACGCCGAACGGCTGGTTGATGACGAGGCGCAGCGTCGGACGCGCGAAATAGATTTCCTGATCGCGACCGTTGATCGTGATCTTGCCGCTGCCCGGCTTCAGCCAGACGCGGGCGACCGCATCCTTGCGGCGGCCGGTGGCATAGGACCGGCCATAGGCGTCCAGTTCCTGCTGGCGCAGCGGCGCGGTTTCGGCGACCGGGGTCTGGGGTGCGGCCTGCGTGCCGGCTTCACCCTCGGCGGCCGGGGCGGCGCCCGACGCGACCGCGCCCAGATCGGAAAGGGACTGGCGCCCGTCGGAGATGTTGGTGTCGGACATTATGCGCCCACCTTGTTCTTGCGGCTCATGCCGGCGATGTCGAGGACCTGCGGGTTCTGCGCTTCGTGCGGATGCTCGGCGCCCTTGTAGATGCGCAGGTTGCGCATCTGCTGACGGCCAAGCGGACCACGCGGGATCATCCGCTCGACGGCCTTTTCCAGCACGCGCTCGGGAAAGCGGCCTTCCAGCACCTTGGCGGCGGTGATGCCCTTGATCCCGCCGGCATAGCCGGTGTGCTTGTAATAGACCTTGTCCGCCAGCTTCTTGCCGGTGAACCGCACCTTGTCCGCGTTGATGACGATGACATTGTCACCGCAATCGACATGGGGGGTGAAGCTGGTCTTGTGCTTGCCGCGCAGCACGTTGGCGATCACCACCGCCGCGCGACCGACGACCAGATTTTCGGCATCAACGATATGCCATTTCTTTTCCACGTCCGCCGGTTTTGCCGACTTGGTGGTCTTCATCAGCGCCTTCATCGGGCCAGACCTCATGTTAAAATGCGTAGCGCCGCGCACCGGATCTATCCGGCGGACGGCGCGAACGGCGGGCAAATGACGCGCGATGCGTCAAAAGTCAAGCAAATGCGCGGGTCAGTCGAGCGGTATTCAAATACCCGTGATGTCGATGTGGGTAGTGGTCAGCCGTTCCGCCGCGACACTGCCATCGCTGCGCAGCGTGCGGACAAGCTCACGCGATTCAGCGATCAGGCCGGTCTGCGGATCGATGCCGCGCACCGATTCGAGCGACATGCGACCCTGTGCGGGGCCGTCCGGGCCGTTGAGCGCGACCTGTCCTTGCGCGCTCACTTCGACCTCGACCCGGCCACCGCTGCGCCGCACGGCGCGAAACCCGTCGAGCTGCGCCGTGCCATAGGCCGATCGGCCCGGCACCGTCACCGCACGGGTCGCCGGCGCCGGTTCGACCTCGCCCGCGACGACTTGCGTCATCACCGATCCAAGCGTCGCGCGCTGGCGTGTGGCGGGCAGGGCTTCGAGCAGCTTGACGGTCGCGGCGATGCGGGCGGCGCGGACGCGCGACAGCGCATCCTGGCCGGTGGGGGCGAGCGCGGCGACGCCGTCGATCACGGCTCGCCATGCCTCGGGCAGATCGACGATGCCGGTGACGGCGCCGCTGGCATCCAGCTCGATCGTCAGCGTAAGGCCCGCCAGTTGCGCCATACCGTCGGCGAACATCGCGGTCGGGTCGTCGTCGCTGTCGCGCGCCGGTTGCGGCTGCGTCGTCACCGCGGCGCGAAAGCCCTCAGCGGTTCGTGAAAAGACGATGCGCCGGATCGTTTCGAAGCGGCGGGTGACGCCGTTGTCGGTGCGCACCACCGCCGTCGTCACCAGCAACGGGCGATCGAGCGGGGGCGCGAAGGCGGCGACGCTGGCCTGCGCGACAATGGCGTAGAGTGCGATCAACGGGTCACGTCATCGACCCAGGCCGCGACCGCTTCGCCAACCGCCACGGGGGCGATTTCGATCACCGGCAGGTCATCGCCATGCAGCGCGGCGATACGATCGGCCAGCGTCTGCGCCAGCGGGATCGTCGTCTTGAACTGCGCGCGATATTCGCCCGCCGTCTCGATCGCGCCTGCCCAGCGATAGATCGACTCGCACGGGCCAAGCAGGTTGACGCAGGCCGCGAGCTGTTCGTCCACCATCGCGGTGCCGATCGACCGTGCCTCTCCCTCATCCGCGAACGTCGCGTGCAGCAGCGCGATGTCCCTCACCGTCGCCGTCCAGCGGCATGCGCGCCCCAGGCGGTGGCGGCGACGACCAGCGCGCCGACCAGCTGGTGCAGCGCGGCCACGACCAGATCGACGCCGGTCATTACCGTCGCGATGCCCAGCAGGATCTGGATGCCGAGTGCGGCGTGGATCGCGACCGCCGCCGCGCGGTTGCCCGCCCCGCGTGCCGCGCGGGCGAGCAGGATCAGCGCGGCGACCGCGACCCATGCCCACCAGCGATGGACCCAGTGGATCATCGCCGGATCGTTGACGAGCGCGTCGAAGAACGGGCGCACCGCCAGCACCTCGCCCGGAAACAGCTTGCCGTTCATCAACGGCCATTCATTCGTCACCAGCCCCGCGTTCAGCCCCGCGGTAAAGGCGCCGAAGACCAGCTGGACGAACAGGATCGCCCCCGCCCCCAGCCCCAGCCGCGTCAGCCGGGCGGGCCGCGACCCGGCGTTGCGCGCAAGGCCATAGAGGTCGAGCGCGGTCCAGATCAGCACCGCGAGGATGAACAGCGCGAGCAGCAGATGCACGGCCAGACGGAAATGGCTGACATCGGTGCGTTCGGCGAGGCCCGACGTCACCATCCACCAGCCGATCGCGCCCTGAAGCCCGCCGAGCAGCAGCAGCGTCACCAGCCGCAACCCATAGCCCTGGGGGATGGCGCGGCGCAGCGCGAACCATGCCAGCGGCAGTGCAAAGGCGAGTCCGATCACGCGCCCGAGCAGCCGGTGCAGATATTCCCAGAAATAAATGCCCTTGAATGCCGCCAGCGTCATGCCCTGATTGAGCTGCTGATATTCGGGGATCTGCTTGTATTTCGCGAACTCGGACAGCCACGCCGCCTCGCTCAGCGGCGGCAAAATCCCCGTCACCAGCTTCCATTCGGTGATCGACAGGCCCGATTCGGTCAGCCGCGTGATGCCGCCTACCGCCACCATCAGCACGATCAGGCCGGCAACGGCGCTGAGCCAGTTGGCGACGGCGCGGGGACGGGCGGTTTGCAGCAGGCTCGACACGAACCGCCCTCTATGCGCTGCGACCGCAAATTGCCAGCGGAACCGGCGGATTGCCGCGATCGGATGACGGTTGCGCTGCCCCGAAAACGGCGAGGCCGGAACGCCGACAATGTTATATTGTAACTTTAACCCATGCACGCTATATCGCCGCCATGGCAGCCATTTTTGCCCCGCGATTCTGGGAACAGGTCGATGCGCGCTTCGATCGCTTCGCGATCGGGCTGTCGAGCCTGTGCCTGGCGCATTGCGTGGCGAGCACGGTGGCGCTGGCGCTGTTGTCGGCGGCGGGCGCGCTGCTCGATCCGCTGATCCACGAAGTCGCGCTGGCGCTGGCGATCGTGTTCGGCGTGGTCGCGCTTGGCCGCGGGATCCTGAAACATGGCTATATGATGCCGGCGGCGGTCGGCGCCTTTGGCCTGGGCATGATGGCGGGCGCCCTGACGCTGCCGCATGGCGGGCAGGAGATCATGTGGACGGTGATCGGCGTCGCGGTGCTGGCGCTCGGCCACGACCTCAACCGGCGCGCGACCTACTGATCGGTGTTTCTTGTCGGGTAGCGGCACCGGCCCGCAAGTCTTTGTTTGGTTCGCCGCACCAGCCCACTCCCCCACCCGGCCACCCATCGGCAGGATATTCTGGAATGGGTGGCCGGGTGGGGGAGTGGGCTGGTGCGGCAACCCAACAAAAGCACGCCGGTGCCGCTACCCAACAAGAAACGCTCGCTTGATGCGCGGCGCGTGCGGGCCTACATCGGGTCATGGCCACGCATCATCATCATGAACGCGAGGGCGCCGATCTGAGCAACGCGGCGCAGGTCACGCTGGAAAAGGCGGGCGAGCAATGGACCGCGATGCGCGCGTCGATCTTTGACGCGCTTGCCGGGTTCGACAAGCCGGCCAGCGCCTATGACATCGCCGAAGCCGTATCCAAGGCACAGGGACGGCGAGTGGCGGCCAACAGCGTCTATCGTATCCTCGACCTGTTCGTCAGCGCCAATCTGGCGCGGCGGGTGGAAAGCGCCAACGCCTATGTCGCCAATGCCCATCCCGATTGCCTGCACGATTGCATCTTTCTGGTGTGCGATTCGTGCGGCGGCACCACGCATCTCGACGACGATGTGATCACCCGGACGGTGCGGTCGGCGGCGACCGGTGCCGGGTTCCAGCCGGTGCGCCCGGTGATCGAGGTGCGCGGCAAATGCGCGGACTGTGACTGAACCCATGCGGGTCCCGCGCGGCGTGGCGGTATCGTTCGACTTCGCCTTTCCGTTTCTGTAAACGGGCGCGATGGCCAATCTTCCCGATACGCCGCTGCTCGACGGCGTCGATACCCCCCAGGACCTGCGCAAGCTTCAGCCCGGCCAGCTGCGCCAGCTGGCCGACGAACTGCGCGCCGAAACGATCAGCGCGGTCGGGACGACCGGCGGGCATCTGGGTTCGGGCCTGGGCGTGGTCGAGCTGACCGTGGCGATCCATTATGTGTTCGATACGCCGCGCGACCGGCTGGTCTGGGACGTCGGGCATCAATGCTATCCGCACAAGATCCTGACCGGGCGGCGCGACCGTATCCGCACGCTGCGCCAGGGCGGCGGCCTGTCGGGCTTCACCAAGCGCAGCGAGAGCGAATATGACCCGTTCGGCGCGGCGCATTCGTCGACCTCGATCTCCGCGGCGCTGGGCTTTGCCGTCGCCAACAAGCTGGCCGACCAGCCGGGGCGCGGCATCGCGGTGATCGGCGACGGCGCGATGAGCGCGGGCATGGCCTATGAGGCGATGAACAACGCCGAACAGGCGGGCAACCGGCTGATCGTCATCCTTAACGACAATGACATGTCGATCGCGCCGCCGGTCGGTGGGCTGTCGGCCTATCTGGCGCGGGTCGTGTCGTCGTCCGAATATCTCGGCCTGCGCAACCTGGCGTCGAAGGTGGCGCGAAAACTGTCGCGCCGCGTTCATCAGTCGCTCGGCAAGGCCGAAGAGTTCACCCGTGGCATGGTGACGGGCGGCACCTTGTTCGAGGAACTGGGCTTTTACTATGTCGGGCCGATCGACGGTCACAATCTCGACCATCTGATCCCCGTGCTCGAAAATGTCCGCGATGCGAAGGAAGGGCCGGTGCTGGTCCATGTCGTGACGCAAAAGGGCAAGGGCTATGCCCCGGCGGAAAACAGCGCCGACAAATATCACGGTGTTCAGAAGTTCGACGTGATCACCGGGGCGCAGGCCAAGGCGCCGCCGGGGCCGCCCGCCTATCAGAATGTGTTCGGCGAAACGCTGGCGAAGCTGGCCGACACCGATCCGCGCATCTGTGCGATCACCGCGGCGATGCCCTCGGGCACCGGGGTCGACAAATTCGCCAAGGCGCATCCCGATCGCGCGTTCGATGTCGGCATTGCCGAACAACATGCGGTGACGTTCGCGGCGGGGCTGGCGGCGCAGGGCATGCGTCCCTTTTGCGCGATCTATTCGACCTTTCTCCAGCGCGCCTATGACCAGGTGGTCCATGACGTCGCGATCCAGAACCTGCCGGTGCGCTTTGCGATCGACCGCGCCGGGCTGGTCGGGGCGGACGGCGCGACCCATGCGGGCAGTTTCGATGTCACCTATCTCGCCACCCTGCCCAATTTCGTGGTGATGGCCCCGGCGGACGAGGCCGAACTCGCGCATATGACGCGGACCGCTGTCGAACATGACAGCGGCCCGATCGCGCTGCGTTATCCGCGCGGCGGCGGGGTCGGCGTGGCGCTGCCCGACACGCCGCAACTGCTGGAAATCGGCAAGGGCCGGGTGGTGCGCGAGGGCAAGAAGGTCGCGATCCTCTCGCTCGGCACCCGCCTAGCCGAAGCGCTCAAGGCCGCCGATACGCTGGATGCCAAGGGGCTGTTCACCACCGTCGCCGACCTGCGTTTCGCCAAACCGCTGGACGAGGCGCTGATTCGTCGCCTGCTGACCACGCATGAAGTGGCGGTGACGATCGAGGAGAATGCGGTGGGGGGCCTGGGCGCGCATGTGCTGACGCTGGCGAGCGATGAAGGGCTGATCGATGCGGGGCTGAAGCTGCGCACGATGCGGCTGCCCGACATTTTCCAGGACCAGGACAAGCCCGACGCGCAATATGACGAGGCACGGCTGAACGCCGAACATATCGTCGAAACGGTGCTCAAGGCGCTGCGCTGGAACGAAAGCGAAATCGCGGGCGGCGTGCGCGCCTGACGTCGCCCGAGCTTATGCGAGGATAGCCAGGTGGGCGGATGCCCGCGCCGGCGACTGAGGTCATCAGATGGCGCATCCAAGGGGGAATGCCATCGAACCCGTCAGGGTTCGCAAGGCCGACCGGCCGCCCGAGCTTATGCGAGGATAGCCAGGCGGGCGGATGCCCGCGCCGGCGCTTGAGGCTATCAGATAGCGCATCCGAGGGGAGTGCCATCGAACCCGTCAGGGTTCGCAAGGCCGACCGGCCGCCCGAGCTTATGCGAGGATAGCCAAGCGGGCGGATGCCCGCGCCGGCGCTTGAGGCAGCAAATAGTGGCGCGCCCGGCAGGACTCGAACCTGCAACTCCAAGCTTAGAAGGCTCGTGCTCTATCCAGTTGAACTACGGGCGCGCGCGGGGACAGGCGTTAGCGTGGATTGCGTGGAGGTCAAACCGCGATCATAACGGCGTCGCGAAACACAGGGGGCGGCGATGGCACAGGATGGCGAACCCGCGCGGGTGCGGGCACAGGACATCGCGGGCGGGCATTTCCGCTATTACGACTATGTGATGGCGGCGTTCGTCGCGATCCTGCTGCTGTCCAACGTGCTCGGCGCGGGCAAGGTGGCGCAGGTCTGGTTGCCCTTTTGGGAGACATGGTGGCCGTTCGGCGCGGGCATCCTGTTCTTTCCGATATCCTATGTCATCGGCGACGTGCTGACCGAGGTTTATGGTTATGCGCGTGCGCGGCGCGTGATCTGGGCCGGGTTCGTCGCGACGCTGTTCATGGCGTTCATGGCATGGGTGGTCGTCAAGCTGCCGCCTGCGCCCGACTGGACCAACCAGGGCGCCTATGAAACCATTTTCGGCCAGGTGCCGCGCATCGTCTTTGCCTCCGTCATCGCCTTTTGGGCCGGGGAATTCGTCAATTCCTTCGTCATGGCGAAGATGAAATTGTGGACGCAGGGGCGGCACCTGTGGTCGCGCACGATCGGGTCGACGCTCGCGGGGCAGGGCGTTGACAGCGTGATCTTCTATCCGCTCGCTTTTTGGGGCGCGGCGGGTTGGACCAACGATCTGGTGATCAAGGTGCTGATCACCCAATGGGTGCTCAAGGTCAGTTGGGAAGTGTTGTTGACGCCCGTGACCTATGCGGTGGTCGGGTTTCTGAAACGGCGCGAGGGCGTGGACGTGTTCGACGACGATACCGAATTTACGCCGTTCCGCACGCGGGTTTGAGGGGCTGGGCGCGCCGGTTCGACCGGACTCGTCCGGCTTTGGTTGAGGCGCGGTCGCCGATGCCCTGCGCGGGTGGGGCAGCGCCACGGATCGCCGTCTGCTGAAGCCCTGGGCTCCTGCTTTCGCAGGATAACGGATGGCGCTTGATTGAATCGCGGCGGACAAGCGGGACCCCGGCTCAAGGCCGGGGTGACGATGGGGGTGGTGCGGGGTGACGAAGGGGTGATGGCTCACCCGCTAGCGCGCGAGCAGCACCCGTGCCTGTCCCGCGATCTGTGCCAGCATCGCGGCGTTGGGCATCGCCGCCTTGCGCGCGCGATCGACCAGGGCGGCAAATTGCGCGACGCGCGGCGCGTGTTCGGCGAGCCAGGTTTCGACCGCCAGCCGCGGGTCATCGCCGGTGCTGCGGGCGAGGAACGCCAGCCGCAATTGCTGGAAATCGCGCGCGAGGCCGGCGATCAGCAGCCGTTCCCACGGATCGCCCGCGACGATCCGCGCCGCCACCGCCTGAGCCCAGTCGAGGCCGAGCGCCTGACCGAGATGGGTAAAGGCCTGGGTCAGTTCGGCCTCGTCGATCCCGCGCCGCTGGCCCAGATCAGCCAGACCGATGGCGCCGTCGAGTTCGAAAATACGGACGATCTTGCCGACCAGCGCGGCGGGTGCGCCCGCTTCCTCCAGCTTGGCGGCGATGCGGCCCGATTGCGCCAGCGCCTCTTCCTTCAGCAGCTTCTTGGCCTGTTTGTCGAGCGCAGCGATGCCGGGTTTCAGCCGCGCGATGACGTCGCCGGGACCATCGCCGGGGCGGCATACGCGCAACAGGTCGGCGATCTGGGCACGGGTCGCCACCGCGACCTCGTCGAGCAGGGCGAGCCGCGCGCCTTCGCTGATTTCCGCCGTTTCGATCGCCTGCCAGATGGCGGGCAGGCCGAACAGCCGTTCGGCGACGACGAACATCATCGCGATGTCGCGCAGCGACGCGCCTTCCTCCTCGGCCAGTTCGAACGGGTGCAGCACGCCCAGCCGGTTGATGATGCGGTTGGCAAGCTTGGTCGCGACGATTTCACCGCGCAGGCGATGTTCCTCGATCGGCTGGCGGAACTTCTTCTGCATTGCCGGCGGGAATGCGGCGAGCAGGTCGGGCTCGAGTTCGGGATCGAGGCCCAGATCGCCATGCTCGATCGCATCCTGCAGCGCGAGCTTTGACGTGGCGAGCAGCACGGCGAGTTCGGGGCGGGTCAAGCCGATCCCGTCCTGGGCACGGCGCAGATATTCCTCATTGGTCGCCAGCCCCTCGACCGCCCGATCCAACCGCCCCGAGGCTTCGAGAATTTCGGTCAGGCGGACATAGCTTGGCACCGCGACCGCGCCGTCATTTTCGAGGAAGGACAGCGCCAGCGTCTGCAGGCGATTGTCCTCCAGCACCAGTTGCGCGACATCGTCGGTCATCGCGACGAGCAGCTTGTTGCGATCCTCGATCTTCAGCCGCCCCTCGATCACCTCGCGGTTGAGCGCGATCTTGATATTCACCTCATTGTCCGAACAATCGACGCCCGCCGAATTGTCGATGAAATCGGTGTTGATGCGCCCGCCCACGCCATCCTTGGCGCGCAGCGAAAAGGCGATGCGCGCCGCCTGGGTCACGCCCAGATTGGCGCCTTCGCCGATCGCGGTCGCGCGCATCTGTTCGGCGTTGACGCGCAGCCGGTCGTTGGCGGGATCGCCCACCTCGACATGCGCCTGCGCCGCCGCCTTGACATAGGTGCCGATGCCGCCGAACCAGATCAGGTCGACCGGCGCCTTGAGGATCGCGGAGATCAGCGCGCCGGGTTCCATCGTCTCGGCCTCGATCCCCAGCACCTCGCGGATCCGGGGCGACAGCCTGATCGTCTTTTCGGTGCGCGCAAACACGCCGCCGCCTTTCGAGATCAGCTTGGCATCGTAATCGGCCCAGCTCGACCGGGGCAGGTTGAACATCCGTTCGCGCTCGGCCCAGCTTGCCGCCGGATCGGGATCGGGGTCGAGGAAGATGTGGCGGTGGTCGAACGCAGCGACCAGCCTGATCGCCTTGCTGAGCAGCATGCCGTTGCCGAACACGTCGCCGGACATGTCGCCGCACCCGGCGACCTGGATCGGCTGGGTCTGCACGTCGATGCCGAGTTCGAGGAAATGGCGCTGGACGCTGATCCACGCGCCCTTGGCGGTGATCCCCATCGCCTTGTGGTCATAACCCACCGACCCGCCGCTGGCGAAGGCATCGCCCAGCCAGAAATCGCGTTCGATGGCGATGGCGTTGGCGACGTCGCTGAAGGTGGCGGTGCCCTTGTCCGCAGCGACGACGAAATAGGGGTCGTCATCATCGTGCCGCACGACATGTTCGGGGTGCACCACCTTGCCGCCGACGATATTGTCGGTGAGCGAGAGCAGCGCGCGGATGAAGATGCGATAGCTCTCCTTGCCCTCCTCGAACCAGGCATCGCGGTCGATCGCGGGGCTGGGCAGCGATTTGGGATAGAAACCGCCCTTGGCGCCGGTCGGCACGATGACGGCGTTCTTGACCCGCTGTGCCTTCATCAGGCCGAGGATTTCGGTGCGGAAATCGTCGCGGCGATCCGACCAGCGCAAGCCGCCGCGCGCCACGGGTCCGGCGCGCAGATGAATGCCCTCGACGCGGGGGCTGTAGACCCAGATTTCGCGGCAGGGCAGTGGCTGGGGCAGGTTCGGCACCCGCGCGCTGTCGAGCTTGAACGCCAGCGCCTCGGCCCCTGTGGGGGCATAGGCGTTGGTGCGCAGCGTCGCGCGGATCACCCCGGCGATCGCGCGCAGGATGCGATCATCGTCGATCGCGCTGACCGCGTCCAGCCCGCTGGCGATGGCGGCGTCGGCGGCCTCGACCGCCTTGTCGGCGCCCTTTTTTCGTGCGGGATCGTGCGCGGCGGCGAAGCGATCGACCAGTGCGGCGGCGAGCGCGGGCGCGCGGCGCAGCGCCTCGACCACCGTGGCGAGGCCATAGGACAGGCCGGTCTGGCGCAGATAGCGGAACCAGGCGCGCAGCAGCACGACCGCGTCGGGCGCGATTCCCGCCTCGACGATCAGGCGGTTGAACGCATCATTTTCCGCCCGCCCCTCCAGCACGGCGGCGATGGCGTCCTCGATCACCGCGATTTCGCCCGCAATGGCGCCGCCGCTGCTCGGCGCGACCTCGAAATCATGCAGATAGGCGCCCGCCTCGACCGGCAGCGCGGTCGGCACCTCCTCGATCACGCGAAAGCCGAAATTTTCGAACACCGGCACCGCGTCGGACAGCGGCAGCGGGCCGCCGAGGCGATAGAGCTTGATGCGCAGTCGGTCATGCTGGGTGAACAGGCGCACCGATCGCGCATCCTGATCGCCCAGCCCCGCGATGCGCACGATGTCGCGCGCCGCCTCCTCGGGCGGATTGGCGTTGCGATAGCCGAACGGAAAGGCCGGTGCATAGCGCAGCGCCAGCCGCGCGGCGCGGGCCGGCGCGCAGCCATCGTCGATCAGCGCCGCCTCGACCGCGGGCAGCCAGCCGCGCACCATGCGCTCCAGCTCGTCATCGAGCGCGGCGGCATCGGGCATCCGTCCGTCGCCGCGCAGGTCGAGCGTGTAGCGCAGCAGCGCGACCGGCCCGTCGTCGAGCGCGATCGACCAGCTGAGCTGGCTGGCGCTGGCGGCGCGTTCCAGCATCTCGCCAATGGCGAGGCGGCGACCGGTCGAGACCTCGTCGCGCGGCAGCCAGACAAAGGCGAACAGGTGGCGGCCAAGCGGACTCTGGATCAGCACCAGCTTGGGCCGGGGGCGGTCCGTCACCGACATGGCGGTCAGCGCGATCGCCTCCAGCGCTTCCGGCGCGAAGGCGACGGTCAGGTCATGGGGCAGGCCGGTCAGCGCATGGGCCAGCGCCTTGCCGGTATGGCCGCGCGGATCGAAGCCGAACTTCGCCTCCAGCGTGGCGATGCGGGTGCGCAGCAACGGCACCTCGTCCGGCGTCGCGTGCAGCGCCGCGCTCGTCCACAGCCCGCTATGGATCGACAGGCCGGTGATCGCCTTGCCATCGCGCAGCGGCACGATGACGAGATCGAGCGGCGCGCGGCGATGGACGGTGGAAATAAGGTTGGATTTGAGCAGCAGCGGCGGCTGTCCGCCCGCCTCGAACCAGTCGATCGCCAGCTGGCGCGAGGCTTCGGCCAGGATCGGCGTGTCGAGCGGTTCGCGGCAGATGCCCTTGGCCTCGCTCGCCTTGCCGTCGCGCTGCCAAAGTTCGTGCCCGACCAGCGTCATCGCCCCGCCCTGGAACCAGCGCAGCAGCGCGGCCCCTTCGGGATCGCGGATTCGCGCGACATCCTGTGTCATCGCACGGCGCAGTTCGGACCAGTCGGTCACGGCGGCGCGAACATGGGCAAGGTTGCGTTCGAGATCGCGGACCAGGCCGCTGCGGTCGCGCGCATCGGCGCGTTCCATCTCGATATAGATCATCGATTCCTTGCGCTCGCCATCGCCGATCCCGGTCAGCGTGCCGTCGCCCGCGCGGGCAACCGGCACGACCGGATGGATCATCCGCCGGATGGCGATGTCATGCGCGGCGATGGTGGCGGAGATCGAATCGACCAGGAACGGCATGTCGTCATTGACGACGGCAAGGCGCATCGAACGGCTGTCCTCGCCAAGGCCGGTTTCGAGCGCGATGCCGGGCGTGCCGGGTGCGCGCGATGCGGCGGTCCGGGCGACGAACTGCGCGGCGGCGGTGCGATCGGCGGCGCCGAACCCTTCAAGTTCGCCGGGCAGGGCATTGTCGGTAAGGCAGGCGGCGAGCGCCTTGGCGAGCGAATTGATCGGGGGCTTGCTCATGCCATCGCGCTATGCGCCCGCGCGCGTCACGGCTCAAGAGGGCGATTGGCGTTGATGTTACATTTGTGACGATGCTGCACCGGCGCGGCGCAGCATGAATCAGGCGGCGGCTTTGCGCACGGCGCGTGCCGCCAGCGCCGCATCGTCATCCAGCCGCGCGACGACATCGAGCATTCCGTCGGTGCCGGCACGCGCCAGCAGGACGACGAACTCGCTGCCCCCTGCCGCGATCGGCACATGCGCGATCGGCACGCGCTCGCGCAATTCGGCGCGGGCCCGTTCGAACCGGTCGGGCGAGGCGGCGGGTTTGCGCAATGCGCGCTCGGCCTTGACGACCGCCTTGATCCCGCCCGTCTGTCCGGTCAGGAACGGGTCCAGCCCGCCGTCGCCGACGCCATGGCGTTCCGCAGCGCTCATCACCGCAGCAAATTCGGTCAGCCGCGTCTTGTCGTAATCGATGCCAAAGACCAGCTTGGCGGCGGCGGTCATCGGTGCGCGCGCCTGGGGCTTGATCCCGGCATCGTTGAGCAACGTGGCATAGCCCGCCGCATCGTCCTTTGCCGCCAGCGCGAAATCATAGGCGCGCGACAGCGCACGATAGAGCGAGGCGCGGCTGCGCACATCGGCGGCGCGGACCGCGGCGGCGCTTTCGCGCGCGATCGACAGCCGGTCGGCGAGCGTGGCGTCGACGTTGGCCACCAAAGGTTCGGCGTCGACCGCATCGTCATCGCTCGTCGCGCTGGCGATGCCGGCGCTCGGGCCATCGGCCCAGACGGGCGTGGCGGCGACAGGTTGCGGCGCGTTGCGGCGCGATTCCTCGACCTCGCGTTCCAGCCGAGACTGGGTATCGGCGTCGACCAGTTCCTTCCAGTTGATAACGCCATAGATGAAGTCGATCACATCGTCGTCCGACGAATAGGGCATCAGGATGCCGCGATAGAGCGTGTTGTGCCCGCGCTGCCCGACAAATTCCGCTTCGAACCCGATCGGGGCGCGGTTGGCGATGATCTGCAGATAATGGTCGGTCAGGCGCGACAGCAGCGAACGGCTGGGCACTTCGCCGACATGGGCGATCGAATCGGTGACGCCGCATTCCTCGCGCAGCGATTTGCCGAGATAGCGGATCGCCGGATTTTCGATCCCGCCGGTGAAATCGAGCAGCACGCTGTGCGGACCGAAATCGATGATGCTTTCCGGATCAAGATCCTCGATCGACGGATAGGCGCGACCGCGCAGCAGCGACACCCAGTGATTATAGGCGCGCACATGCATCCGCCGTTCGTCGGTGCCGATATTCAGCCGCGCCTCATCGACGCCCGAATCTTCGACATCCGTGTCGTCCTGGCCGGTATCGATGCGGCCATCCAGTCCGCGGGCGCTGTCCATTGGCATGCTCCATTGGGGGCGAAACCCCCGATCCGGAGCGACTGTGCCCCACGCATGGTAAATCTTGCGTAAAGACGTCGGCGACTTGCGTGGCGGCGGAGGCGCGGCGCGTAACCGATCGGCAACGCTTGTCAGCTAAACCAGAGGCTGTTAAGCGCCCCCACCTTCCCCGGTGCGACGCGCCGGACGGGCCGCTTTAGCTCAGTTGGTAGAGCATCGCATTCGTAATGCGGGGGTCACAGGTTCGAGTCCTGTAAGCGGCACCATATCGACCCGATGATTTTGCGGCCATGGCGCGGCATGTTTCACGACTCGTGGTGCCCGTTTCACGTCGCCATCGCCAGCAGGGTGTCGATGCGGTCGGCTTCTTCGGCGGGTTTGTCGCGGCGGATGCGGGCGATGCGGGGGAAGCGCATGGCGAGGCCGGATTTGTGGCGTTTGGAGGCGTGGATCGAATCGAACGCGACTTCGAGCACCAGCGTCTTTTCGACCTCGCGCACCGGGCCGAACCGGGCGAGCGTGTGGTTGCGGACGAATTTGTCGAGCCATTTGAGTTCTTCGTCGGTGAACCCCGAATAGGCCTTGCCGACGGGCAGCAATTCGCCGTCGGCGGTCCAGCAGCCGAAGGTATAGTCGGAATAGAAGCTGGCGCGGCGGCCATTGCCGCGCTGGGCATACATCATCACGCAATCGGCGATCAGCGGGTCGCGCTTCCATTTATACCATAAGCCCGCGCGTCGGCCCGCGATATAGGGGGCGTCGCGGCGTTTGAGCATCACCCCCTCGATCGCGGCGTCGCGCGCGCCGTCGCGGCGGGTGGCGAGGTCGTCCCAGTCGTGTGCGGAAATGACCTGCGACAGATCGAAATGGCTGGCGGGCAGGCGATCGATAAAGCGCTCCAGCCGCGCGCGCCGGTCGTGCCAGGGCAGGCCGCGCAGGTCGGCGCCGTCGAGCGCGAGCAGGTCATAGACGCGGACGAAGGCGGGATAGTCGGCCAGCATCTTTTTCGAAACGGTCTTGCGCCCCAGCCGTTGTTGCAGCGCGTTGAAACTCGCCGCCTCGCCCCCCTGCGCATCGCCGCGCACGAGCAATTCACCGTCGATCACCGCATGCTGATCGAACGCCGCGACGATTTCGGGAAAGGCGCCGCCGATCTCCTCCCCGCCCCGGCTGTAGATGCGCGTTTCGCCACCCGCCTGGACGATCTGGACGCGGATGCCGTCCCATTTCCATTCGGCGGCATAATCGGCGAGATCGACCTGTCCGTCCTCGAGCGGATGGGCGAGCATGAACGGGCGGAAGAATGGCGTGTCGGCAAGGTCGGGGCGCGCGGCGCGGCCCTCGCCCCAATCGAACAGCGATGTGTAGGGCGGCGGGATCGCGTGCCACAATTCCTCGACCGCATCGACATCGACGTCGAACGCCTGGGCGAAGGCCTGTTTGGCGAGCCGCGCCGAAACGCCGACGCGCATCCCGCCGAGCGCGAGCTTGAGCAGCGCATAGCGGCCATCGGCGTCGAGCCGGTCGAGCAGGCCCGCCAGGATCGCGGGCGCGTCGCTGCGCGTGGCGGCGGTAAGTGCCGCGACGGCGTGCGATACCGGAAAATCGTCGCGTGCCATACCGGCGGGTTCGGGCCACAGCAGCGCCGCCGTCTCCGCCGTATCGCCGACGAAATGACGCGACAGGCGGAACAGCTCCGCATCCACCCGCTCCGCCAGCAATGCGCGGACCATGGCCGCCTTGACCGCCGGAAAGTCGAGGCTCTCGGTCAGCGCCGCGATCGCCCAGCCGCGATCGGGATCGGGGGTGCGCTTCAAATAATCGGCGATCAGCGCCAGCTTGCTGTTGCGCGAGCGGGTGTAGATCAGCCGGTCGATCAGCGCGGCGAAGGCCCTCACCCCTCCTCCTCCTGATCGCGGCCGACCAGGTGCAGCGCGCGGGCACGCCGCTGGGTCAGTTCGCACCAGCGCAACAGCCCGTCCTCGCTGCCATGGGTGATCCAGCTTTCCGCCGGGTTCACCTGGGCGATGGTCTGGGTCAGTTCGTCCCAGTCGGCATGGTCGGAAATGACCAGCGGCAGTTCGACCATGCGCTGCCGCGCCCGCTGGCGCACGCGCATCCAGCCCGATGCCATCGCCGTCACCGGATCGGGCAGCCGCCGCGACCAGCGGTCGTTGAGCGCGGATGGCGGGGCGATAACGATCTGGCCCTGCATCGCTTCGCGGGGCGTATCGGCGACGAGGCGCAGCTCGCCAAGGTCGACGCCATGTTCCGCATAGAGCGCGCACATCCGCTCCAGCGCGCCGTGGAGATAGATGGGGTGGTGCCACCCCGCCGCGCGCAGTTCGGCGATCACCCGCTGTGCCTTGCCCAGCGCATAGGCGCCGACCAGCACGCAGCGTTGCGGCTCGGCGCGCACCGCCGCGATCAGCTTGGCGATCTCGTCCGCCGTCGGCGGGTGGCGGAACACCGGCAGGCCAAAGGTCGCTTCGGTGACGAAGATGTCGCACGGCACGATTTCGAACGGCGCGCAGGTCGGGTCGGCGCGGCGCTTGTAATCGCCGGTGACGACGATCCGCTCGCCTGAATATTCCATCGCGATCTGCGCGCTGCCCAGCACATGTCCGGCGGGGTGAAAGGTAAAGCGCACGCCGCCGCGTTCGAACCCGTCGCGATAGCCAAAGCCCGCATTGTGGCTCGCCCGGGCATCGACGCCGTAACGCAGCGCCATGATCGCCAACGTTTCGGGGGTCGCGAAAACGCTGCCATGCCCGCTGCGCGCATGATCGGCATGGCCATGGGTGATGACGGCGCGTTCCACCGGCTGTGACGGGTCGATCCACAGGTCCGCGGGCCGGATATACAGGCCGTGCGGGTGCGGTTCGATCCAGTCGGGGGTGGTGGATTTCAGCATCGGATGGTTGTTCGCATGATCGGGTCGGCTTTCACAAACCGACGGGGTCGGTGAGCGTTCCGGGCGGCGATTAGGGCGGTGGGGCGCATCAGTGAAAGTCGCGGGACCGGGGCAGGATGCGGACGTTCCTGGGATGCTGGGGCCGCACGAATTCGTCGGCGCGCGACAGCGGGGTTTCGCTGTTATGCGTGTGCGACAGGCGCGAAAGTTCGGCGGTGCGATCATGGATGCGGTCGGCCATCACATGAATGACGCCCTCCGGACTTTTCTGCACCTCGCCCTCCACGCACATCAGCCGCGCGCCCATCACCTCCCTGCGGAACCGTTCGAACAGCCGCGCCCAGATGACGATATTGGCGATGCCGTCCTCATCCTCCAGCGTGACGAAGATCGCATTGCCCTTGCCGGGGCGCTGGCGCACCAGCACCACGCCCGCGATCCTGACCCGCGCGCCGTTGCGGGCGTCGGCCAGCGCGGCGCAGGGCAGGACCCGCTCCGCATCGAACAGCGGGCGCAGGAAGGACATCGGATGCGCCTTCAACGACAGGCGGATGGTCTGATAATCGGCGGCGACCTGTTCGGACAGCTTCATGGGGGGTAGCGGAAAGGCGGGTTCCTCGCCCAGCTCGTGCGCCTGTGCCGCGGCGAACAGCGGCAGTTCGTCGACCGGCGTGCGCTGTGTCTCCCACAGCCCCTCGCGCCGGTCGAGACCGATCGAGCGCAGCGCATCGGCATCGGCGAGCAGGTCCAGCGCGCGGCGGGGCAGGCGCGCGGTGCGGGCCAGGGCTTCGACCGTGTCGAACGGGGCATGGGCGACGATGCGCGTCGCCCATTCCTCCCGGAATCCGCCGATCTGGCGCATCCCCAGGCGCAGCGCCAGCCGCTCCCCTGTCGCTTCCAGCCGGTTGTCCCACTGGCTGTGGTTGATGTCGATCGCGCGCACCTCGACATCGTGCGCGCGGGCGTCGCGGACGATCTGGGCGGGCGCGTAAAAGCCCATCGGCTGCGAATTGAGCAAGGCGGCGGCAAACACCGCCGGATAGCGGCACTTGAGATAGGACGACACCCAGACCAGCCGCGCAAAGGCGAGCGCATGGCTTTCGGGAAAGCCATAGCTGCCGAACCCTTCAATCTGTTTGAAACAGCGTTCGGCGAAGGCCTGATCATAGCCGCGCGCGACCATGCCGCCGACCATCTTGTCCCGAAATTCGTCGATCGTGCCAAGGTTGCGGAACGTCGCCATCGCACGCCGCAGCCGGTTGGCGTCGGCGGGCGTGAAGTCGGCGGCGACAATGGCGAGCTTCATCGCCTGTTCCTGGAACAGCGGCACGCCGTTGGTGCGGCCGAGCAGATTGCGCAGCTCGTCCGGATCGTGCGGCGGGCCGGGGGACGGATATTCGACCCGTTCGATCCCCTGTCGGCGGCGAAGATACGGATGGACCATATCGCCCTGGATCGGCCCTGGGCGGACGATCGCGACCTGAATGACCAGATCGTAGAATTCGGTGGGGCGCAGGCGCGGAAGCATGTTCATCTGGGCGCGGCTTTCGACCTGGAACACGCCGATACTGTCGCCGCGCTGGAGCATGTCGAATACGTCGGCCGCATCGCCGGGGACATTGTCGAGCGTATATTGCCTGCCGATATGCGTTTCGATCATCGCGAACGCCTTGCGGATGCAGGTCAGCATGCCGAGCGCGAGGACATCGACCTTCATCAGCCCCAGCGCGTCGATATCGTCCTTGTCCCATTCGATGAAGGTGCGATCGGCCATTGCGGCATTGTGGATCGGCACGGTTTCATCCAGCCGGTCCTGCGTCAGCACGAACCCGCCGACATGCTGCGACAAATGGCGCGGGAAATGCAGGATTTGCTGCGTGAAATGATTGACCCGTGCGATTTCCGGGTTGTCGGGGTCCAGCCCACCCTCGACACAGCGTTGCCGGTCATAGGTCGAGGCGTAACTGCCCCACACCGTGCTGGCGAGGCGCGCGGTGACATCCTCGCTCAGCCCCAGCGCCTTGCCGACCTCGCGCACCGCGCTGCGCGCGCGATAATGGATGACGGTGGCGGCGATCCCGGCGCGGTGGCGGCCATAGCGTTTATAGACATATTGCATCACCTCCTCACGCCGCTCATGCTCGAAATCGACGTCGATATCGGGCGGTTCGCGCCGTTCGGGCGAGATGAAGCGCGAAAACAGCAGATTATGTTCGGCGGGGTCGACCGCAGTGATGCCGAGCACGAAGCAGATCGCCGAATTGGCCGCCGATCCGCGCCCCTGGCACAAGATGCCCTGCCCCTGGGCGAAGCGGACGATGTCGTGGACGGTCAGGAAATAGGGGGCGTAATTGGCCGGATCGACGATCGCCAGTTCCTCGTCGAGCAGTGCGGCGAGTTTTTGGGGAATCCGATCCGGCCAGCGTTCGCGCGCGCGCGTCCAGACCAGTTCGGTCAGCCAGCCCTGTGGCGTATAGCCGGGGGGCACGGGTTCGTGGGGATATTCATAGCGGAGCTGATCGAGCGTGAAGGCGATGCGCGACAGGATCGTCCCAATCGCGGCGATCGCTTGCGGTGCCTTGTCGAACAGGCGGGCCATTTCTTCGGGGGATTTCAGATGGCGTTCGGCATTGGCCGCCAGCCTGCGGCCCGCCGCCTGAACCGTCGTCTTTTCGCGGATCGCGGTCAGGATGTCGTGGAGCGGGCGGGCGCTGGGCGCGGCATAAAGCGCATCGTTGATCGCGACCAGCGGGATGCCGCTGGCGTGCGATTGCGCGCGCAGCATGGCCAGGTTTCGCGCATCGCGCCCGCGCCGCAACATGGCCGCGCCAAGCCACAAGCGGTCGGGAAATGCTGCATGCAGATGGCGCAGCATTTTTTCACTGGCGGGGGGGATGACGATGGCCAGCAGGTCGTCGCCGAACGCCAGCAGATCGGCGAGGTAGAGGTGGCAGTCGCCCTTTTTCGCGCGCAGGTTGCCAGTGGTCAGCAACCGCGTCAGCCGTCCCCAGCCATGCCGTGTCATCGGATAGGCGATGATGTCGGGGGTGTCGTCGGCAAAGACCAGCCGTGCGCCGACCACCAACCGGAAATCGGGCGGCGGCATCCCGGCATCGCGTGCCGCCTCGACCGCGTCGCACAGCGCGACATGCGCGCGCACCACGCCGGCCACGCTGTTGCGGTCGGCGATGCCGATGCCGCAATGGCCGAGCGCGATCGCCTGCGCCACCATTTCCGCCGCCTCGCTCGCCCCGCGCAGGAACGAGAAATTGGTCGCCGCCGCCAGTTCGGCATAGCCGGTCATGCCAACAGGGCCGGTCATGCGAACAGGCCGTGCAGATACCAGGCGGGATCGCGCGCCTCCTGCCCGTAAAGGCCGTGACGGAACAGCCAGAACCGATGGCCCTGTTCATCCTCGATCCGGTAATAATCGCGTGTCGGCCCGCCGCCATGCGGATGTTTCCACCAGGGATAGGCGATGCGTTCGGGGCCTTCGTGGCGGACGATACGATAGGGTTTGCCGTGCCAGATGAAGCGACGCGGGGGGCCGTCGGGCACTTCGGCGAGGACGCTGACACGCTGGGGTGGATCATAGAGGAACAGGGGGCGCAGCGGCGGTTCGCCCGGTTCGGGGCGGGGCCATTCGCCGGACGGGGCGTTTGGGGGCACCAATGCGGCGCCATATTCGGGCAGATGCGCGTCGCGCGGCGCGAAGCGGCGCACGCTGTCCGGGCCGAAGCGCACGCCCAGCCGGTCGAGCAGGGGGGCGAGGTCGCCGGGGGCGTCCGGCCGGTCGAAATGCGCCTGTTCCTCGTCAATGGGTTCGAGTTCGGGCACGACGAGACGGATCAGGTCGTAGCCGAACCCCGGATCGAGCGGATCGGCGAGCGATTCGATCCGCGCCGCGAACAGCCGTTCGACCTCGTCCGGATCGCGGATCGCGCGGCCGCTGTGCACGGTGAGCGCGGCGACATGGCCATCGGTGCGGCACAATGCCAGTTCGAACCGGCGACCGCCCATGCCGCGTTCGACCAGCAACAGCTGCGCGCGGGCGGCAAGCGTGTGGACGACATCGAGCAGCGGCGCGACCGTCATCATCGGTTCGGCGAAACGTTGTTCGACGCGGATCGGCGGCGGCGTGCGGTGTGGGGTGATGCGGGCATCTTCGGTTTCGAGCAGGCGGGCGAGCTGGACGGCGAGCCGTGGGCCGAACCGCGCGACCAGCGGTGCGCGCGGCCGCCCCGCCAGATCGCCGATCGTGCGCAACCCGGCGCGGTCGAGCGCGCGGTGCGTTTCGGTGTCGAGATCGAGCGCGGCGACGGGCAGGTCGGCGATCTGCGCCCGGTCGAACCGGGCGAGCGCCAGCGCGGCCTGCGCGGTCGCCGCCAGGGCGAGCCGGGATTGCAAGCCCAGCCGGTCCAGCCGTCCCCGCAAATCCGCCGCGACCTGCGCAGGGGACAGGCGCAGTGCGGCGGAACAGCCGGTCAGGTCGAGCACCAGCGCCGCATCGCCCGCCGGGGCTGCCATCGGCGTATAGCGCGCACACGCCCTGACCAATGCGAGCTGCAGGGCGCTATCCGCCGCCGGGTCATGTTCGAACGCCGCCAGGCCGGGGACCAGTGCCCGCGCATCGGCCAGCGCCATGCCGGGGGACAGGCCGAGCGTGGCGGCGACCGGCGACAGCGCCGCGATCCGGAGCGCGCCGCGTTCCTTGACCGTGATGGCGAAGGGGCGGTCAGGCGGCGCGAGGCGCGCGCCGATCCGCCGTTCCGCCGGAAGAAAGGGCAGAACCGCCGCCAGATAGCGGCGTTCGGAAACATGCTTGCTCACGGTCCCATTCCAGTTGGAGGTGCAGCCCCTCACGCCCGCCGCGCTGGCGCAACAGGCGCAGGTCGAACACCGGATTGCCGGGTGCGTCGGCGGGCAGCGGGGTCGAAGGGGCGCTGCCCACCTGCCACCGGCTGTGCGCGGCGCTGTTGCCCGGTTGCGCCTCGCTGCGCACGATCAGCACCAGCGTGCCGCTGCGTTCGGCGGCGAGCGCGAGCCGCCGCGATGCGGTCAGGTCATAGGGCGGGGCGCGCCCGTCCAGCTCGATAATCGCACAGCCCGCACGGATATGGCGGATGGCGTCGATACTCGCCTTCAGCAAGGCGTGGATGTCGGGCAGTTGCACCAGCAGGAAATTGTCGGGCCGCAGCCCCATCTCGGCAAGGCCGGGTGCAAAGGGCATCGCCGCCACCGCCTTGCGCCCGCCGACGCGCAGCCAGATCGACGGCTGGAGCGATGCGGCGCGCGCGGCGATCAGCAGGGCAAAGCCGGTCGCCGCGCCGCGATCCTCGCCACCCAGGGCATAGCATTCATGCACGCCATCGCGGCGCAGGCCGCCGTTCAGCCAGTCATCGACCTGCGCCACGCCGAGCGCGAGCAGGGGCCGTGCCGTCGCGGGGGACGGCACGGCCACAGCCGGGAGCGGGGCGAACGAATCGGACATATGTTCTTATTATGTTCCAAGTCGTCCGCATCATGCAAGCCTGTGCCTGAAGGCTGTTGGCTACCAGTCGCATTCCCAGAACAGGCAGGCATAGCCGGGCAGGCGGGTGCGCGTGGCGCCGCCGATCGACAGGATGATCTGCGTATCCTGTGACGTGTCGGAAAAGGGCACGGGCTTTGGCCCCAGGTTGAACAGGCACCGAATCCGCTGTCCCTGCGCCACCCGGTCGAACACCAGCAGATCGCCCTCGATCTGGCAGTTTTCGAACCCGCCCAGGCGCAATGCGGGATGGTCGCGCCGCATCGGCAGGATGCGCCGCGCGATGTTGAGCGTCGATTCGGGATCGTCCTGCTGCATGCTCACCGCCCGCGCGCCATTGGCTTCGCCCAGCGGCAGCCAGGGCTCGGCGGTGCTGAACCCGCCATGCGCGCTGTCGTCCCACGGCATCGGCGTGCGCGCGCCGTCGCGCGACAGGGTGCGCGGCCAGTTGGCGATCGCTTCGGGATCCTTGAGCAGTTCGAACGGGATGTCGTCCTGTTCGAGCCCAAGTTCCTCGCCCTGATAGACGATCACCGTGCCGCGCAGCGCGATCAGCAGCGCCAGCTTGACCCGGGCGAAACGGTCGCGGTCGGCGGGCGCGCACCAGCGCGACACGGCGCGCGGCGCATCGTGATTTTCGAACGCCCAGCTGGGCCAGCCCATGTCCTTTTCATCCGGCCAGTGCGACATCACCGTCGCGATCAGCGTCGGGGTCAGTTCGGGCGAATAGAGGAAATCGAAGCCATAGGCGCTGTTCATCCGCGACGTGCCCTTGATGAACCGCTTGATCGCGACATTGCCGTCGTCCGCGCACACCTCTGCCAGGGTGAAGATGCCGTCATATTGATCGGTCAGCTGGCGCAGCCGTTCGAGGAAGCGCGGCGTGTCGCGATGGAACTGGCTGTAGGTCTGGTGCTGATAGTCGAACGGGCGCACCAGCGGCTTGTGCAGCAGGGCGGCGGGCGGATTGTCGCGCAGTTCGGGGTCGTGCATCGCGAAATTGAGCGCGTCGATGCGAAACCCGTCGACGCCGCGATCGAGCCAGAAGCGCGCGACATCGAGGATCGCGTCCTGAACCTCACCATTGTGCAGGTTCAGCTGTGGCTGCGACGACAGGAAATTGTGCATGTAATATTGCGCGCGTTCCGGGTCCCATTTCCAGGCCGGCCCGCCGAACATCGATTGCCAGTTGTTGGGCGGGGTGCCGTCCGCCCTGGGATCGGCCCAGACATACCAGTCGGCTTTGGCATTGGTGCGGTCGCGCCGCGATTCGCGGAACCATGCGTGGTCGGACGAGCTGTGGGCATAGATCTGGTCGACTAGCAGTTTCAGGCCCAGTTCGTGCGCGCGGGCGAGCAGCGCGTCGAAATCGGCGAGCGTGCCGAACACCGGATCGACATCGCAATAATCGGCGACGTCATAACCGAAATCGCGCATCGGCGAGGTGTAGAAGGGCGAAAGCCACACCGCATCGACGCCGAGCGAGGCGATATGGTCGAGCCGCCGGGTAATCCCCGCAAGATCGCCGATGCCGTCGCCGCCGCTGTCCTGAAAACTGCGCGGATAGACCTGATAGATCGTCGCGCCGCGCCACCAGGGAAATGGGTCGGCAGGTTTCGGGTTCAAGCCTGGTCTCCAGCGGTCATGATATGGGTCGGGGTGATTTTTGCCATCGGGCGCGCCATGGCAAGCGCTTTGGTCCGCAAGCATAAAGATTGTAACTGCCGCCGGTTCCGGCGGTCAGCTTGATAATTATCTAGATTTCTGATAATAAAATGACACGCAAGTATAGCAAAGTCATTTCAAATCCTGCCAATGCCTTGCCTTCATTGTCGGCATATCCATCCATTGATTTTATTTGGATATAGGCTTTTGGATTTGAATTTAAATAATATTTACATGGTTGGGGAGAGTTGAAATCTTAGGGGAATATTTTGTCATATAGAGATCAATTCACCACAAAAGATTTATCCCGTTTCAATGCAGATATTCCCGGCGGCCATGTCGCCATTCTGGGCGCAGGCGCCTGGGGCACCGCGATCGCGATCGCGCTGGCCAGGGGTGGCCATCGCGTGATGCTTTATGCGCGCCGCCCGTCGCACGCCGCGACGATGGTGGCGATGCGCGAAAATGCCGAGCGGCTGCCCGGCCATGGTTTTCCCGCGCCGCTGTCGATCGCCGCATCGATCGGCGAGGCGGTGGCGGGGGCATCCTGCGTGTTCCTGGCTGGCCCCAGCGGTGCGACGCAGCAGCTGGCCCGCGATGCGGCGCCCCATGCGGAGGCCGCCGCCCCCTTCATCCTGTGCGCCAAGGGGCTGGCCCGCGATGGCGGGTTGCTGACCGACACGGTGC
This sequence comes from uncultured Sphingomonadales bacterium, assembly GCA_902826325.1. Lineage (GTDB taxonomy): Bacteria > Pseudomonadota > Alphaproteobacteria > Sphingomonadales > Sphingomonadaceae > Sphingomonas. The sequence continues at coordinate 43,371 of CADEEK010000004.1, forward strand.
AGGCGGCGCGGCCCGGTGCGCCGGTGCTGGTCCTGTCCGGGCCCAGCTTTGCCGATGAAGTGGCGGCGGGCAAGCACACCATCGTTTCGCTGTCGGGGCCGCTGGCGACGGCGCGGTCGCTGTGCGCGCGCTTTTCGACCGGCCAATTCGTGATCGCGCCGTGCGACGATCGCTGCGGCGTGCAGGTGGCGGGGGTGTTCAAGAATGTCGCCGCGATCCTGTGCGGGGCGTGCGACGGGCTGGCCGGTGGGTCGAATGCGCGCGCCGCGCTGATGAGCGAGGCGATTCGCGAGGCGTCGCACATGGTCGCGGCGCTGGGCGGCAAGCAAGGGACGCTGTTGGGCCCGGCGGGGTTCGGCGATTTCGCGCTGACCTGCACCGACCCGCAATCGCGCAACTATCGGTTGGGGCATGCGCTGGCGACCGGCGCGGCGGAGACGGCGACGCAGGAGGGGGCGGCCAACGCCGCCGCGCTGCTGGCGAGCGCCGACGAACTGGGCGTCGAGGTGCCGCTGGTCGCCGCGGTCGTCGATCTGATCGAAGGGCGGATCGATGCGCGCGCGGCGATCGGCGCGGCCTTTGCCCAGCGCCTCGCCAAATCGCGCCAGCTGCGGTGCGCAGCATGAGCGGCGCGCTGGACCTCGCTTCGCCAACGCGCGCGACGGCGCCGGACCGGGCGCCGGGACTGGTGCTCGCCACCGATCTCGACGGCACGTTCCTGGGCGGCACCGATGCGGAGCGGCGCGCGCTTTACGGGGCGATCGCCGCGCGCGACGACGTGCTGCTGATCTTTGTCACCGGGCGCGATGTCGATTTCATCCGCGCGCTGATCGCGCAACCGGGCATGCCGACGCCGCGCTATATCGTTGGCGATGTCGGCACGTCGGTTTACGATGTCGCCGCCGATTTCGCGCCGGTCGCCGATCTGGAAGCGGACATCGTTGCGCGCTGGAACGGCGCCAATGACCGCGTGCTGGCGCTGTTGCGCGACGAACCGGGGCTGGAGCTGCAGCCGACGCCGTTTCGCCACCGTGTCAGCTATTATTATTCGCCCGAAACGCTGCGGCCAGAAACGGTGCGCAAGGTGGAGGATGCGGGGTTCGATTGCCTGACCTCCGCCGATCTTTATTTCGACGTGCTCCCGCGCGGCATCGCCAAGGGGCCGACGCTGCGCCGGATGGTCGCGGCGCTGGGGTTGCCCGACGATCGCGTGCTGGTCGCGGGCGACACGATGAATGACCTGTCGATGTTCCATACCGGGTTCAAGGGCGTCGCCGTCGGCAATTCCGAAGCGCGGCTGGTCGAGGCGCTGCCCGATGGCCCGCAAATCTATCGCAGCAGCGGCCATGGCGCGGCGGGCGTGCTGGAGGCGATCGGCCATTTCGGGCTGGACCGGGCAAATGCGGCGGCGCGGGCATGAAGAAATCCTCGCTCGTCATCGTCTATCACCGCCAACCCTATGAAGAGGCGGTCGAAAATGGGCAGACGGTGTTTCGCGCCAACAAGAGCCCCAATGGCATCGTGCCGACGCTCAAAAGCTTCTTCAACCGGCTTGAACCGGGCGGTGGCGCCTGGGTGGCGTGGAAGGCGCATGATCCGGAGGTCGATGACGAGTTCGAGCGCGTCATCCATATCGACGACGACAATGGCGGCTTCACCGTCCGTCGCCTGCCGCTGACCCGCGAACACGCCAACAGCGTTTACAACGTCCCCTCGAAAGAGGCGTTCTGGCCGGTGCTGCACAGCTTTCCGCGGCTCTACAGCTATGATCCGGTCGACTGGCCGACCTTTCACACCGTCAACCGCCTGTTCGCGGAAGCGGCGGCGGAGCAGGCGGACCAGGGCGCGCTGGTGTGGGTCCACGACTATAATCTGTGGCTGGTGCCGCATTATCTGCGGCGGTTGCGCCCCGATGTGAAGATCGCCTTTTTCCACCACACGCCCTTTCCCTCGCCGGACATTTTCAACGTCCTGCCGTGGCGCAAGGAGATCCTCGACAGCCTGCTCGATTGCGATCTCGTCGGCTTTCACATCCCGCGCTACGCCAAGAATTTCGCCGATCTGGCGGGCGCGCTGGAGGATGTGGAGATCAGCGAGCGGGCCGATGTCGGGCCGCATCTGCATGTGCCGGGACAGGCGCTGTCGGAACCGCATGTGCCGACGCGGCTGCGCAGCGGCGATCGCGAGGTGCTGGTCGATGTCGCGCCGGTGGGCGCCGATGTCCATCTGATCGACGACATTCTCGCCACGCCGCAGAGCAAGGCGCTGCAGGCCGAAATTCGCGACAGCCTGCATGGCCGCAAGCTGGTCGTGTCGGTCGCGCGCACCGATTATACCAAGGGGACGATCGAGGCGCTGCAGGCGTTCGAACGGCTGCTCGAACGCAAGCCTGCGCTGCGCGGCGGCATCCGCATGCTGTGCATTTCGGTGCGCGCGGCGAGCGGCATGGCGATCTATGACGAAACGCAGCGCGAGATCGAGGGGCTGGTGGGGCGGATCAACGGGCGGTTTTCGACGCTCGACTGGACGCCGATCATGCTCAAATCGGATGCCGAACCGTTCGACCGGCTGCTGGCCCATTATCGCGTCGCCGACCTGTGCCTGACGATCCCGCTGCGCGATGGCCTGAACCTTGTCGCCAAGGAATTCGTGGCGGCGAAGCAGGGGGATGCGGGCGCGCTGGTGCTGTCCGAATTAGCGGGCTGCGCCGTCGAATTGCCCAACGCCATCTATACCAACCCCAATGGCCATCGCGACATCGACCGCGCGATCGACGAGGCGCTGGCGATGAGCGCGGACGAGAGCAGCGCGCGGATGGCGCAGATGCGCGCGACCGTCGCCAGATACGATATCGGCTATTGGATCGACCATGTCTTCGGCAATTTCGAAGCGGTCGGGTTCAAGCCGAAGGGCGAGATGCGGCTGTTCGCCGCGGCGAACTGAAAAAGGAGGCCGGTTGGTGCGGTTTTTCGGCTGGCTGTTCGCCGCGTGCTGCGTGCTGATGCTGCCCGGCGCGGCGGCGCGACAGGGGGTCAATATCGCCATCGCCTGTGGCGCGCTGGGCATGGAATTGACGCTGTGCCGCGAAGCCGCGCAGGACTGGGCGCGGGCGACCGGGAACAGCGTGTCGATCGTCAACACGCCCAATTCGAGCAGCGACCGGTTTTCGCTTTACGTCCAGCTGCTCGCTTCGCGGTCGAGCGAGATCGACGTGCTGCAGATCGACGTGGTGTGGCCGGGGATGCTGGCGACGCACCTGGCCGATCTGGGGCCGGCATTGGGCGGGCAGACGCGCGGCATGTTCCCGGCGCTGGTCGACAATGACCGGGTCGACGGGCGGCTGGTGGCGGTCCCCTGGTATGTCGATGCGGGCGTGCTTTATTATCGCCGCGACCTGCTCGACAAATATGGCTTTGAACCGCCGCAGACCTGGGGCGAGCTTGGCCGTGCGGCGGCGCGAATCCAGGCGCGCGAGCGCGCGGCGGGCAACCGGCGGCTATGGGGCTATGTCTTTCAGGGCAAGGCCTATGAGGGGCTGACCTGCAACGTGCTGGAATGGGTGGTGTCGCGCAATGGCGGCACGTTCATCGACGGCGACCGGCGGATCACCGCGAACAATCCGCGCGTCGTCGCGGCGCTGCGTCAGGCGGCGGGATGGATCGGGACGATTTCGCCGCGCGGCGTGCTCAATTATGACGAGGAGGCCGCCCGCGGGGTGTTCCAGACCGGCAACGCGGTGTTCATGCGCAACTGGCCCTATGCCTGGGCGCTGGCGCAGGGCGAGGGAAGCGCGGTGCGCGGCAAGGTCGGCGTCGTCGCGCTGCCCAGGGGCGGCGCGGACGGGCAGCAGGCGGCGACGCTGGGCGGATGGCACCTTGCCGTATCGCGCTATTCGCGGCACCCCGAACAGGCGATCGACCTGGTGCGCCATCTGACCAGCGCGAAGGTGCAGAAGGACCGCGCGATCCGGGGGGCGTACAACCCGACCTACGTCTCGCTCTATCGCGAC
>CADEEK010000005.1:0-10016 GCA_902826325.1 uncultured Sphingomonadales bacterium
CGCCAAGCGCGGATAAAGGCAAGTGCCCCGGGACCGGGCGGGCCGGCGGGGGGAGGAAGGCCAGCGAAAAAGGGTTGCGCCGGCCCCAAACCGGGGCGACAAGGCACCCGGCCGCATCGCGGCCCCCGCCATGCCCCAACGACAGGGAGTCCCGATGAGCGACGAGATGCTGAACCGTTACCGCCAGAGCATCGACCGGATCGACGCCGCACTCGTCTTCCTGCTCGCCGAACGGTTTCAGATCACCCAGGCGGTGGGGCGCCACAAGGCGCAGACCGGCCTGCCCCCCGCCGATCCGGGGCGCGAGGAGCGCCAGATCGCGCGGCTGCGCGATCTGGCGGCGCAGGCCGATCTCGACCCGGAATTCAGCGAGAAATTCCTGCGCTTCATCATCGAGGAAGTGATTCGCCACCACGCCCAGATGCAGAACAGCACCGCGAACGCATGAAAGCGGTGCGATTGCGCCCTTCAAGGTGAAGGCCATGGCATGCCCGACGATCGGCTGATCTTCACCCCCGATCAGGTCGATCTCGCCCGATCGCCGCTGCGCCGTTCGCTGCGCGCCGACACCTTCGTGCTCGGTGCGTTCAATCCCGGCCTGACCCGCCTGCCCAACGGCAATCTGCTGGCGATGGTCCGCGTGGCGGAGGCATTGTGCGATCCGGTCGCCGACGGCCATGTCCGGGCGATCCGCTGGACGGCACAGGGCTATGTCCTCGACCGCTTCCCGCTGGACGACGTCGAAATGTCCGATCCGCGCGCCTTCACCCTGCGCGGCAGTTCGCCGCCCCGGGCTGGCCTCACCTCGCTGTCCTGGCTGTTGCCGGTCGAGGTGACGCGCGACGGGGGCGAGATCGTCCAGGTCCATTATGACAAGGCGATCGAACCATCGGCGTCGTTCATGGCTTATGGTATCGAGGATGCACGGATCAGCCTGATCGGCGGCGCCTGGCACATGACCGTGTGCGCCGTCTCGCACGAGCGGCAATGCACCGCGCTCTATCGCTCGGTCAACGGCCTCGACTATCGGCTCGAAGGGATCGTGCTCGATCACCAGAACAAGGATATGTGCCTGTTCGAGGGCAAGGTCGGCGGGAAATTCATGGCGCTGACCCGGCCGCTCGGCGAAGGCTATTTCGCCCCGCCGCCCGACAGCGAATGGCTCGGCGGACCCGCGATCCACCTCGCCCAGTCGCCCGACGCGCTGCACTGGAAACCGCTCGACGCCCCCGGCATCCGCGCGCGCAAGGGCACGTCGATCACGCAGCGCATGGGCGGGGGCACGCCGCCGGTGCTGACGCCGCGCGGCTGGCTGGCGCTGTATCACGGCGTCGAACGGCGCGAACGGGTCGGCGTCTATCGCACCTTCTGGGCGCTGCTCGACCGCGACGATCCCTCACGGATCCTGCATCTGGCGGACCATGCGCCGCTGATCGAGGCGGACGCCGCGCTCACCGCGCCAATCGCCGATCGCCTCTATCTGCCCACCCCCGTGGTATTCACCACCGGCATCGCCGATGGCGGCGATTGCTGGATCGTCGCATCGGGCGAAGCGGACCTTGCCTGCCGCATTACCCTGTTGCCCAAATCACGCTTCGATTGACGAAAAATACGAAATCTCTTCGCAGCGGCACAATTTTGCGACAAATCCATCCTATTGCGCGCGCCATCGGGGGGCACCGATCGGTTCTTGGAGTAGGCAATGCGAAATTTTGGATGGTTGATGGCGGGTTCCATGGCAACCTGCGCCCTTCCGACGATGGCCGCCGCACAGAATAATCCGGCACCGCAGCAAGAATCGCAGCCCCCCTCGGGCGGCGACTATGTCGATGAAAACGAAATTGTCGTCACCGGCGAAATGCGCGGATCGCTGCCCGGCGACATCAAGCCCGAACAGGTGCTGTCCCCGGCCGACATTCGCGCCTATGGCGTCGGATCGATTGCCGAACTGCTGACCGAACTGGAGCCCCAGACACGCAGCGGGCGCGGACGCGGCGGCGGCGGCCCGGTGCTGCTGCTCAGCGGACGGCGCATTTCCAGCTTCGCCGAAATCCGCGACATCCCGCCCGAAGCGATCGAGCGGATGGAGATCCTGCCCGAAGAGGCCGCGCTGAAACTCGGCTATCGCGCCGATCAGCGGGTGGTGAACATCGTGCTGCGCCGCCAGTTCCGGTCGATCACCGCCGAAGTCGACGGCACCCTCGCGACCGACGGCGGACGCAACGGCCAGGATGTCGAACTCAGCATGCTTCGCCTCAATGGCGACGGGCGGATCAACCTCGACGTCGAATATGAACGCGATTCGCGCCTGCTGGAAAGCGATCGCAACATCATCACCACCAACACCGATTCGGCGTTCCGCACGCTGACGCCGGAAACCCAGTCGCTGACCTTCAACGGCGTGGTCAGCCGCAATATCGGCCGCACCGCCGCGACCGCCAATCTGCGCTTTGAACAGAATTGGAGTGACTCGCTGCTCGGGCTGCCGATCGCGGGCGGCACGACGCCGCTGGCGCGCAACGCCACCACCGGCACGCTGCATGGCGGCTTTTCGTTCAACGGCGACATCCTGCCCAGCTGGCGCTGGTCTGTCACCGGCAATTGGGACCGGGTCGAAAGCCGCACCGTCACCGACACCAATGCCGGCCTCGCCGATCGCGCGCTGTCGGTATCGAATGTCGGCTCGATCGACGCGCTGCTCAGCGGCCCGATCTTCGAATTGCCGGCCGGCGATGTCAGCACCACCGTGCGCGCCACGGCACGGACCAGCGACCTGTCGAGCGAATCGCGGCGCGGCGGCGTTTTCGCCGCGGCGGACATCGGCCGCGATACCGGCGCGGTTCAGGCGAATATCGACCTGCCCATCGCCAGCCGGGGTCGCGATGTCCTGTCCGCCATCGGCAACCTGTCGCTCAACGCCAATATGGAGGTGGAGGAGCTGTCGGATTTCGGCACGCTGTTCACCTATGGCTATGGCGCCAACTGGTCGCCGATCGAACAGATCCGCTTCATCGCCTCGTTCACCGAAGAAGAAGGCGCACCGTCCGCGCAACAGCTGGGCAACCCGGTCGTCTCGACGCCCAATGTCCGCGTGTTCGACTTCGTGCGCGGCGAAACCGTCGACATCACCCGGGTCGATGGCGGCAATGCGGGCCTGATCGCCGACAATCGCAGCGTGACCAAGCTTGGCCTCTATACGCAGCCGATTTCGGGCAGCAATCTGTGGCTCAACGTCGAATATAACAACAACATCACCCGCAATCCGATTGCCGCCTTCCCGACCGCGACGGCTGAGCTGGAGGCCGCCTTCCCCGACCGGTTCTTCCGCGATGGCACCGGACAGCTGTTCCGGATCGACAATCGCCCGGTCAATTTTCAGCGCAGCCAGCGCGAACAGATCCGCTGGGGCATGTATTTCTCCAAGGAGATCAGCTCGCCGCTGGCGCGCAAACTGGCCGAACAAATGGCCGCACAGCGCGCCGCGCGACAGGCCGAACGCGAAGGCCAGCAGGGCCAGAGCGGTCAGGCGGGCGAGGGCCAGCGCCGCCCCGCACAGGGTGCGCAGGGTGCCCAGCGCGCCGGCGGGTTCCGCGGCTTTGGCGGACGCGGCGGCGGCGCGGCCAATAGCGGGCGGCTTCAGTTCAGCGTGTTCCACACGCTTGCGCTGACCGATCGCGTCACGATCCGCGACGGCCTGCCCGAACTCGATCTGCTCAACGGATCGGCAACCGGCAGCCGTGGCGGCTCGCCACGCCACCAGGTCGATGTGCGCACCGGCATCACCCGCGACGGCATGGGCATCCGCCTCAATGTCGACTGGCAGAGCGCAACCACGGTGCGCGGCGGCGCGACCAGCAGCGAAACGCTGCGCTTCGACGATTTCGCGACGGTCGATCTGCGGTTGTTCGCCTCGCTCGGCCCGCAATTCAAATTCGTCCGCGACAATCGCTGGCTGATGGGCACGCGCGTGTCGCTGTCGATCGACAATCTGTTCAACAACCGGCTGAACGTCACCGACCAGACCGGGGCGACCCCGCTCAGCTATCAGCCCGGCCTGCTCGACCCGGTCGGGCGCACGGTGCGGATCAGCCTGCGCAAGGTGTTCTTCTAAAAGAAAATTCGGTCATGCGGTCCGGCGGCGTGTGGCCTGCCGGGCCGGTGCCCAACCGTTCGGCCGTTATTCCCCGAACCCGCCCTTGCGATAGAGCAGGGTGATGGCAACGCGCCGGTTGCGCGGATCGGCGGGATTGTCGGCGATCAGCGGCTCGCGATCCGCCACCCCTTCGATCCGTTCGAACCGCGTTTCGGGCACGCCCGCCGCCACCAGCCGCCGCCGCGTCTCTTCGGATCGCGCGCTCGACAGCATCCAGTTGTTCATATTGGTCGGATCGCCATAGCGCAGGCTGTCGGTATGGCCGCGGATCATGATCGGATTTTCCGAATCGCCGATCGACTGGGCGACCAGCGCCACCAGCTTGGCCGCATCGGGCACGAAGCTGGTCGTGCCCAGCGCGAACATCGAATAATCGGCATCGTCCATCAGGTCGATCCGCATCCCTTCGCGCGTCGGCACGAACCGCACCTGCTTGCCCAATTTGGTCAGGCCGGGGCTGGTCTTGATCTTGTTTTCGATCTCGGCCTTCATCTTGGCGAAATTGACCCGGTCGATCGCCTGGATTTCCTTGTTCTTCAGGCTGCCGATCTGGCCCGTGCCGACCCGGTCGCCGCCCTGTGCCCCCGCCGGAATGGTCATCGACCTGGTGCCGGTCTGCTTGGCCATGGTGGGATAATTGTCCTTGCCCTGCATCGCGTCGCCACCCAGCAGGCCGTTGGACCCGGCGCTGTTCTGCTTGAACTCGATCAGCGTCGGCGCGAAATAGTCGGCCAGCGCCTTGCGCTGCTTTTCGTTGGTCGCGCCCAGCAGCCACATCAGCAGGAAAAACGCCATCATCGCCGTCACGAAATCGGCATAGGCGACCTTCCACGCGCCGCCATGATGGCCGCCGCCACCTTCGATATAGATTTTCTTGACGATGATCTTGGGCGGCTGTTTGGCCGCATGTGGGGCACGCGCGGTCATGTCTGGCGCGCCTCACGGCGCGAGGCCGCACCCGTCCGCGCCCCCTCCCGGCCACCCATCGAGTGTACCGTGTCGGTGGCTGGAAGGGGGCGCGGGCTGGTGCCGAAACGCATCATCAACGCCCGCGCAGACCGTCGAACACTTCGGCAAAGCCGGGCTGGTTGTGGTGGGCGATCCCGCTGCGCGCCGCCTCGATCACCAGCGGCTGCGGATGGCCGTGGAGCGAGGCGATGATGATCTGCTTGACCGTGTGATAGATGGCGGCATCGGCATCGATAATCTGCTTGAGCCGCCCCGCCAGCGGCCCGACCAGGCCATAGGCGAGCAGCACGCCCAGGAACGTGCCGACCAGCGCCGAACCGATCATGCCGCCAAGGATCGCCGGCGGCTTGTCGATCGAGCCCATCGTCTTGACCACGCCGAGCACGGCGGCGACGATGCCGAGCGCCGGCAGCGCATCGCCCAGCCCCTGCAGCGCGTGCTGCGGCTCCTCGACCTCGTGATGGTGCGTCTTGATCGCGTTATCCATCACCTCCTCGACCGCATGCACGTCGAGCGTGCCCGACGACACGACGACCAGGCGCAGCGTATCGGCGATCAGGTTGACCAGCGTATGATCGGCGAGCAGGCGTGGATATTCGGCGAAGATCGCAGAGGATTTGGGATCTTCCACATGCGGTTCCAGCGCGATCGGGCCATCGACGCGCAACAGCTTCATCAGCTTGGACACCAGGAAGATGACGTCGAGATAATCCTGTTTCTTGTATTTCGGGCCCTTGAGCACCTTCATGAAGCCGCCGCCCAGCGCTTTCAATTCCTTGCCCGAATTGCCGATGATCAGCGCGCCGAGCGCGGCGCCGCCGATGATCAGCATTTCGTGCGGCAGCGCATGCAGCACCGGGCCGAGCGCGCCGCCGGTGATCGCGAAACCACCGAACACCATCGCGATCAGGACGACGAAGCCGATTGCTGGAAACATCTTGACCCAAACCCCTGTTGTCTGCGCGCATCCGGTCCGGGCGTGCGCCGATCGCAGACAGTCTTGCCGCCAAACCCTAACGATATGGTTACCGGATCGTTTGTTATGTCGTGAAAGGGTGGTGGTGGTTGTGCCGCACTAGCCCGCTGTCACCGTTTCGCCGATGCCTTGCCGGGCAGTCCTTGTTGGGTAGCCGCACCGGCCCACTCCCCCACCCGGCCACAGAGTCCCTGTTGGGTTGCCGCACCAGCCCACTCCCCCACCCGGCCACCCATCGGCAGGATATTCTGAAATGGGTGGCCGGGTGGGGGAGCGGGCTGGTGCGGCTACCAAACTAACGACTCGGTAGTGGGCTGGTGCGGCAACCAGCGGGCGCAGCCCGCTAAACAAACAAAGACTGAGCGAGCCTAAGCCGCAACCCGATAAAACCTACCTCAGATAATCGAACAGCGACAGGCTGGTCAGCTTGGTGAAGCTCGCCTGCGTCGCCTGCAGGATCGTCAGCGTGCGCTGCAACTCGGCGATCGCCGTCGTCGTGTCGACATCCTCGATCCCCGATCGCGTGGTTTCGCGCGCGACATCGGCATCCTGCAGCCGTTCGGCCTCCAGATCCATGCGAAACGCCCGCGCCCCGACCGAGGCGCGGGTGGTGCCGATCTGGTCGAGCGCCGCGTCAAGGTCGCTCAGCGCCGTGTCGATCCCGCCCGCCGGCGCATCGCTCGCCAGCGCGGCGGCGAACGCGGTCAGGATCGCGAACATGTCGGTTTCGCCGTTGCTGCCCGCAATCCCGCCAAAGGCGCGCGCACCGGTTTCGGTCGCGACGATGCTGACCCCCTCGCCCACCGGAATCGGTGCGGCTTCGCCGACGCCGACATAGGCGATCGAACCGTCGGCCTGTCGGGCAAAGGCGGTGTCGCCGGACGCACCGCCAAACAGCGGCTGCCCACGCACATCCTTGCCGTTGGCGACGCCCAGCAGGTCGGCGATGATCGCTTCGACATCGGACAGGATCGACGCGCGGTCGGCGGCGGACAGCGTGTCGCTATTGGCCTGGACCGCCAATGCCTTGGCCCGCTGCAACTGGGTTTCGACCGTGCCCAGCGCGGCTTCGGTATCGGCGAGCAGCGACTGGGCGACCTTGATGTTGGCGCCCCACACGCCGTCATCGGCGGCATCGCGCTTGATCGCCGACAATTGCTGCCAGCCGGTCGCATTGTCCGACGGCGCCAGGATCTTCTTGCCCGTCGCCACCTGGGTCTGCAACGTATCGGCCTGTTTGGACAGGCTCGTCATCAGCAGGGTCGGGCGGTCAAAGCTCTGACTGGTCGTTACGCGCATCGCCATCACCGGATGTTGAACAGGGTTTCGAGCGTTTCGCGCGCCACCTGGATCACGCGGCCCGATGCCTGATAGGCCTGTTGAAAGCGGATCAGGTCGACCGCCTCTTCGTCGATATTCACCCCCGCCGCCGAATCGCGCGCGGCGGCGGCATTGGCGCGGATCGTGCCCTGCACCTCGGCGATCGAACGACGCCCGGTCAGCGCGCTGGCGTTGGCCGTGGTGATGCCGCTCAGGCTGGTTTCGAACCCGCCGTCGCGGCGCAGCGCCGACAGCGCCGCCAGATTGCCATTGTCGCGCTCGCCCGCCCCGGCCGCCGCCGCCGCGATCCCCCGCGGATCGTTCAGCACCAGGCGGAAATTGGCGGCGCTCGTCGCCTCGAACATCGGCGCACCGGCATTGCCGTCCAGCCCCTCGCCCCCCGCCTGCACGGCGTTGACGCCATTGGCGACATCGCGGGCCAGCCCGTCGATCGCATTGCGCGTATCGGCGATGCGCGCCGCGCTCTCGGCGATTCCGGCAAGCACGCCGCCCGCCGGCACCAGCGGCTTGGTCCCCTCGACGCCATACACGGCAAAGGACACCGCACCGCCGGGGCCACGGGCATAGGTGGCAACCGCCGCCTGGTCCCCCTGAACCAGCAGCGGTCCGCCCGCCCCGGCGCGCACGGTGGCGCGACCGAAACTGTCGATCTGGACGTTGAGGTCGGTAAGCGCGCTCATCGATTCGAGCAGCCGGTCGCGCTCGTCGAGCAGCGCCGCCTGCGAACTGGTCCCCGCCGCGCTCCGGCCCAGCCCCGAATTGACCTTGGCCAGGCTGGCGGTGAGCGTATTGAGCTGCGCCGTCGTCGCATCCGCGCTCTGGTCGAGATCGGCGAGCGCGCCTTCCAGCGCGGTGCCGGTCGCGGCAAAGGCGTTGGCGAGCACGGCAGCCGCCTGCAACATCGTCGCACGCGGCGCGCTGGCGGTCGGATCGGCGGCCAGCGCATCGGCGGCGTTGAAAAAGGCGGTCAGTCGTTCGTCCAGCTTGTTGCCGGTCAACGCGCTTTCGATCCGCGTGAACCACACGACGCTGGCTTCGCTGCGGCCAAGGTCCGAGCCTGCCGCGCGCACCTCTGCATTGCGCAGCTCGTCCGACACGCGGTTGATGCCATCGACGGCCACGCCCAGCCCATTGGGTGTCGTGTTGCTGGCATCGGTCGGCGCGGCGATTTCGCGCACGGTGGTGACGCGGCGCGAATAGCCCGCGGTGCCCGCATTGGCGATATTTTCCGACGTTGTGGTCAGCGCGGTCTGATAGGCGCGGACGCCGCTGGCGCCGATGGACAGCATGTCGCTCATGTGACGTCATCCCCGGCCGTGGTCGATGGCACCGCCGCATCCGGCACCGTTCCCGCGCGGGCGAGAAATTCGGTCATTGCCTTGCCGATGCCGATCGGCGCGTGGACGGCCATATTCTCCGCCAGCTTCTGATCCTGCATGTCGCGGAACTGGTCGAGCGCCTGACTTTCGAACAGGCTGTCGGCTAGCTTCGCCTTGCGCATCGATCCCAGCATCATCTTGGTAAAGATCGCCTCGAACCGCTCGCCCGCCTGCTCCAGATTGGCGCGCGTGCCCAGCCGCGCCGTGTCGGTCGACACACTGCCGGTCGGGCTGAGCGGCGCGGCACCGGCCTGCGCCCCCACCTGGCCACCCATCGAGGAAACCAAGTTGGCGCGCGGGCTGGTGCCGCCGTTCAGCGCAGCTGAACCCAGAGCCAAAGGCGAGCGAATATCCGTCACAGGATGATCAACTCGGCTTTGAGCGCACCCGCCTGTTTCAACGCTTCGAGGATCGCGACAAGGTCGGCGGGCGACGCGCCGATCGCGTTCACCGCCTTGACCACATCGGCAAGCTTTGGCCCCGGTTCCAGCATGAACATCGGACGCTTCTCCTCCTCGACGCCCACACCGCTTTTCTGTTCGACCGCGGTCTGACCCTGGCTGAACGGCAGCGGCTGGCTGACACGCTGGGATTCATCAATACGAACGGTTAGTTTACCATGTGTTACCGCGGCGGGGCTGACCCGCACCGCCGAATTGATGACGACGGTGCCGGTCCGCGCGTTAACGATAACCTTGGCCGGCGCCTCGGCGGCATCGACGTTCAGATTCTCGATCTCGCTCATGATCTGCGCGCGCACATCGGCGCCGGGACGGGCGGCGACCGCGACCGAAACCCCGTCGACCGCACGCGCGGTGCCGAAACCGAACCGGCCGTTGATCGCATCGGCCACCCGCTGCGCCGTCGTGAAGTCGGCACGGGCGAGGTTGAAGGTCAACGTCGGCGCGGTGGCAAAGCCGGTCTCGACCGCCCGCTCGACCGTCGCGCCTTCGGGGATGCGGCCGGACGAGGGGATGTTGACGACGATCTTCGACCCGTCCTGGCCCTCGGCGCCCAGGCCGCCGACGGCAAGGTTGCCCTGCGCCATCGCATAGATCTGGCCATCGGCGCCCTGCAGCGGCGTAAGCACCAGCGTGCCGCCGCGCAGCGACTTGGCCTTGCCCATCGACGATACGGTGATGTCGAGCTTTTGCCCCGGCTTGGCGAACGGCGGCAGCTCGGCGGTGATCATCACCAC
>CADEEK010000005.1:10116-40918 GCA_902826325.1 uncultured Sphingomonadales bacterium
AGGAGGAAGCGGATCATGTCTTTCATCCTCAGAACGGGCTGATGACCTGGAAGAAGCGGCTGAGCCACCCCTGCCGTCCGGCGCGCGCGACATCGCCCTTGCCGGTATAGGAAATGCGGGCGTCGGCGACGCGGGTCGATGCGATGCGATTGCTCGCGTCGATATCGGTCGGGCGCACGATCCCCTTGATCTGGATGAATTCGTCGCCGCGGTTGAGCGTCACGCGCTTTTGCCCCTGCACCAGCATCGTGCCGTTGGGCAGTACCTGGGCCACGGTCACGCTGATCTCGCCCGACAGCGCGTTGGACTGGTCGGCGGTGCCCGACCCCTTGAAGCCGCGCTTGCCCGAAATGCTCGCATCGCTCTGGTTGAACAGGTTGAGCGCGCCGGTCGTCGGCGGGGTGATCGAAAAACCGCCGCTGCTGTCGAGCTGCGAGCCGGACGACTTGGACGCGCTGGTCCGCTCGACCAGCACGATCGTCAGCGGATCGCCGACGCGACGTGCGCGCGTGCCTTCGTACAGCGCGGCATAGCCGCCCGCCGGCTGAAAGATCGAACCGTTGGCGGGCGCTTCCACCGGCGCCTCGGTCGGCACCACGGCGGTATAATCCTCCTTCGGCTTTTTCTTGCCGAAGATGCCGGCCTGCGCCGCCATCGGGGCGACGAGCGCACCACAGGCGAGCGCGGTTGCGAACAGGTTGAACGGTTTCATCTATCGCGCCTCAGATGTTCTGATTGACATATTTGAGCATTTCGTCGGTCGCCGAGATCATCTTGGAATTGACCTCATAGGCGCGCTGGGTCTCGATCATGTCGACCAGCTCCTCGACGACATTGACGTTCGATCCTTCCAGCATGCCCTGGCGGATATTGCCGCGCCCGTCCTGCCCCGCGATGCCCAGATTCACCGCACCGCTGGCGGCGGTTTCGACCAGATAATTGTCGCCGATCGCCTGCAGCCCGGCGGCGTTGGGAAAGGCGGCGATCTGGATCTGGCCAATCTGGCTCGCCTCGGTCTGGCCGGCGATGGTCGCGGAAACCGTGCCGTCGGCGCCGATCGTGATCGAGGTGGCGCCCTCCGGCACGGTGATGCCGGGCATCACCTGATACCCCTCGCTCGTCACCAGCAGCCCTTCGGGCGAGCGCGCGAAATTGCCCGCGCGGGTATAGCCCAGCTGGCCGCCCGGCATCTGCACCTGAAAAAAGCCGTTGCCGTCGAGCGCGAGGTCGAGTGCGTTACCGGTGGTCTGGAACGACCCCTGCGTATCGATCCGCGCGGTGCCCTGGATGCGCACGCCGGTGCCAAGGTTCAGGCCGGTGGCATATTGGGTTTCCGACGTGCTCGCCGAACCCGGCGCGGTCACGACCTGATAGGCCAGCGCCTCGAAGCTCGCCCGATCGCGCTTGAACCCCGTGGTGTTCACGTTGGCGAGGTTGTTCGAGATGACCCGCATGCGCATGTCCTGGGCATCAAGCCCGGTGCGCGCGATGTGCATTGCTGCAGAACCCATGACTTCGTTCCTTCCTCAAATCCATTTCAGCTGAGCCGCATCAGACCGGCGTGCTGATGTTTCAGCTGAGCCGCATCAAACCGGCGCGCTGATGTTTCAGCTGACGCGCATCAAGCTCGCGGCGCTCTCGTCCATCGACTTGGCTTCGCGAAGCAGGTTCGCCTGCACCTCGTAGCTGCGCTGATTCTCGATCATGTCGACCAGCGCCTGCGTCAGATTGACGTTCGATTGTTCCAGCGCGGCGGTCTGCACCCGGGCGTCCAGATCGGTTGGCAACACGCCGCCGCCGCGCACATGGAGCAGATTGTCCAGCCCCTTGACCGTCACGCTGCCCTGATCGCTGGTCAGCTTCAACCGGTCGATGACCTGCGGCGGCTGGCTGGGATCGGCACCGGGCGGCACGATCGAGATCGAACCGTCATCGGCGATCATGATCTTGTCATGGGGTGGCACGGTGATGGGGCCCCCCGACCCCATCACCGGGAAACCGTCGCCGGTTTCCAAGACGCCACTCGGCGCGATGCGGAGATCACCGCGCCGGGTATAGGCTTCGCTGCCATCGGCAGCTTGCACCGCAAGCCAGTTGTCGCCGGTGATGGCGACGTCCAGCCCACGGCCGGTCTGGACGATCGCGCCCGCGCGCCGGTCCATATCGACCACGGTTTCGGCACTGGGCTGGCGGCTGTCGTGCCCCTCGCCCCTGACCATCAGCCGCTCGAAATTGACCCGGTCGGCGCGAAAGCCGATCGTGGAGGCGTTCGCGATATTGTTCGCGATCGTCGCCTGCGCATCCATCTGGCCCTTCAGCCCCGACAGCGCGGTATAGACGAGTCTGTCCATCGCTTACGCCTCCAAATCCTTCAGATTACGAACGAATGTTGAAAATGGTCTGCGAGATCTGGCTCGCGGTATCGAGCGCCTTGGCGTTCGCCTGGAAATTGCGCTGCGCCGCGATCAGGCCGACCAGTTCCTCGGTGATGTCGACGTTCGACCGTTCGATCGCACCCGACATCAACCCGCCAAAGCCGTTCGCGCCCGGTTCGCCCAGCCGCGGCTCGCCCGACACGCCGGTCGCCGCCCAGGTCGAATTGCCCAGCTGGCGCAGGCCCGACGGGTTCGAGAAATTGGCGAGCGCGATCTTGCCCAGCGCCAGATTGTCGCCGTTGGAGAAGCTCGCCCGGACGATCCCGTCCTCGCCGACATTGACGCCGTCGAGCTGGCCGACCGCCTTGCCGTCCTGCGACCGGCTGAGGATGCTGAACGGCGCGCCAAGCTGCGTCGTGGCGCTGCCGAAATCGAGCGCGATCGCGTGTTGCGAGGTGCTGGTGCCGACGGTAAACGGCGCGAACTGCGTCGCCGCGGTCGGCGTCACCAACGAACCACCGGCGTCAAAGGTCAGCGTGATCGGCTGCGGATCGGCAGCATCGACGCTCAGCTGCTTGTCGCCGACAAAGCTGTAGACCGACCAGGTGCTCGGCACGTCGGTCGTCTCGCGCACGAAATAGCTGGTCATGGTCAGCGGATTGCCGCTGGCGTCATAGATCGTCGTCTGGGTCGAATTGTTATAGGTGCCCGGATCGAACCGGTCGAACGCATAGGGCGTGTCGTCAGTGAAGCGCGACGCCGCCGACGGCACCGACGAATAGGCCGACAGGTTGAGCGACAGCGTGACATTCTCGGTCGCTTCGGGCACGCCGCTGGTCTGCGGCAGGCGCAGGTTGACCGTCGAACCAAGCCCGGTGGCGATCACCGCACCCGACCCGTCGACCGGATAGACCTGAAGATACGACCCCTGCGAATCGGTGACATAGCGGTCGCTGTCGACCAGGAAGCTGCCGTTGCGCGTGAAATTGACGCCCGCCGCTTCCAGCCCCGGCTTGACCGCAAAAAACCCGTCGCCCGAAATCGCGATGTCGAGCGAGGACGTCGATTGCTGCGTTCCGCCCTGGCCGAACTGCTGGCGGAT
This sequence comes from uncultured Sphingomonadales bacterium, assembly GCA_902826325.1. Classification (GTDB taxonomy): domain Bacteria; phylum Pseudomonadota; class Alphaproteobacteria; order Sphingomonadales; family Sphingomonadaceae; genus Sphingomonas. The sequence goes on from CADEEK010000005.1 coordinate 13,594, forward strand.
CGCCTTCACCGTGGTGCCTGAACCGACCATCTGGTTGGGATCGAGCGAGACGCTCGACGCGATGACGTCGGCGAATTCGGTGCGGCTCTTCTTGAAGCCGTTGGTCGAAACGTTCGACAGGTTGTGCGAGATGGTCGACATGTCGGTCTGCGCCGCCTGAAGACCGGAGAGCGAGGTATAAAAGGACATCAGATTGCTCCTTGGAAAGTTCAGCCGATCTTGCGGATCGCGGAGGTTGAAACCTGACCGATGCCGGGCAGGGTAAGGACGGGGTTGCCATCACTGCCCATCGCGACCGCGGTCACGGGGGCCCAGACGAGCGGCTTGGCGGAAACGCCGTCGCCATCGCCGTTGCGGGCGGCGACGCGGATGGTGAACGGGCCGCCGCCGGCCGGTTCGCCGGTATCGGTGGTGCCGTCCCATTCGAATTCGGACTGGCCCGCGGGCAGCGCGCCGAGCGAGACGTTCCTGAGGATTTCGCCGTTCGGCCCCTCGATCACGACATTCACCTCGGCCGCTTCGGCGCCCAGCTCGATCACCCCGCCGACCGACCCGTCGGTGCGCGGATAGGCGACGCTGCCCTCGGTCAGCACCGTCCGCCCGACCCAGGACACCAGGTCGGTGGTCGAAGTGGCGCCAAGCTTGGCCGAAATCGCCGCCAGCGTCGTGTTCATCTCGCTGATCCCGGCCAGCGACGAGAATTGCGCCATCTGCGCAACCATCTGCGTGTTGTCGACCGGATCGAACGGGTCCTGGTTCTTCATCTGCGCAGTCATCAGCGTCAGGAAGTCGGACTGGTCCATCGCGGCGTTCGACCCGCTGGTCGCCGCCTGCGCGGTGCTGGCGCCGGTGCGGCCGATGCCCAGGCCCGCAAGGGTGCTGTCAAAGCTCATCAGCTACGTCCCAGATTAAGCGTCTGGGTGATCAGCGTCTTGGCCGTCTGCATCACCTCGACATTGTTCTGATAGGTGCGCGCGGTCTCCATCATGTCGACCAGCTCGCGCGTTTCATCGACCGCGCTTTCCCAGATATTGCCGTCCTTGTCGGCCATCGGGTTGCCCGGATCATACCGTTTGGTCGGCGCCTCGCCCGCCGCGACGACACGCTCGACATCGACGGTGGCGAGATTGTTCGCCGCATCGAACGCGGTGCGGAACACCGGTTTCTGCGTGCGATAGGCTTCGCCCGGCGTCGATGCGACCTGGCCGACATTGGCGAGGTTCGACGCGGTGGTGTTCATCCGCACGAGCTGCGCCGACATGGCGCGCCCGGCGACCTGAAAGATGGAAAGCGGCTGATCGGCCATGGCTTATTCTCCCTTCAGCGCGCGCTTGAGCGTGTCGATCCGCCCGTTCAGGAATGCGAGCGTCGTCTGATAGGCGACGGCATTCTCGGCGAACGCGGTCTGTTCGGTGGCGAGTTCGACGGTGTTGCCGTCCAGGCTCGGCTGCAGCGGCACGCGATATTTCATCGCGCCGTCGATCGATCCGCCGCCGATCCCGTCCGGGCTTTCGATGGCGCTCAGCGCTTCGCGGAAATCGATGTCCCGCGCCTTGTAACCCGGCGTCGAGGCGTTCGCGATGTTCGACGCGAGCACGCCCATGCGCTGCGAGCGCACCTGAAGCGCCGCGCCATGCACCCCGAATATGTTGTTGCTACCCATGTTGCACGCCTCCGCACAATTGTTCGCAACCATCCTAGCAATGGGCGTGCCAATTTCGCTGGCGGCCCTGAAGTCGCGCGATTTGCCGCTTGCGACGGTGGCGACGGCAAGATTTTGCCGGTCGGGCGGCAAGGGGATTGCCGGTCTTGCCGCCCCGATCGCGCTTTGCCCGCGCGCCGGCGGCAAAGCGGGATTTGGCCCGGTGCTTGCAAAGATCACGCGCATGAATATCGCCATGCTTTCCCAACCCGCCAGCGGCGCGACGATCGTCCCCGGCATCTTTCTCGATCCGGTGGCGATCGCGATCGTGCTGGGCGGCACCGCCGCCAGCATGGTGCTGCGCAATCGATTGGGCGATGTCGCCCGCGCGCTGGTCGCGCTGCGCGTGTTGTGGCGGCGGCCGCTGGTCGCCGACGCCATGCTGGATCAGGTCGCGGCGCTCGAACGCATCGCGCGGCGCCATGGCCTGTTCTCGCTCGACCGGTCGGTGATCGCCGATCCCGACATGGCCGCCGCGATCGAAGCCGCGATCGACGGCGAAACCCCCGAACAGGTCGAGGCCATCGTTACCCAGCGCGTGCAGGCGCGCGCCGAACGCCACCGCGCCGCGATCGAAGTGTGGACCGGCGCCGCCGAAGCCGCCCCGGCAATGGGGCTGGTCGGCACGATCCTGGGGCTGGTGCAGATGTTCGCGACGATGACCGATCCCGCGCGGATCGGCGCGGCGATGGCGGTGGCGCTGCTCGCCACCCTCTATGGCGCGCTGCTCGCCAATCTCGTCGCGCTGCCGATCGCCTCGCGGCTCAAGCGGCTCGCCCGGGCCGAAGCGGTACAGCGCGTCCGGCTGGCCGCGCCGCTCGCCCGCCTCGCCACGCTCGACCGCGCGCGCGGCACAATTTCGGCGCGGGAGGTGGCGGCATGATCGCCGATGATTTCGACGATCTGACACCCGCCCGCTCTGGCTGGCTGATCACGCTGGCCGATCTCGCGCTGCTGCTGGTCGGCTTCTTCGTGCTGCTCCAGGCGACCCAGACGCTCGATGCCCGGGCACTGGCGGCGGGCCTGCGCAGCGGCTTTCGCACCGAACGCTCGTCGCCCATGCCGATGACCGTCGCCACCGCGCGGGTCGATGGCTTTGCCAGCGGATCGGCCCGGGCGCCGACCGGCGCGGCCATCGCCTGGGCGCGCGATGCGGCGCGCGATCCGCGCACGCATATCGCCATCACCGGCTCGACCGGCCCGCAGGGCGACGTCGACCCGCAAACCGGCAGCGCCGCGATTCTCGCCGCCGATCGCGCCCGTACCGTCGCCGCGGCGCTGATCGCCAGCGGCGCGGTGGACCCGTCGCGCATCACCATCGCCATCGTTCCCGGCAAGCGTCGGGCCGTCACCCTTTCGGTCGGCTTTGCCGGCAACAGCAATTAAGAAGCGGAGGCCAATATGATCGCCATTCTTCTTCCCGCCCTTGTCGCGGCGGCAACCCCCGGCGGGTTCCAGTCGACCGAGGCGCTCGACCAGCTCGTCGAAAACTTCGCCGGGGCACCGATCGGCAATATGGGCGGCGCCCGCGCGCCGGTCGACAAACGGCTCAAGCTCGCTGCCTGTGCCGATCCCCAATTGAGCTGGCGATCCGATGCCGAGGATGCGGTGGTGATCCGGTGCCAGGGGCCACAGCAATGGCGGCTGTTCGTGCCGGTCATCGCCCTGCCCCGTCCGGCGGTCGCGGCGCCCACGGCACGACCGGCGCCGACCATCGTCAAGGCCGAACCGGTCATCCGGCGCGGCGACCCCGTGCTGGTCGAAGCCGAAGCGGCGGGTTTTTCGATCACCCGTCACGGCGTCGCGATGGGCGATGCCGTTCCCGGCGCGCGCATCGTCGTCAGGATGGACGACAAACGCCCGCCGGTCGCCGCCATCGCGGTGGAGGCGGGGCGCGCGCGCCTGCCCGGATTCGACGAATGATTTTTTTCTAAAGCTTCCGCGCAAACGGTCGTTTTCGCGTATGTCGGCACAACTGAAAGGGTTGCAGACATGGTGGATCCTACTGGCTTCAAGCCTGCATCGATTGCTGAGCGTCGGCTTGCGCCGGTCGCCCCAGTCGCGCCCGTCAAGGCGGCGACCGGCGATGCGCAGGTGGCCCAGGCCAGCACCGCCGCGTCGCTGACCCGCACCGCCGCCGCCAGCGCACCGGTCGATGCCGAGCGCGTCGCGCGGATCAAGAAGGCGGTCGAGGACGGCAAGTTCCCGCTGATCCCCTCGACCATCGCCGACCGGTTGCTCGCACTCAAATTCCAGTGGAACCCGAATGAACCGTCGTGACGCCCTGATCGACGTCATCGACGCGCTGCATGACGAGATCGCCGCATTGAAGGCGAACGACGTCGCCGCGCTCGAACGCGCGACGCAACGCAAGCTGGCGGGCATCGACGCGGTGGGGGCCGCGAACGATGACGAACCGGACATCTCGCCGGAACTGCGCGCGCTGGCCGAAGAGGCGCACCGCCTCAACGAAACCTGCCGCATCTATGTCAACCTGATGGCCGCCAATGTGCGGCGGCGCTTGCACGCGCTGACCGGCAATAATTTGCCGTCCTACCGGCCCGGCATTGCCGGAGCCTATGGTTGAGCCGAGGCAAAAGCGTTCTCATACAAAGCCACAAAGCCACGAAGCGGGTTGTCTGCCGCCCTAGCGGCCCTTCATGATCGGCAGTGACCGGTAGGACGACGCGCACGCCGCCCAACTTCTTGGTGGCTTCGTGTCTTTGTGCGAGCCAGATCTTCCCGCTCTACAAAAACTGGCACGGCTCTTGCTGATCTCCCTGGACCCAGGGGGAACAAGAGCAAGCGCCCGATGACTATACCTTCGATCGGAGCCAGGGCGAACGTCACCACGGCGATCGCGGCGGCCAGCCAGAAGACCGGTATCGACTTCAACTATCTGCTGGGCCAGGCCCAGGTGGAAAGCGGCCTGCGCGCCGATGCGCGCGCGCGCACCTCCAGCGCCACCGGCCTTTATCAGTTCATCGAACAAAGCTGGCTCGGCGTCGTCAAGGAACATGGGGACAAGCACGGCCTGGGCTGGGCCTCGGACAGCATCCGGCGCACCTCGACCGGCCGGTTCGTCGTCGGCGATGCCGCCACGCGACAGGCGATCCTGGCGCTGCGCAACGACCCCCAGGCCGCCTCGCTGATGGCCGCCGAACATGCCAGCGACAACAAACAGTCGCTCGAAACCACGCTCGGCCGCGAAGCGACCGGCACCGACCTTTACATGGCGCATTTCCTGGGCCTTGGCGGCGCACGCAAATTCCTGCGCGCGATGGACGCCAATCCCGAACGCAGCGGCGCGGCGATGTTCCCCGCCGCCGCGCGCGCCAACCGCAACATCTTCTTCGACGCCAATGGCGCGCACCGCTCGCTCGGCGAGATCTACGAACGGTTCGCGGGCAAGCTCGACAAGGGCGCGGCGGCGGTCGGCGCCACCGGCCTCGCCTCGGGCACGCTCGACGCGCGGTTCGAACAGCTGGTCCAGTCGCTCGGCGACGATGTCGAAGTCGTGCTGGGCAATGACGCGGTGGGCCAGGACCGCCAATGGCTGAACACGCTAGACCGGTTCACCACCGCCGCGCGCGAACCGCGGATCAATCCGCTGCGGCCGACGCCTGAAACCGCCCGCCTCGCCTATCTGATGCTCGCGCGCATGGGAGCGTAACCGACGTGAATGCAATGCTGCTCAAGGGGAACGCGCTTCCCACGCTGAAGAATTTCGCACTGCCCATCGCCATCCTGGTGCTGGTGGGCATGATGATCGCGCCGGTGCCGACCTTCCTGCTCGACACCTTCTTCATCATGAACATCATCATCAGCCTCGCCGTGCTGATGGTCGCGTTGAACGCGCAAAAGCCGCTCGACTTTTCCGCCTTCCCGACGGTGCTGCTGTTCGCGACGCTGTTCCGGCTCGGCCTCAACGTCGCCTCGACCCGCGTCGTGCTGGGCCATGGGCATGAAGGCGAAGCGGCGGCGGGCCATGTGATCGAGGCGTTCGGCACCTTCATGATCGGCGGCGACTATGTCGTCGGGCTGTTCGTGTTCGCGATCCTGATCATCATCAACCTGATCGTCGTGACCAAGGGTGCGGGGCGCGTGTCCGAAGTGTCGGCACGCTTCACCCTCGATGCCCTGCCCGGCAAACAGATGGCGATCGACGCCGATCTCAACGCCGGCCTGATCACGCCCGACGAGGCCAAGGCGCGCCGCGTCGAGGTTGGCACCGAAGCCGATTTCTACGGCGCGATGGACGGTTCGTCCAAATTCGTAAAGGGCGATGCCATTGCCGGCCTGCTGATCCTGGCGATCAACGTCATCGGCGGCCTGATCCTGGGTCCGGTCAGCCACGGCCTGACGCTGGGCGAAGCGGCCCAGACCTACGTCCTGCTGTCGATCGGCGACGCGCTGGTCGCACAGATTCCGGCGCTGCTGCTGTCGATCGCCGCCGCCGCCATCGTCACCCGCGTCAAGAGCGAGGGCGACCAGGACCTGACCGGCCAGATCGGCACCCAGTTCGGCAGCCACCGCACCTGGACCCCAGTCGCGATCATCATCGGCCTGCTCGGCCTGTTGCCCGGCATGCCCGCCTTCATCATCCTGCCCGCCGCCGCCGGCGCCGGGTTCATGTCCTGGCGCATGTATCAGGCATCGACCCGCCCGCCCGCGCCGGTCGAGGCAGAGGCCGAGGCGCCCGCCGATCCGTCCAAGATCGGCTGGGACGAAGTCACCGACAATATGCAGGTGATGATCGACATCGGCTACGGCCTGGTGCCGCTGGTCGACGAACGTCGTGGTGGCGCCCTCATGGGCCGCATCACCGGGGTTCGCCGCCAGCTCTCCAAGGAACTCGGCTTCGTCGTCCCCCAGGTCCGCGTCCGCGACGACATCAACCTCCCCCCCTTCACCTATCGCATCGTCGTTGGCGGCGTGGTGATCGGGGAGGACAGCGTGTCGCCCGACGAAGTTCTGGCGCTCGATACCGGGCAGGCGGTCGGCAAGCTTGACGGGACGAAGGCCAAGGACCCGACGTTCGGGCTGGAGGCGGTGTGGATCTCGCCCGCGGATGCCGATGCGGCGACGGGCCAGGGCTGGCTGGTGGTCGATCCCGGCACGGTGATGGCGACGCACCTCAACCAGACGCTGATCCAGAACGCCGCCGACCTGCTGGGTCCCGACGAGGTGCAGGCGCTGCTCGACGGCCTGCGCGAACGCGCGGCGCAGCTGGTCGCTTCGCTGTCGCCCAATCCGCTGCCGATCACGACGCTGACGCAGGTGCTGCGCGGCCTGCTGGCCGAGAATATTCCGCTCAAGGAATTCCGCCGCATCGCCGCCGCGATCGCCCAGGCGGCGCAAAAGACGCTCGATGCCGACGAGATCATCGAACTGATCCGCCCCGAACTCGGGCCGCTGATCATCCAGCGGCTGTGCGGGGTGCGCGAACCGCTGCGCGTGATGACGCTGGAAGGGCAGCTCGAAGCGCTGCTGGGGCAGGCGATCCGGTCCGATCCGGCCAAGCGCCACACCGTCGAACCCGATCTGGGCCGCCGCATCGTCGATGCGCTGCAACGCGCCGCCGCGCCGCTGGTGGCGGAGGCCAAGCCCTTCGCGCTCGTCGTCCAGCCCTCGATCCGCATCGCGATCCGCAAGCTGGTCAGGACGTGCCTGCCGGATACCCCGGTGATGAGCTTCTTCGAAGTGCCCGAGGACAAGTCGGTCGAGGTCGTCGCCGTGATCGGCGCGCCCGAGCCCGCCCCCGCATTGGCCGGCAAGGCCGGGATGGTGCCCGCATGAGCTATCAGCCCGCCCCCAATGAATTCGCGCTGACCTATGGCCGCAGCGGCGAGACCCGGCGCGACATGAACGCGCTGGTCGCCAAGCATATGCCGCTGGTCCGCCGCCTCGCCTGGCATGTCCATGGATCGATGAGCAGCATCATCGATGTCGAGGATCTGGTGCAGATCGGGCTGGTGACACTGGTCGAGGCCGCCGCCAGTTTCGAGGATCGCGGCCTGGTCAGTTTCGATCAGTATCTGCAGACCCGCATGCGCGGCGCGATGATCGACGAATTGCGCCGACAGGCGACGATCACCCGCGGCGCGATGAAGCGCCGCCGCATCTATAACGACGCGGTCGCCGCGCTGACCGACGAAACGGGCAACCGGCCCGAGGAAGCGGCGGTCGCATCCAAATTGGGCGTCACCGTCGAAAAGCTGCGCAGCGATTATGCGAGCGCCGAGGCGGTGCGGTTCGATTCGATCGACGATGTCTATTCGGACGAAGGACCCTGGTTCATGTCCGACGAACCCGACGCCTTCGACCAGCTGGCGCAGGCGGACCAGCGCGAGGCGCTGATCGCCGCGATCGCCGAACTGCCCGAAAAGGAACAGCTGGTGATCCAGCTCTACTATGTCGAGGAACTGAACCTCGAGGAAATCGGCCAGGTGCTGAACGTCGGCGCGGCGCGCGTCTGCCAGATCAAGAAAAGCGCGCACGACCGGTTGAAACGGGGGCTTGCCCGCCGATTGGGATAGGGTGCGACCGGTGCCGGGGGGCGCCGGACGCATCGGGGGCTGGGGCGGAGGCGTGCCGGGGGGCCGCTTCCGCCTCACTTCTTTTCGCGACACATTCGCAGATCAGCGTGGTAGGGCGTTGCTTTACCCGGCGGGCCGGCCCGTCGACAGGATCGACCCGTGCGCCGCCACTTCTACCTTGCCTCCGGTTTTCTGTGCCTTGGCCTGGCGGTGATCGGCGCGCTGTTGCCGGTGATGCCGACCACGGTATTCGTCATCCTGGCCGCCTATTGCTTTGCGCGCAGTTCGCCGCGCATGGAGCGGCGGCTGCTCGACCATCCGCGCTTTGGCCCGCACATTGCGCGCTGGCGCGAACATGGCGCGATCAACCGTACGGGCAAGAAGGCGGCGGCGGCGGCTTTTGCGATCAGCATCGTGATCGCGCTGGCGTTGACGCCGATGCCCTGGCCGCTGGTGACGATCGCCGCCGCGCTGATCGTCGGCGGATGGATCTGGACCCGGCCCGAAGGCTGAGCGCGCCGCGCCCTTCATGCCACAAGGAAAAGCCCCGGCGGTCTTGCGACCACCGGGGCTTCCTCGCATGCCCTTCCATACATCGGAAGGGTGACCGGCCGTGGTGCCTGTCAGGGGGGTGACACCCCGACCGGCACACGCTTAGCGAAGCAGCGTCAGAACATTCTGCTGCGACTGGTTGGCCTGGGCCAGCATCGCGGTCGATGCCTGGGCCAGGATCTGCGCCTTGGCCAGCGCCGTCGTTTCGGCCGAGAAATCGGCGTCTTCGATACGGCTGCGCGCTTCGGTCAGGTTGGTCGAGTTGGTCGTCAGATTGGCGACCACCGATTCCAGACGGCTCTGCGCGGCACCCAGGCTGGAACGGGTCGAAGCGACCGCATCCAGCGCGCTGTCGATCGTGTCGAGCGCCGCCGAAGCGAGCGTCCGCGACGTGATCTGCAGACCGGTCGCAGCTTCGCCGCCACCTTCGCCTTCACCCTCGCCTGCGCCTTCGCCCTCGCCGGTTTCGGCTGCGACCCAGACCTTGTCGCCTTCGGCCAGCTCGATCACATCGCCTTCAGCGGGCGAGTCGAACGCGCTGATTTCGGCGCTGTTGGCGATGTCGTCGGCGGTAACGGTGTAAAGACCCGTCAGTTCGGTGTCACCATCGACCAGGGTCTTCAGACCACCCGCGCCGTCGTCGATCTTGTCGCCGACCTTCAGCTGGACCTTGCGGCCCTCGGCAATTGCGAACGTCGCGCCGTTGGCAACATCGTCGGCGGTCACCGTATATTCGCTGCCGATCCGCTCGTCGCCCGATGCCAGCGTGTCCAGCTCGCCCGTCGCTTCGGTCTCGCCTTCACCCTCGACTTCTTCGGTCGCGTCCGCAGCCCAGACCTTGTCGCCTTCGGCCAGCTCGATCACATCGCCTTCAGCAGGCGAGTCGAACGCGCTGATTTCGGCGCTGTTGGCGATGTCGTCGGCGGTAACGGTGTAAAGACCCGTCAGTTCGGTGTCACCATCGACCAGGGTCTTCAGACCACCCGCGCCGTCGTCGATCTTGTCGCCGACCTTCAGCTGGACCTTGCGGCCCTCGGCAATTGCGAACGTCGCGCCGTTGGCAACATCGTCGGCGGTCACCGTATATTCGCTGCCGATCCGCTCGTCGCCCGATGCCAGCGTCTGCAGCGAATAGGTCGTTTCCGCTTCGCCTTCGCCTTCACCTTCGCCTTCGACGGCTTCGGCCGCCGGTGCCGCGATCGTCTTGCCGGTGATCGAGCTCAGATCCAGTGCGGAAATCTTGAGGTCGACCGTCTGGCCCGACTTCGCGCCGATCTGGATCGTCTTGCTGATGTCGGCGTCGGTCGCGAACAGCTGGACGTTGTTGAACTTGGTATTGCGCAGAATGTCGTCGATCTGAGCCGACAGCTCGGTGACTTCGGTCTGCATGTTGGTGCGGTCGCTGTCGGAATAGGTTCCCGACGACGCCTGGGTGGCCAGTTCCTTCATGCGCTGCAGCATGTTGGTAACTTCGTTCAGCGCGCCTTCCGCGGTCTGCGCCAGCGAGATGCCGTCATTGGCGTTGCGGATCGCGACGCTCATCGACTTGATCTGGCTGGTCATGCGGCTCGCAATGGCGAGGCCGGCTGCGTCGTCCTTGGCGCTGTTGATGCGCTTGCCGGTCGACAGGCGCTCCATCGCCGTCTGCAGCGAGCTCGACGCCATCTTGGACGCATTCGCGGCGCGGAGGCTCGCGATGTTCGTTCCGATAACAGTCATGTCCCATTCTCCGTTCAGTCTGGCGCCCCCGTTTTCCCCCCCTGAAAATGCGAGAGAGCCCGAGCCGCCACAGGGGAGAACGACAGGCTGACCGGTGGATTAAGCAAAAAAATTCGGGGCCCTTCACGCGGGCGCGGGAGGGCGCGCGCGGCAATCTAAAGCCGGATGGGCAGATTTTTGCCGGATGGTTTACCACTCGTTTACCATCAATCGGGCATTTGGAGGCTCCACAGGGGGTTTTCGAATGCAGACGATTTTTCCGTCCGCCGCGGTTCTTCGCCAGAATTACGCGCTGGTTTCGGCGCTGCGGGCGCAAGGGTTCATCATCGGCGCCGCCGACAAGGTGAAACCGATGCCCGGCGATCTGTTCATGGTCGTCGACGGCGAAGCGCCCCCGGTTTCCGCCCGCACGCTGGTGCTGGCCGAGGGACCTGCCCAGGCGATCCCCTTTTTCGACGGCAATCCCGCACGCATCGTCTGCGATGCCGACGACATGGCGGTCGCAACCGGCTTTGCCAGCGCGATGTTGCGCGGCCCCCATGCCCCCGTCGCCGCCGATCCCGAAAGCCTCGCCCTGTATGCGCTGTCGGAGCGGATTGCCGCCGCCGACATCACCGTGCTGATCAACGGCCCGACCGGCACCGGCAAGGAAGTGCTGGCCAAGGCGATCCATATGGGATCGAGCCGCCGCGACGGCCCGTTCATCGCGGTCAATTGCGCGGCATTGCCCGAAACCATGCTCGAAGCCTTGCTGTTCGGCCATCAAAAGGGCGCGTTCACCGGCGCCAATGCGGCGGGCGAAGGTTTCTTCCGCGCGGCCAATGGCGGCACGCTGCTGCTCGACGAAGTGGCCGAAATGCCGCTGCCGCTGCAGGCCAAGCTGCTGCGCGCGCTGCAGGAACGCGAAGTCGTGCCGATCGGTGCGACCAGCCCGGAAAAGATCGACGTGCGCGTCATCGCGTGCGCCAACCGCGACCTGCAGACCGAAGTCGCCGAAGGGCGGTTCCGCGCCGACCTTTACTATCGCCTGTCGGTCTTTCCCTTGTCGACCAAGGCGCTGGCCGAACGCCCCGGCGACATCGCCGCGCTCGCCGCCGCGATGGTGCTGCGCCATGGTGCGGGCCGCACCCGGCTGCCCTGGGTGACGCAGGATGCGCTGGCGGTGCTGCAGGCGCATGACTGGCCGGGCAATGTCCGCGAGCTGGAAAATGTCATTCAGCGCGCGATGCTGCTGTGCCCCGGCGACGCGATCACGCCCGATCACCTGATCTTCGACCGCGCGAGCGAGGCGCCGGTGGCCACCGGCCCCGCCACGCTGAGCAACATCGTCCAGCTGAGCGAGTTCGCGGCGATCCGCGAAACGCTGGCGGCATGCGGCGGCAGCCGCATCGAAACCGCCAGGCGGCTGGGCATTTCCGAACGCACGCTGCGCTACCGCCTCGCCAAGGCGCGTGAGCAGGGTGAGGACATCACACGGAGGGCCAGCGCATGAGCGGCGTCACCGGCATCGGCGGAGCGGGCGGCATCGACCGCGTCATGCAGCTCCGCGCCCAGATCCTCGAACGCAACGAGGCGCTGCAGCGCGCCACCAGCGGTGCCGCGGCGCCGGTCGGCCAGCCCCAGGCGGACGGCCCGTCCAGCTTTGCCGACACGCTGGAAACCGCGCTGAAACAGGTCAATGGCGCGCAGCATAAGGCGGGCGAGCTTGCCGCCGCCTATGAGCGTGGCGAAACGGTCGACATCGCCAAGGTGATGCTGGCCCGCCAGGAAGCGTCGGTCGGATTCGAAGCGACGCTGCAGGTCAGGAACAAGCTCCTGACCGCCTATCGTGACATCATGAGCATGCCGGTCTGATAAGCCATGGATAACGCCCTTTCCGTCGCCGACGCGCCCGCCGCCCCGGCCAGCACCACGCCCGCCAACCCGCTCAAGCAGGTCGGCTCGATCCTCGCGCAGCCTGCGGTCAAGCGCAGCCTGCCGATGATCTTCATGTTCGGCCTGATCGGCGCCGCCGCGCTCGCCTGGGCGATGCTGTCGACCCCGCCGCAACGGGTGCTGTTCGCCAGCCTGCCCGAAAGCGACAAGGCGGCGGTGGCGCAGGCGCTGGATGCGGCGAACATCGCCAATCGCATCGACAATTCGGGATCGATCACCGTCAACGAAGATGATTTCCACCGCGCGCGGATGCTGCTCGCGGGACAGGATCTGCCGAAGGCGGCGCCGGGCGGCTATGCGCTGCTCGACCAGCTGCCGATGGGCGTGTCGCGCGCCGTGGAAGGCGAACGGCTGCGTCAGGCACGCGAAACCGAACTCGCCCGGTCGATCAGCGAAATCGACACCGTGTCGATCGCCCGCGTCCATCTCGCCACTCCCGAAGCCAGCGTATTCGTGCGCGACAAGGCCGAGCCCTCGGCCTCGGTCATCGTCACGCTGGAACCCGGCCGCAGCCTGACCGAGGCGCAGGTCAAATCGATCGTCAACCTCGTCGCCTCGTCGGTGCCGGGGATGAAATCCGAAGCGGTGACGATCATCGACCAGGCCGGGACGCTGCTCAGCGCGTCGGGCCAGGATGCGACCGGCGGCGACGCGCGGATCGATTTCCAGCGCCGCGTCGAGGACAAATATCGCCAGCAGCTCGTCCAGCTGCTGACGCCGCTGCTCGGCGCAGGCAATTTCACCGCCGAGGTGCAGGCCGAGGTCGATCTGAACGAAAGTCAGGCGACGCGCGAAACCTATGACAAGCAGGGCGCCGTGGTTCGCGCCGAACAGGGCAACTGGACCGGCGCGCCGCGCGACGGCGCGAACGCCCCGGGCGGCATCCCCGGCGCACTGTCCAACACCGCGCCCGCCGCCGCGACGGTCGCCGCGCCGACGCCAGAAGGTCCCGCCGCTGGCGATGGCCAGCCGACGACGCCCGCCGCGCCGCCCGCGGGCATGAAACAGAGCGACAGCTTCGCCCGCAGCTATGACACCGGCAAGGAAATCTCGGTCACGCGCGCTGCCCCCGGCAACATCACCCGCCTGTCGGTCGCGGTGCTGGTCCGCGAGGAATCGGGCAAGCCGCGCGGCCAGGTCGAAATTCGTCAGATCGACGAACTGGTCAAGGCCGCGGTCGGCTTCAACCCGGCGCGCCAGGATCAGGTGAAGGTGATCAGCCGCAAGTTCAGCGCCGCCAGCGATGCCGAGGCAGCGAGCATTCCATTCTATGAAACCGGCTGGTTCGCGATGATCGCGCGCAATGTCACGGCATTGGTGATCGCGCTGCTCGTCCTGCTGCTCGGCGTGCGTCCGCTGGCCAAGGCGCTGCTCAAGAAGCGTGAGGATGGCCGGCCCGCAGGCGCGCTGGCGATGGGTGGCGCCGACGGCGTCGCCATGCCGTCACAGGTCAGCCCCGCGATGATGGGCGCGGCGGGCGTGCCGCTGGGCGATCGGGTCGGCCTGGTCCGCGATTTCACGCGCGAAAATCCCGCCCGTGCGGCACTGGCCGTGCGCGACATGATCAAGACCGAGGGCGCATAAGGTGAACGCACCACGCAATTTCACCGGCGTCGAACGCGCCGCCGTGCTGATGATGATCGTCGGCGACGAGGAAGCCGCCGCGATCCTGCAAAAGCTGGATCCCGAAGAGGTCCGCCAGCTCGGCGCCGCGATGATGAACGTCGCCGATGTCAGCGAATGGGAAATGGCCCAGGTGCTCGACGACTTTACCGGTCGCGCGCAGGAACGCAGCTCGATCCAGTTCAATCCCCGGCCCAAGGTCGAATCGGTCGTCACCCGCGCGCTGGGCGCGGACAAGGCCGAGACCATCCTGTCGCGCATCCTGCCGCCCGAGCCCAATGAATCGATTTCGGCGCTGGCGTGGATGGACGCGACCGAGATCGCCGGGATGCTGGAGGAGGAACACCCCCAGATCGCCGCCGTCCTGCTCGCCCATCTCGAAGCCGAAATTGCGGGCAAGGTGCTGGAAATGCTGCCCGAGGCGATTCAGCCCCAGGTGCTGCGCCGCCTTGCCAAACTCGGCCCGGTGACGCCCGAGGCGATCGCCACGCTGACCGCCGTGCTCGAACGCCATTCGACCAAGCCGCGCCGCGCGGCGGGGCTGCAGATGGGCGGCACGCGCGAAGCGGCAAAGATCATGTCGTCGGTGCGCAAGATCACCGAGCAGAAGGTGATGCCGAAACTGGCCAAGCTGGATCGCGAGGTCGCCAAGGCGATCGAGGAAGCGATGTTCGTCTTCGACAATCTGCTCGAACTCGACGACAAGAATATGGGCACGCTGCTCCGCAATATCGAAAGCGACGTGCTGGTCCGCAGCCTCAAGGGCGTGGACGAGGCGGCACGCACCCGCTTTCTCGCCTGCATGTCCAGCCGCGCCGCCGACACGATCCGCGACGAAATGGAAGCACGCGGCCCGATGAAGCTGTCCGAAGTGCTCGACGCGCAAAAGGTGATGATCTCGATCGCGCGCCAGCTGGTCAAGGACGGCACGATCACCATGCCGGGCGGCGGCGGGGACGACGATTATGTCTGAATTCCGCCCCGGCCTTGCCGCGCGCAACGCGGGTATCGCCGACGCGCTGCAACGCGCCTTTGCCCCGCCCGAGGCTTTTGCCCCGCGCGCGATCCGCCCGCGCGAATCGATGGCGGATGCCGAACCACGCCATTACAGCCCGGCCGAACCCGGGCACAAACCGACCCAGGGCTGGGACCCGTTCGACCCGGCAAGCGATCCGGCCAAAAGCGACTTCGTCGATCCGGTCGCCGCCGCACGCGCGGCGGGCTATGCCGAAGGGCTGGCGGCGGGCCAGGCCGAGGCCGAAGGGGCCGCCGCTGCCCAGGCCGCGTTGCTGCAACAGGTGAGCGACGCGCTGGCCGGGGGTGCGCATTTCGACCGCGAACGCATGGCTGGCCATTTGCGTCAGACCGTCCTGCACCTCGTTACCCGCATGGTCGGCGAGGCGGGGGTCGCGCCCGACATTCTGGCCAAGCGGATCGAGGCCGCCACCGACATGCTCGCCGACAGCGCCGAATCGGCGATGCTGCGCCTGCACCCCGACGATGTGCCGCTGGTCGAGGGCAAGCTGCCCAAGACCGTCTTTCCGGTCGGCGACGCCAATGTCGCGCGCGGCGGCTTCGTCATCGAAAGCGCCTCCACCATCGTCGAGGACGGCCCCGACCTCTGGCTCGAACAACTGGCCGCCGCGATCGATCGCGTGCCGATCCCGCCCGCCGTTTAGGGCCAATAATCAGGGACCATGATGCTCAATCGCTTCACCGCCGACTATCTCGACGGCCTGGGCTGCGCCGGTTTTGCGGCCCAGCCCAAGATTTCGGGCCGCCTGTCCTCCTATGACGGGTTGCTGATGGAGGCGGTCGGCCTGTCGCTGCCGGTCGGCACCGTCTGTGCGATCGGCACCGGTCCCAACCGCGTCGATGCCGAGGTGATCGGGTTTCGCGGCGGCAAGACGCTGTTGATGAACCTGGGCGGTCCCGCCGCACTGTTGCCCAATGCCCCGGTGCGCCCGGTCGGCCCACCGGGCGAGGCCGAGGTCGGGCCGGCGATGCTCGGCCGCGTGGTCGATGGCGCGGGCAAGCCGATCGACGGGCTCGGCCCGATCCGGGGGGCAGGCAAATGGCCGCTCGCCGGCCGGATCCAGTCGCCGCTCGACCGGGGCCGCGTGCTTTCGCCGATGGATGTCGGCGTGCGCGCGATCAACGGCCTGCTGACCATCGGCCAGGGCCAGCGCGTCGGCATCATGGCGGGTTCGGGCGTCGGCAAGTCGGTGCTGCTCGGCATGATGGTGCGCGCGGCAAAGGCGGACGTCATCGTCATCGGCCTGATCGGCGAACGATCGCGCGAGGTCGCCGATTTTCTTGAAACCAAGGTCGCGGGCGAGGCGCGCGCACGCTCGGTCGTCGTCGCCGTCCCCGCCAACCATTCCCCCGTGCTGCGCATCCGTGGCGCCTTGCGTGCCACCGCCATCGCCGAAGCCTTTCGCGCCGAGGGCAAGAAGGTGCTGCTGATCATGGATTCGCTGACCCGAGTCGCGCATGCGGGGCGTGAAATCGGCCTCGCGCTGGGCGAACCGGCATCGGCGCGCGGCTATCCGCCCAGCGCCATCGCGATGCTGCCCAGCCTGATCGAACGCGCGGGCACCGATGTGCACAGCGGCGGATCGATCACCGCCATCTATACCGTGCTGGCCGATGGCGATGACGGCAACGACCCCGTCGTCGATTCGGCGCGCTCGATCCTCGACGGACATATCGTGCTGAGCCGCGCGCTGGCCGAACGCGGCGTCTATCCCGCGATCGACCTTGGCCCATCGGTCAGCCGGGTGATGACCGACATCGCGGCAAAGGACCATATCGCCGCCGCGCGCGTGTTGCGCCGCCACCTCGCCACCTATGAGGAGAATCGCGACCTGGTGCTGATGGGCGCCTATCGCGCAGGCGCCGATCCGGCGATCGACGCGGCCATCGCCTGCCATGGCGCGGTGCTCGACTATATCCGCCAGGCACATGACGAAACGGTCGGGCTGGACGATGCCGTCGCCGAACTGATCGGCGTGTTCGGCGATGCGTGATGCGACCCGCGCGGCACCGGCCCACGCCCCCACGGGTAGCCCCGCAAAGTAATACTTTGCGGGGCTACCCGCACCCGGCCAGCCAACGCCAGTATCCGATGGGTGGCCGGGTGGGGGAGCGGACCGGTGTGGGACATAACTAGCGATGGCTGACAAGCACGCGCAGAAACTCAACCGCCTGTTGCGCGTCCGCACGCTGCAGCTCGACATGGTCCGTGCGAGCGAGGTCGCCGCGCACGAAAAGGTCGCCGCCGAAGAGGCGCTGCGCCGCCGCATCGAACAATTGGCGCAGGGCGTGGCGCCCTCCCCCGCGCCGACGCCCGGCAGCGCGACGACGCTGATCGCCGCCGCCCATTATCGCGAGCGGCTGCAGCAATCGGCCCAGGCCGCCGAACGGCGCGTCGCCGAGGCGCAACGCGGCCTCGACACCGCACGCGATGCGACGCGCGAGGCCAAGCGCGACCAGACCGCGATCGAAAAGCTGATCGAACGCGCCGAGGCCAATGCCGCGACCCGCGCGATGCGCGCGCTCGAAGACATGCCCGCGGCCGCAAAAAAGCGGCTCTAGCGGCGGCGGGATGTCCGTCAGGCTGACGCGATCCCGAAAAACGGCACGGTCTTTGCTTTTGGAGGCTTGTTCAGGCTCGCAACGGAGATGACGCACGCCGTGTTTGATGTGCTTTCGCTTTCTCAATCCGCGCTTCCCACTGCCCTCGCACCTGCGCGGGGCGGCCTTGCGCTACGTCCGCTGCCGGGTTTCGACCTGAGCTTTGCGGCGCTGTCCCTGCCGACGCTTCCCGGTGCGGGCGAGCGGCAAGGCGGTGCCGGTGGCGGCAAGATCTTGCCGGAAGCCGGCGCGCTGACCGAGCAGGTCGAAGCCGCCGAGGATATGGACGATGCCGAAGCGGTGCTGGCATGGCTGCCCGAAGGCGCCGTCCCGACAGTGATGCCTGAGCCGCAACCTGGATCCGCCACAATGGTTGGCGATGCCCCCGGCGAACCGGCATCGCCACCGCCCGCCCTCGCGCCCGACACACCGCTCGCGGACGCCGTTCTCCGCCTGCCCGTTGCGGGCGGGCAGGTCGATCTGCGTCGGGCGATGGCCACCGCGCCGCTTATGGCGATACCCCCGGCGTTCGAACCGGCCACCGACAGGCCGCGCGCCAGCGTCGCCATGCTGGCCGCAACGACAGCGACGCCGCTCACCAACGCCCCTGTCGGCAGCGGCGCCCGTGCCGATGTCGCACCCGACCTGCCATTGATGCCAGATCGGCCCATCTCACCGACAACCGGCACCGTCGCAACGACGCCAAGCGGTAGGACGCTGGCCGTCTCCGCTCCACCTTTGACACCGGCGGCACCGGTGGCACGGGGCCTCGTTGCGCCGGTCCAGTCGGCACCGGCCCCGATCACGCCGCCCGTCACCCCTGTCCCGCAGGACGCCGCAACGCCGGTCGAAATCATCGTGCCGCGCGACCTGGCCACCCGCGCGACGACCGATCGCAGCGTCGCGCATCCCCGCGACGCCGCGCCGATGCCATCGCCCACCCATGGGTTCGACCTGCGCGGCGCGGCGGTGACGCCGCTCGCGCCTGCCGCCACCGCGCCCGCCACCACCGTCGCATCGGCGGCACAGCTGTTCGCCTCCGCCATCACCGGCTGGACCGGACCGGGCACGCGCGGCGAACCCGCACCCGCCGCCGATCCCGGGCAACTGGCGCAGGCGGCCCAGGCCACGCGCATGCCGGTAACGGCAATGTCCGCCACCGACCAGGCGCCGCTCGACCTGACGCGCGAGGATTGGACCGGCCAGATGATCGAGCGCATCGCGACGCTGCGCGATTCGGCCGAGGCCGCCGATACCCGCATCAAGCTGGCGCCCGAAAATCTCGGCGCGCTCGACATTTCGATCCGCCGCGACGGCGATCGCATCCATGTTCATTTCAACGCCGAAAATCCCGCCGCGCGCCAGCTGTTGAGCGAGGCCGCGCCGCGCCTTGCCGAACTGGCCGAGGCGCGCGGGGTCAAGCTGGGCCAGACCAGCGTCGATTCGGGCACTGGCGGCCAGCAGGACCAGCCGCGCCAGCAGCAACAGGCCACCCCGGCCCGCCCCGTCGCGGCGAGCGCGCAGGCCGTGCCCGAACACACCGATCACCAACGTATCGCTTGAACTTATCCGAGGGGGAACTGACCGATGAGCGACACTGAAGAAGGCGCGCCCGCGCCCAAGAAGAAAAAGGGCGGCGCGATGAAATGGATCATCATCGGCCTCGTCCTGGTCGTGCTGACGGCCGGCGGGGTCGGCGGCGGGCTCTATGCCGCCGGGATGCTGGGCGGTGGCGGCGGCGAACACGAAGCGGCCGCCGACGCCGATACGCCGCGCCTGGTGCCCAAGAGCGAGGAAGTGCGCGCCGAAGCAAAGGGCGAAGCGGGCGAGAGCGGCGGCATGCCGACGCCCAAGGGGTCGGGCGGCGACAAATATGCCTCCACCTATTACGCGCTGGAAAAGGAGTTCACCTCCAACCTTCGCGAAAGCGTCCATTTCATCCAGATCGGCGTCGCGATTTCGACCGCCTATGACAATCGCGTCATCGAAAACCTCAAGACGCATGAAATGGCGGTCCGCTCGGCCGTGCTGCTGTCGCTCGGCGAAACCAGCGAGGAAGAGGTGTTCACCGCCGATGGCAAGCGCAAGCTGCAAAAGCGCCTCGCCGCGGCAATCAACACCGTTTTGAAAGAAAAAGAGGGATTTGGCGGTATTGGTAACGTCTACTTTACCAATTTCATTGTTCAGTGAACGGGCATGGTTAACGGCCCTTCAGAAACGGCGACAGCCGAACGACGCGAGCGATCCAGGGCCGGTGCGGAACACGCACCGGCGCTGGGCGCGGCGAATCTCAATCCGTTCGGCGATCTGCACAGCGTCCAGCATCTGTCGGCGCGGCTCGCCAAATCCCTGAAGACCGTGTTCGAACCGCTGGTCGGCGAAGGCGTGCGCTGCTGGGCCGAACCGCTCGCGGTGCAACGGTTCGCCGATTACAAGAGCGAGCGCCCCGACGGGCTGACCGCCTGGCTCCCCCTGGCGATGTCGCCGGGACGCGGGCGCGCGCAGATCGTGATCGAGGGCAAGTTCGCCTTTGAAATGCTCGACCGCTTTTTCGGCGGCGAGGGCGAAGCGCCGCATCCGATGCCGACCGAACTGACCGGATCGACCGAAACGCTGCTCAAGCGGCTGTCGGCGGACATCGCCGCGCAGCTGGGATCGGCGTGGGAAATGCTGGCGCAGATCGATTTCGCGCCGGTCGAACTGCTCGCGCCGCTGTCGGCCGCGCCGGAAATCGACGGCAATGACGCGCTGGTCATCACCCGGCTGGGCGTCGCCGCGGGCGATGCCAAGCCGCACTGGATCGACCTGCTCTATCCGGTCGCCGCGCTCAAACCCTATACCCCCTCGCTTACCGCCAAGGTGATCGGCGGCGAAGCCGAGCCGGAGCCGGAATGGCGCAGCGGCCTCACCCGCGCCGCGCTCGCCGTGCGCCTGCCGGTGCGCTCGGTGCTGGCCGAACCGGTGGTGCCGGTGTCGATGCTGATGGCGCTGAAACCCGGCGACGTCATTCCGATCAGCTTCGGCCCCGATGTGCCGATCATGGTCAGCCGCCACAAGATTGGCCTGGGCACCGTCGGCACCGCCAACGGCCATGCCGCGATCCGCCTGACCCGTTTCGAACCGCTTTTGACCGAGGACGCACGATGAACGACATGACCGGCAATTTCGCCGCCGAAAATGCGGCGGCCGCCAATTTCCATCTGATCCAGGATGTCGACGTCAAGCTGACGGTCGAAATCGGATCGACCACGCTGACGCTGCGCGAACTGCTCGCCTTGAGCGAATCGAGCGTGATCGAGCTGGATCGTCAGGCCGACGAACTGCTCGACGTGTTCGTCAACGGCACGCTGATCGGACGGGGCGAAGTCGTCACCGTCGGCGACAAGTTCGGCGTGCGCATGACCGAACTGGTCGCGCCGGAAAAACGGGGCTGACCGTCGATGATGTGGTCCTATATCCTCAAGCTGGTGATCCTGCTGCCGCTGGTCTGCGGGTTGCTGATCGGCTGCCTCTATCTCTGGCGCAAGCTGGAGGCGCGGCTGCCCGGCAATCAGGGCGACCGGCTGCTCAAGGTGCGCGAAACGATGATGGTGTCGACCGGCACCCGGATCGCGGTGCTTGAGGTCGAGGGCAAAAGGCTGCTGGTTTCGGTCAGCCGCAACGGCGTCTCGCTGATCGACCGGATCGACGGATGAACGCCCATTTCCGCCATTTCGCGCTGATCCTCGGCGCGCTGGCGCTCGCGCTGTTCCTGGTCGCGCCCGCCTTTGCGCAGGGTGCCGCCCCGGCCCCGGTCGCCGCACCCGGCGCCGCGCCGCCACCCGGCATGGGCGATGCGATCGACCGCGCGCTCGGCGATCTCGGCGGCGGCGACGCGCCGCTCAGCCTGTCGCTGCAAGTCCTCATCATCATGGGGCTGCTCACGGTCTTGCCGGGCATCCTGTTGATGATGACCAGCTTTACCCGGATCATCATCGTGCTGGCGATCCTGCGTCAGGCGCTCGGCCTGCAACAGACGCCGCCCAATCAGGTGCTGGTCGGCCTGTCGCTGTTCCTGTCCTTTTTCATCATGGCACCGACCATCTCGCAGATGAACGCAACGGCGATCCAGCCCTATGCGGAAGGGCGGATCGGCGCGACGGAAATGATCGAAAAGGCGGGCGAACCGCTCCACGCCTTCATGCTCAAACAGACGCGGGTCAAGGACATCACGATGTTCGCCGACATGGCCAAGACCGGCCCGATCGCGGACCCCAAGGACACGCCCTTTTCGATCCTGCTGCCCGCCTTTGTCACCAGCGAGCTCAAGACCGCCTTCCAGATCGGCTTCCTGATCTTTCTGCCGTTCATCGTGATCGACCTGATCGTCGCCACCGTGCTGATGAGCCTTGGCATGATGATGATGTCGCCGACGATCATCTCGATGCCGTTCAAGCTGCTGCTGTTCGTGCTGGTCGACGGCTGGGCCCTGACGATGGGCAGCCTCGCCTCAAGCTTCGCGAGTTAGGGAAAGATCATGGACGCAGACTATTTCCTCACGATCGCACGCGAAGCGATGTGGATTCTCGCGCTTGCCTCGGCGCCGATCCTGATCCCGGCGCTGTTGTCCGGCCTGATCCTCGGCATGGTGCAGGCGGCGACGTCGATCCAGGAACAGACGCTGACCTTCGTTCCCAAGCTGATGGTGGTCGGGGTCAGCCTGGTCATTTTCGGCGGCATGATCCTCGGCCTGCTCGGCGATTTCACCACCGGCATCTTCGACCGCATTCCGGAGCTGGTGCGGTGAACATCACCCTCTCCCATCGGGAGAGGGAAGGGGCCCGCGCGCGTCAGCGCGTGGGAAGGGTGAGGGTGAGCGAAGCGCGCCATCCCGCCGCCCTCACCCTTCCGCCCCCCGGAACAAGTCCGGGGGCCTCCCTCCATTTCCCACCGGGAGAGGGAATTTGATGGGCTTCGGCCTCTCGATCGAACCGCAGCTCTGGGCGCTGATCTTCACCATGGTCCGCGTCGGCGCGGCATTCGTCGCGGCGCCGGTGTTCGGCGCGGTGTCGGTGCCGCTCAACGTGCGCATCCTGCTGACCGGCGCGATCGGCATCCTGTCGATGAACGCGGTCGAGATCGCGATCCCCGAAGAAATCTTCTCCGCCACCACCATCCTCGCCATCGCGGCCGAGGCGCTGGTCGGCCTCGCGCTCGGCTTCATCATCCAGATCGCCTTTGCCGCGCCCCTGGTGGCGAGCGAGGTGATCGGCGTGTCGATGGGCCTGTCCTTCGCCACCGCGATCAACCCGCAGACGGGCCAGTCGACCCCGGCGCTCGGCCAGTTCCTCACCGTGCTGCTGACGCTGTTGTTCCTGGCGGTGGACGGGCATCTCGTGCTCGTCGAACTGGTCATCCGCTCCTATGAGCTGCTTCCGCCGGGGCAGGCATGGCTGGTGCCGGGCAAGCTGCAGAATATCGCGATGTTCGGCGGCTATGCCTTTCTTGCCGGATTGTTGCTCGCGCTGCCGGTCGGCTTCCTGCTGCTGTGCCTCAACATCGTCGTCGGCATGATCTCGCGCGCCGCGCCCGCGCTCAACCTGTTCGCGATCGGCATTCCCGCCAGCCTCGCCATGGGCGTGCTGGCACTGCTGGTCGGCATGCCCGCCATGGGCGATTTCATGCTGGTGATCGTGCGCGAGGCGCTCGATGCGGCGCAAACGCTGGTGCTCGGCTGATGTCGGAAAGCGCAGGTGAAAAGACCCAGGCACCAACGCCCAAGCGCAAGCAAAAGGCGATCGAGGACGGCAATCTTCTCAAATCGAAGGATTTCGCGACGGCGCTGGTCGTGCTGCTCGGCTGTGGCTGGATGATGCTGATGGGCCCGCAACTGCTGGGCGCGATCCGCGAGGTCATGTCGGCGAGCTTCACCTTCGGCCGCGACGACATCGAGAGCTTCCAGCCGTGGAAGCCGCTCGCCACCGCCGGGTGGAAGCTCGCGCCCTCGCTCGCCGCGCTGTTCGCGGTTGCGGTGATCGGCGCCATCGCCAGCCAGGCGGCGCTCGGCGCATTCCATTTCAACGGCAAGCTGATCGCGCCCAAGGGCAACCGCATGAACCCGGCATCGGGCCTCAAGCGCATTTTCGGCCCGACCGGCTGGATCGAACTGTTCAAATCCCTGCTCAAGGTGGTGCTGCTCGGCGGCATGGGGGCGTGGATATTGTGGGGATCGGCGGGCGCGACCATGGGTCTCGTCTCGGCCGATCTCGGACAGGCGGTAAAGGCGCTGGGCGATACCTTCATGCTGCTCGTCTTCGTCATGGCGGGCGGGCTGCTGCTGATCGCGGGCATCGACCTGCCGATCCAGATCTTCCGCCATTTCTCGAAGCTCAAGATGAGCCATCAGGAAATCAAGGACGAGCACAAACAGACCGAAGGGTCGCCCGAGGCCAAGTCGGCGCAACGCCAGCGGCAGCGCGAAATCGCCAAGGGCGGGCTGCGCAAGACCGTCGCGACGGCGCATGTCGTGCTGACCAACCCGACCCATTTTTCGGTCGCGCTGCGTTACGATTCGGGCAAGGACCAGGTGCCGGTGGTGGTCGCCAAGGGGCGCGGCGAAACCGCGCTGGCGATTCGCGAACTGGCCGACGAATTCGCCGTGCCGCGCGTCGAACTGCCCCCGCTCGCCCGCGCCATCTATTTCACCAGCCGCGAAAATCAGGAGATTCGCGACGACCTCTATATGGCCGTCGCCACCGTGCTCGCCTTCGTCTTCGGCCTCGACAAGCGGGCAGGGCGCGCAATGCCCGCGATCACGGTGCCCGACAGCGCGCTGTTCGACGAAAATGGCCGCCAGATGGCGCTAAAGGGCGCGCGATGACGGTCGTTAACCCAGGCATAGGGGCCAGAGTCCCGGGGGGTGATTGTGGCGATTGAACCGATTGCAAAAACGCTGGGCAGCGGATCGGGCATCGATACCACCGCGCTGGTGCAGGGCCTGGTCGATGCGCAGTTCGAGCTGAAGAACCAGCAGCTCACCGCGCGCGAGGAAACGCTGACGGCGCAGATCAGCGCCGCGGCGACGCACAAGAGCAACATCACCACCTTTGCCAGCGCGCTGTCGACGCTGACCAAAAGCGGCACGCTGTCGACCCAGCCGACCAGTTCCAACCCGTCGGTCGTCAACGTCTCACGCCTGACCGGCGCCAACCTCACCGAACTGAACGCGCGGGTCGAGGTGCGCCAGCTTGCCGCGACGCAGACCACCGCATCGGCGCCGCGCGCCAGCACCAGCGCCGCGATCGGCCAGGGCACGCTGACGCTCACCTTTGGCACGGCGGCGGTCACGGACGGCGCGATGACCAGCTTTACGCCGGGATCGGCGGCGGCGGTCGACATCGTCATCGGCGCGGGCAATTCGAGCCTTCAGGGCATTGCCGACGCGATCAACGCGGCCAAGGCGGGCGTCACCGCATCGATCCTGACCGATGCCGACGGATCGCGCCTGGTGCTCAAGGGGGCGACCGGATCGAGCCGCGCCTTCACCCTCACCGCCACCGAAACGCCGGGTCATACCGGGCTCGCCGCGCTCAATATCGGCGTCGGCGCCAGCGGCACGACCATCGGCAGCGCCGCCGCCGATGCGATCGTCGCCGTCGACGGGGTGGCGCTGAAACGCGATTCGAACAGCATTTCCGACCTGATCCCCGGCGTGAAACTCGATCTGGTCACGGCGCAGGTCGGCACCATCGTCAATATCGGCAAAAGCGCGCCGACCACGACGCTGCTGCAGGCGGCGCAGGATTTCGTCGACACCTATAACGAGGTGTTCAACGCGCTGCAGGCCGATCTCGACCCGATCACCGGATCGCTGCGGCAGGATCTGGCGGCAAAGACGCTGCGGCGCCAGCTGCAGGAACTGACGCTGACCCAGATCGCCAGCTCGACCGATGGCGGCCCGACCTCGCTGGCGCAGATCGGCATCCGGACCAACCGCGACGGGACGCTCAGCGTCGATACCGCGGCGCTGTCGCTCGCGCTGGTCAACCATCCCGCCCAGGTCGAAAAGATGTTCGCCGCGCCCAATGGCAGCGCCGCGACCTATAATGGCCTGTCCGCCGCGCTCGATTCGATCTCGACCGCCGCGGCCAGCACGATCCGGGGCCTTGGCGCCAGCGAGCTCAACTACACCCGGATCAAGGCCGACGTCACCGACGACCGGGCCGAGGCGCTGGAAAAGGCCGACGCCCTGCGTGAGCGGATGACGCGCCAGTTCGCCAGCATGGACGCCAAGGTCGCGGCCTATAAATCGACGCTGACCTTCCTCGAAAACCAGATCGATGCGTGGAACAAGAATGACTAAGGCCAGCCCCAGACCGTTCCGGCTGACCACCGACGCCGCCGCCACCTATCGCAATATCGATGCGGTCGGGCGGACCACCGGCGCCAACCCGCACGAACTGGTCGAGCTGATGTATCGCGAATGCATCGCCGCGCTGCGTTCGGCCGCCTTTGCGACCGAAAAGCGCCAGTTGCCGATCAAGAGCGAGCGGATCGCGCGCGCCACGGCGATCCTGTTCGCGCTCGAATCCAACCTCGATTTCGAACGCGGCGGCGACATTTCGCGCACGCTCGCGACGCTCTATCACAGCCTGCGCGGCCAGATCGTCCAGGCGAGCCTGGGCAGCGACCCCGCCCCGTTCCGCGCCGTCGCCGACGACCTCGCCGAAATCGCCGGCGCCTGGAGCCAGGCCCGCGCGGCGTGAGGTTCGTTTGACGTAAATACCCGCAAACCAGCTTTGTCCGTGCTCCTGCGAAGGCAGGAGCCCAGGGTCGCAAACCATATCGCTGATGGCCCTGCCCCCCTGCTTTCGCAGGGGATCGACGCTGGATCGAACCGACCGACCCTATCCCCCCCAACGCGCCAGCATTTCCCCGACCGACCCCGCCCGCGCCGGGGCCGCGATCGGGGTGCGCGGCAGGAATTGCGGCGCGGCGGGGCTGCCGGTCGGCCCGGTCGCGACGGGGCGGCGGGCGAGCACCCCCGCATCATGGGCCGATTCCTCCAGCGACAGCACCGGCGTCACGCACCCGGCATGATCGGCAAAATGCGCCGCCCAGTGTGCGCGCGGACGCCTGACGAACTGCGCGGCAAAGGTCGCGGCGATGCGCGGCCATTGCGCACGATCGAATTGCGGCACCTCATCGACGCGCAGGCCAAGGCCCGCGCACAGCCGGTCATATTGCGCGGGTTCGATCGCGCCGACCGCGACATGCCCGCCATCGGCACAGGCGTAGCAGCGGTAGAAGGGCGCACCGCCATCGACGACATTGGCCTCGCGCCGGTCGAGCCAGCGGCCCGATGCGAACAGGCTCTGGGTCAGCGCCATCAACGCCGTCACCCCGTCGATCGCCGCGGCATCGACCACCCGCCCCTGCCCGGTCGCCTGCGCACCCAGGACCCCGGCGACCATGCCGAGCGCCAGAAACATCGCACAGCCGGCATGATCGCCCAGCAGGTTGAGCGGCACGGCGGGCGCCGGTGCGGGCCCGATCGCATGCAGCGCCCCGGCCAGCGCCAGCACATTGATGTCGTCGCCCGGCTGGGCGGCGAGCGCCCCGTCCTGCCCCCACAGGCTCG
>CADEEK010000006.1 GCA_902826325.1 uncultured Sphingomonadales bacterium
ATAGGATGGACAAGGCGATCCGCATCGCGCCCCTATGAACGGCCCTGCCCGCCCCGCAAAGCTGAACCTTGGATAACAGCGGCGTTCATCCAACGGTCAATCGCGTTCATCTACCTGCAAGTTAACGGGTCGCGGGCGCCACGCCATCGACCCGCCATATCCGCCGGTGCGCATGATTTCGTGCGTCGCCCGTTTTCCCCGCGTTGCGTATCGGGGAAGGGCACTATCCCCCCTCGCACGTCATCCCGCGCACCGGTCAGGGATGCCCCGCCGCCCAGCGGCGATCATCAGATTTCGTCAATCACCCTGAACGCGCGATAACGCGCGCATTCAGCATCGGCTCAACCCGCCTTTGGCAAAACAGCCTCAACAACGATGTCCACCACTGGCCATCGAACGATTCGAGCAAATGCAAAGGAGACGCGCGATGTTGAAGAAGCTTTCCCTGATCGGCGCCGCGCTGGCGATGACCGGCACCGCCATCGTTCCCGCAACCCAGGCGGCGGCGCAGAGCCGCTATGAATATCGCGACGGGCGCGGCTACGACCGTGGCTATAACCGCAGCTACGATCGCCGCAGCTATGACCGGCGCGACTATCGCGGCCAGGATCGCCGCTATGCCAGTCGCAATCGCAGCAGCTGTCGCGACAATGGCGATGGCGGCACGGTGATCGGCGCGATCGCCGGCGGCCTGATCGGCAACGAAGTGGCCGGTCGCGGCGACAAGACCGCAGGCACGCTGCTCGGCGGCGTGCTGGGCGCCCTGGCGGGCCGCGCGATCGACCGGTCGGATCGTCCCGACTATTGCCGCCGCTAAGCCGCAACGGCTTGCAGACAAAGGGTCGGCCCGGAAACGGGTCGGCCCTTTTTTCGTCCGCCACACCGGTCCGGCGCGCCGCCGCTCTGAACTGAATCCGTCAGTGGCTCGTGCCCGTCACGGGCGGCACATGGAAACGGCCACAGCATGCTGTGCACCTGTTCACGGTTTCAACAAGGACGTTTCGAATGAAGAAAATCGCACTGGCACTCGCCGCCCTCACCATGTCCGCCCCGGCGCTGGCGCAGGACGACGCACCCTTTTCCGGCGCGCACGCCTCCGGCGTGGTCGGCTATGACGTGGTCGACCTCAACACCCCGGGCGTCAAAAACCCCGATGGCGTCGTCTATGGCCTCGGCCTTGGCTATGACATTCAAAAGGGCGCCGCCGTGTTCGGCGTCGAAGGCGAAGTGACCGGATCGTCCGCCGATCTCAAGGCGGGCGCGGCAACCATCGCCAGCATGGGCCGCGACCTCTATGTCGGCGGGCGCCTCGGCTACGCATCGGGCCGCACGCTGGTCTATACCAAGGTCGGCTATTCCAATGCGCGGGTCAAATCGGTCGCGGGCAATGCCGATGCCGACGGTATCCGCATCGGCGCGGGCGTCGAACAGCGGCTGGGCGGCAATCTGATCGCCAAGGCCGAATATCGCTACACCAATTACGAGGCGGGCGTCGAACGCCATCAGGCGGTCGCCGGGATCGGCATCCGCTTCTGATCGCCACCCACTCGACCGGCAAAAGGCTGGCGCCCCGTCGGGACGCCAGCCATTTCATCATCGCGCCGCCGGTTCGATCCGGCACGCCCGATCAATACATATGCTGACCGCCATTGATCGACAGCGTCGATCCGGTGACGAAGCCGCCTTCTTCGGAACACAGAAAGGCGACGCCGCGCGCAATCTCGTTCGCCTGGCCCAGCCGCCCGACCGGGATTTTGGCGACGATCTTTTCCAGCACATCGGCCGGGACCGCCGCGACCATGTCGGTGTCGATATAGCCGGGCGCGATCGCATTGACCGTCACCCCCGCCCGCGCCCCTTCCTGCGCCAGCGCCTTGGTAAAGCCGTGAATGCCCGATTTGGCGGCGGCATAATTGACCTGGCCATATTGCCCCGCCTGCCCGTTGATCGACCCGATATTGACGATCCGGCCCCATTTGCGATCCCGCATGCCGGGGAACACGCCCTTGGCCATGTTGAAACAACCGCCCAGATTGGTGTCCATCACCTCTTTCCACATCTGATAGGTCATTTTGAGGATGGTGCCGTCGCGGGTGATCCCGGCATTGTTGACCAGCACGTCGACCGGACCCAGCGCATCCTCGACCATCGCGATGCCCGCCTGACAGGCGTCGTAATCGGCGACGTCCCATTTGAACGCCGCAATCCCGGTCCGGTCGGTAAAGGCGGCGGCACGTTCGTCATTGCCCGCATAGTTGGCGGCCACCGTCATGCCCAATTCGCGCAGCGCGACGCTGATCGCCTCGCCAATGCCGCGCGTGCCGCCGGTTACGATCGCTACCCGTGCCATGAACCTCTCCTCGAATGAAGTGACGTCAAGGCTAGGGAGTCGGCGTCCATCCGGCAAGCTCGCTCGCGACCAGATCGCCCAACATTTTCATCCCCTCGTCGCTGTCGTTAAGGCAGGGGAGATAGGCGAAGCGTTCGCCGCCCGCCGCCTCGAACGTCTCGCGCCCGCGGATCGCCAGTTCCTCCAGCGTCTCCAGGCAATCGGCGGCAAACCCCGGCGCGACGATCGCCACGCGCGTGACCCCGCCCGCGGGCAGGCCCGCCAGCACCGTTTCGGTCGACGGCTCCAGCCATTTCGCCCGCCCGAAACGCGACTGGAACGCCACGGTCAGTTCGATGCCCAGCGCCGCCGACAACAGCCGCGCGGTCTTGCGGCAATGGCAATGATAGGGATCGCCGAGATGCAGCGTGCGTTCGGGCATGCCGTGAAAGCTGGCGACGATCGCCTGCGGCTCGAAATCCAGCGCCGCCAGCTGCCCCCGCACCGATTGCGCCAGCGCCGCGATATAGGCCGGATGGTCGTAATAGGGCGGCAGCGTCCGGATCGCCGGTTGCCAGCGCATCCCGGCCAGCGCCGCAAAGGCGGCGTCATTGGCGGTCGCGGTCGTCGCGCCGCAATATTGCGGGTAAAGCGGCGCGATCAGAATCCGCTCGCACCCCCGATCCTTCAGCCGCTGCAGCCGGTCGGCGATGGCGGGGCGGCCATAACGCATCGCCCAATCGACGATCAGGTCGGGCCGCGCCGCCTGCAACGCCGCCGCCTGCGCGCGGGTGATCGCGGCGAGCGGCGATCCACCATCAGTCCACACCTGGCGATAGGCATGGGCCGATTTGGCGGGCCGGGTGCGCAGGATGATGCCGCGCAGGATCGGCTGCCACAGGATCGCCGGGATCTCGACCACGCGCCGGTCGGACAGAAACTCCGCCAGATAGCGCCGCACCGAGCGCGCATCGGGCGCATCGGGCGTGCCCAGATTGACCAGCAGCACGCCGATGCGCGGCGCGGCGATGGCGGGATGATCGGCCGGTGTCATTCGCCCCCCGGAATCAGCGGCAGCTGCCGCAACCGCAGCCCCGTCGATGCATAAAGCGCGTTGGCGATGGCGGGCGCGACCGGCGGCACCGCCAGTTCGCTCACCCCGCCCGCCTCGGCATCGCTGGCGATCAGTTCGACCATGATTTCCGGCGTATCGGCCAGGCGCGGCACGTCCAGATCGGCAAAGCCGCGCGCATCGGCCAGATTGCCCGAAATGCCCGTGGTCATGCCCAACGCCGCCGCCATGCCGAAAATCAGCCCGCCCTCGATCTGCTGTTCGACCACATCGGGATTGACGATCCGCCCGCAATCGACCGCCGCGACCAGCCGGTCGACCTTGACCCGCTGATCGGCGCCGACCGAAGCTTCGGCCATCACCGCGATATAGCTGCCGCCAAAGGCATGACAGGCCAGTCCCTGCCCGCTGCCGGCCAGTCCCCCCTGCCATCCGCCGAGCGAGGCGACCGTCGACAGGCATCGCGCCAGCCGCGATTCGCCGCCCAGCATCGCGATACGAAAACTGTGCGCCTCGATATCCGCGACATGCGCCAGCTCGTCGATGAAACATTCGGTAAAGAACGCGGTATAGCCATGCGCCCCGCCGCGCAGATAACCGGTCGGCAGGCCAAGATCGGCGGGATGGTGATCGATCGCCAGATTGGGGATGCGATAAACCGGCCGCGCCCCCGCCACCGCCGCCCGGTCGCCAATGCCCGATGTCGCCAGCGTCGCGCCGATCAGCGGATCGTCGCCGATCAGCCGCGCCGCCAGTTCGCGCGCCGACGACGGTGCGGCAATCTTGGCCAGCCAGCCGCCGATCGTGCCGTTGCTGCCCAGTCGCGCGGTCATCCGCGCCGCGGCGGGCGCGCGGAACCGGTCGTGCAGACAGGTTTCGGCGCGCGACCAGGTCAGCTGCACCGGCTTGTTCACCTCACGCGCGATCAGCGCCGCCTGCTGCGCCGCGAGATGCTCCAGATTCTGGCCGAACGATCCGCCCGCAAACACCGGATGGACGATGACATTGTCCTCGCTCATCCCCAGCAGCCGCGCCACGGCGGCCCGCGCCAGCCCCGGCGCCTGGGTCGGCAGCCAGAGCCGCAGCCGCCCGTCCGCCCAGATCGCCGTCGCCGTCATCGGCTCGATCGCGGCATGCAGCGACAGGCCGGTGCGATATTCGGCGGTGACGACCCGCGCCCCGCGAAAGGCGGCGGCGACATCGCCCTGCGCTTCGATCCGCTCGCCCGCCCCGTTCAGCGCGGCGTCGAGCGCCAGCTGGATCGTCTCGCTCTCGACCTTGGTCGCCACCTCGAATTTGGGCGCCAGCGCATCGAGCGCACGGTCGGCCGCCCACCAGTTGTTCGCCACCGCCGCGATCCAGCGTTCGTTGCGCACGATATGCAGCATGCCGGGAATGCGCGTCGTCGCCGCATCGTCCGCCGCGACCAGCCTGACGGTGCCGACCGGTCCCTGGCGGATCGCCGCGAACACCATGCCGGGCAGGCGGATGTCGCCCGCGAAATTGGCGCTGCCATCGACCTTGGCCGGGGAATCGAGCCGGGGCAGATTCTCGCCCGTCAGCCGTGCGGCATCGCCATCGCGCAGCGGCAGATCGGCGGGCACATCCTCGTCCGCCGCCGCCTGCGCCAGCTCGCCGAACGCCAGCCGCTGCTGCCCATGGGTGACATGGCCGTTGGCGGTGTCGCACGCCTGCCAGTCCACGCCCCAGCGCCGCGCCGCCGCCTGGCACAGCATCGCCCGCGCCGCCGCGCCCGCCTGTCGCAACGCCCCCTCGAAATTGCGCATCGAGGTGGAACCGCCGGTCAGCACCAGCGCGTTGCGCGTCGCATGCGTCGCGCGCAGCCGATCGGGCACCAGTCCCGCGAACAGCGCCGCCGATGCCAGCGGATTGGCGTAAAGCGGGTTGAGCGGCGCCTGTTCGACGCCGACCATCCGCCAGTCCGCGCCCAGCTCGTCCGCCACCACCTGTGGCAACGTCGTATAGACGCCTTGGCCATATTCGCATTGCGGGATCGAGACCGTCACCTGACCGTCGGTGGCGATCTTTACCCAGGCATCGAACGCCGTCTCGCCGTCCCGCACGGTCAGATTGGGCAGATAGGTGCGCGGCCACACGGCCCAGGCGACGACCAGGCCAATCCCGGCCCCGCCGCCGATCAGCAGCGTCCGCCGATCAATGCCCTTTGCCCGCTGCTTCCAATCCATCGCGGACGCTCTACCCGTGCCGCCTGCGATCGGCAATCGGCGCATCCCACAACGTCACCCCGGCACAAGGCCGGGGTGAAAAGGGCCGAGGTGAAAAGGGCCGGGGTGACGAGGGCCGGGGTGACGAGGGCCGGGGTGACGAGGGCGGCAAGGTGGACGCCGTTATATCCGCGCCCCTTGGGCAACATGTCTTGGGTTTGCCGTCATATGCGGATAGGACAGCGCCGAACCTGTCGGAGTGCGCCCCTGTGATCGTCACCCTTTCCGCCGCCACCGCCGCTGCGGGCCATTTGAACTTCGCCGACCTCGGCCTCGATCCGGTGGCGCTCGACCTCGGCTTCTTTCAGCTCAAATGGTATTCGCTCGCCTATATCGCGGGCATCCTGATCGGCTGGTGGTATCTGCTCAAGCTGCTCGCCCAGCCGGGTGCGCCGATGGCGCGACGCCATGCCGACGACATCGTCTTCTACGCGACGATCGGCATCATTTTGGGCGGGCGGCTCGGCTATGCGATCTTCTATCAGCCCGAATTGTTCGTCAGCCCGCTCAAGCTGCTGCGGCTGTGGGAAGGGGGCATGTCCTTCCATGGCGGGGTGATCGGCACCACGCTCGCGATCCTGTGGCTGGCGCGCAAGGAAAAGCTCAGCTGGCTGCGCGTCCATGACTATATCGCCTGTTGCGCGCCGTTCGGCCTGTTCTTTGGCCGCATGGCCAATTTCGTCAATGGCGAGCTGTGGGGCCGCCCCACCGACGTACCCTGGGGCATCGTGTTCGAACGCACCGGCCAGCTCGTCCCGCGCCACCCCAGCCAGCTGTACGAGGCGGGGCTGGAAGGGTTGCTGCTCGGCGCCGTCCTGTGGTTCCTGTTCTGGAAGACCGATGCCCGCTATCAGCCGGGCAAGCTCGTCGGCACCTTCATCCTCGGCTATGGCCTTGCCCGCTATTTCGTCGAATTCTTCCGCGAACATGACGTCCAGTTCGACGGCACGATCTTCGCGACGCCGGGGCTGCATATGGGCCAGTTGCTGACGGTGCCGATGATCGCCGGCGGCATCTGGCTGATCGCCACCGCCAGCAAACGCCGCGAGCGGGTCGAGCCGGTCGCGGGCGGCCCCAGCATCGCCTGACCAGCGATGACCGAGGACGGCCCGCTTCCCGAACGGCTCGCCCGCGCCATCGCGCTCGGCGGGGCGATCCCGCTGTCGCAATATATGGGCGCGGCGAACACGCATTATTACGCAACGCGCGATCCGCTGGGCGCGCGCGGCGACTTCACCACCGCGCCCGAAGTCAGCCAGATGTTCGGCGAGCTGATCGGCCTCGCCCTCGCCGATCTGTGGGACCGCGCCGGACGCCCCGCCGCGCACTATGTCGAACTGGGACCGGGGCGCGGCACGCTCGCCGCCGATGCGCTGCGCGCGATGCGCGGCGTCGGCCTGACGCCGCCGGTTCATTTCGTCGAGAACAGCCCGGTGCTGCGCGCCGAACAGGGCAAGCGCGTCGCCGATGCGGAATGGTCGCTCGATATCGTCGGCCTGCCCGACGACGCGCCGTTGCTGGTGGTGGCCAATGAATTTTTCGACGCCCTCCCGATCCGTCAGCTGGTCAGGACCAGCCAGGGCTGGCGCGAACGGCTGGTCGCCTGTCAGGACACGCTGTTCCTGCCCGTGGTCGGCAATACCGTGTTCGATCCGATCATCCCGCCCGACTTGCGCGACGCGGCGGACGGCTCGATCCTCGAAACCTCGCCCGCCAGCATCGCGATATTGCGTGCGCTCGCCGCACGGCTGCACGCCCAGGGCGGGGCGGCGATCATCATCGACTATGGCTATTGCGGCCCCGCGATCGGCGACACGCTGCAGGCGGTGCGCGGCCATCAATATGTCAATCCGTTCGAGGCGCCGGGCGACGCGGACCTGACCGCCCATGTCGATTTCGGCACGCTGATCGAAGCCGCCCATGCCGAGGGGCTGGCGACTCACGGGCTGGTGACGCAGGGCGCGTTCCTGACCGCGCTCGGCATCGAACAGCGCGCCGCCGCGCTCACCGCCACCGCGCCCGACCGCGCCGACGAGATCGCAACGGCACGCGACCGGCTGGTCGGCGGCGAAGCGATGGGCGATCTGTTCAAGGTCATCGCGCTCACCGCGCCCGGCTGGCCCGCCCCGGCGGGGTTCGAATGATCACCTGCGCCATCCCGACACCGGCCGATGCCGACGCCCTCGACGCGATGGCGCGCGACACCTGGGTCCGCACCTTCGGCCACGGCCATGCGCCCGAGGATCTCGACGCCTATCTCGCCCAGGCTTACGGCCCCACCGGTCAGCTCCGCATGCATCTGACCGATCCCGCAATCTTCTGGCAGGTCGCCCGCGCCGATGGCGACATCGTCGGTTATGCCAAGCTGATTCCGCCATGGGTCGATCTGGCCGGCCCCGGCGACCTCCAGCTCGGCCAGCTCTATGTCGTGCACGACCGGCAGGGCCAGGGCGTCGCGCAGCCGCTGATGGACTGGGCCATCGCCACCGCCCGCGCGCAGGGCGCCCCCGCCCTGCTGCTCGCGGTGTTCGAGGCGAACCACCGCGCCATCGCCTTCTACGCCAAATACGGCTTCGTCGAGATCGGCGACTGCGCCTATCCGGTCGGCAACCAGATTGACCGCGACCTCATCCTGCGGCTCGCACTGTGAGCGAAGTCGAAGCCCTTCGCGCCCAATCGCTCGCCGGCATCGCTCACGGCTTTCTCGGCCGCAGAGGCGGCGTCTCCACCGGCGTGACGGCGGGGCTGGACATGGGCCGTCGCGGCCAGCCCCCCACCCCCGAATGGATCGAAAATCGCGACCGCGCGCTCGCCACCGTCGCGCCGGGGGGCGATCTGGTGACACTCTACCAGATCCACTCGCCCGATGCGGTGATCGTCGCCGATCCCTGGCCCGACGATGCCCGCCCCCATGCCGACGCGCTGGTCACGGACCGCCCCGGCCTGGTGCTCGGCATCCTCACCGCCGATTGCGCGCCGGTGCTGCTTGCCGACAGGCAGGCGGGCGTGGTCGCCGCCGCCCATGCCGGATGGAAGGGCGCAATCGGCGGCGTCACCGATGCCACGATCGCCGCGATGGAAACGCTCGGCGCGCGGCGAGAAAACATCGTCGCCGCGATCGGCCCGTGCATCGCCCGCGCCAGTTACGAGGTGGACGAAGCCTTCCTCGCCCGCTTCGCCAAGGCCGACCCGGCCAATGAACGCTTCTTCACCCCCGGCAGGCCCGACCATCACCAGTTCGACCTCGAAGCCTACGTCGCCCACCGCCTCGCCGCTGCGGGGCTGCGCACGGTCGAGGCGCTGGGCGAGGACACCTATGCCCAGCCCGAACGCTTCTTCAGCTATCGCCGCGCCACGCATCGTGGCGAGCCCGATTACGGGCGACAGATTTCGCTGATCGCGCTCACGGCCTAGCATATTGGTCCAACAGCGGGACGATGCCATCCTGCACCCGACAGCGGTCACGGCGCGACGAAGCGCCATGATCCGGGACCGGATGGGAGAGAGAAGATGAAGCTGTTGCGCATATTCTCGATCATCGCCGCGCTGCTGCTCACGCCCCTCGGCGCCAGCGCACAGGCAGCCGATCCGTCGGGCGACTGGCGCGGCGCGTTGCAGGTCGGCGCCGTCCAGCTGCGCATCACGCTGCATCTGGGCGAAGCGTCCAGTCTCGACAGCCCCGATCAGGGCGTGTTCGGCATGCCCGCGCAATATGCCGTGGCCGACCGGCGCGTCACCGTGACCATCGCCGCGATCGGCGCCGTGTTCGACGGGGCGCTGTCCACCGACGGCGCGCGCCTTGCCGGCACCTGGCAGCAAGGCGGGCTCAGCCTGCCGCTCACGCTCGAACGCGGCACCTATGCGCCAGCGGCGCGGCCCCAGACGCCCGCAGCGCCCTTTCCCTATCGCGCCGAGGATGTCGCCTATGCCAATCCGCACGCGCCGAGCGTGCGGCTGGCGGGCACGCTGACGCTGCCGCAGGGCACGGGGCCGTTTCCTGCCGTGCTGCTCATCACCGGTTCGGGACCGCAGGATCGCGACGAATCGCTGGCGGGACACCGCCCGTTCCTGGTGCTGGCCGATCATCTGACGCGGCGTGGCATCGCCGTGCTGCGCGTCGACGATCGCGGGGTCGGCGGCTCGACCGGCGCCACCGCCAACGACACACTGCACGATTATGCGACCGATGTCGCAGCGGGCATCGGCTATCTGCGCAGCCGCCGCGACATCGACGCCCGGCGAATTGCGCTGCTCGGCCATAGCGAGGGCGGGCTGATCGCGCCGCTCGTCGCGCGCGGCGATCCCGCACTGGCAGGCATCGTCCTGTGGGCCGGACCCGGCGTGACCGGGCGCGAAGTGGTGGCGGAACAGACCCGCGCGATCATGCGCCTCGCCGGCACGCCCGCCGCACAGCGCGAAGCGGCGCTGCGCGCGCAACGCATCATGATCGACGCCGCACTGGGCGCAGCCGATCCGGCCGCGGCACGTCAGGCGATGCTGGCGGCGGTCAAGGCCGCGGGCATGCCCGCCCCGCCCGAACCGTCGCTGGCGATCATGGCATCACCGGGCTATCGCGCGTTCGCCAAGCACGATCCGGCCCCCGTTCTGCGCGACCTGCGCCGCCCGATCCTCGCGCTGCTCGCGGAAAAGGACATTCAGGTGGTGCCGGCGCAAAACGAACCGGCGCTGCGCGCGGCACTGGCGGACAATCCGTTGGCACGGGTGGTCACGCTGCCGGGGCTCAACCACCTGTTCCAGACGGCACCGACCGGCGCGGTCGACGAATATGCACGGATCGAGGAGACGGTTGCGCCGCTCGCGCTGCGCACCACCGGCGACTGGCTGGTGCAGCTGCTGCGTCCGCAGACGCCCGCCGCCGACAAATAATCGCGAGGGCGGCGCCCTTCCCAGCGCCGCCGCGCTCGCCTACCGCTGACGATGTGTCCGACGAGTTCGCCTTCCTCACCGCGCTGCGCGCCATTGCCACCCATCCGGCGGCGGCGGGGCTGGCGGACGATACGGCACAGCTGGACGTGGCGGCGGGCCGGCTGATCCTGACCAGCGACACCATGGTCGAACAGGTCCATTTCCGCGCGGGCGATCCTGCCGACTCGGTCGGCTGGCGGCTGGCCGCCGTCAACCTGTCCGACCTCGCGGCCAAGG
Organism: uncultured Sphingomonadales bacterium; assembly: GCA_902826325.1. Taxonomy (GTDB): domain Bacteria; phylum Pseudomonadota; class Alphaproteobacteria; order Sphingomonadales; family Sphingomonadaceae; genus Sphingomonas. The sequence continues at coordinate 10,811 of CADEEK010000006.1, forward strand.
GCGCGACGCCGATCGCCTGCCTGCTCAATTACAGCCTGTCCGGCGATGCCGGTTGGGACGCGGCCTTCCTCGCGGGTCTCGACGACGCGCTCGCCACCTACGCCATGCCGCTGATCGGCGGCGACACGGTGGCGATGCCGTCCGGCGCCCCGCGCAGCTTCACCCTCACCGCGATCGGCACCGCCCCGGCGCGCGTCCCGCTGCGCAGCGGCGCGCAGGCAGGCGATACGCTGTGGGTGACGGGCAGCATCGGCGGCGCGGCATTGGGCGCCGAGGGCGACCCACGCGACCCCGCCCGTTACCTCCACCCTGTCCCCCGCCTTGCCGAAGGACAGGCGCTCGCCCCGCTCGCCACCGCGATGATGGACGTGTCCGACGGCCTGCTGATCGACGCCCAGCGGCTGGCCACGGCAAGCGACGTCGCCATCGTCATCGACCTCGACGCGGTGCCGCTGGCACTGCCCGGACCCGCGCTCGACGCCGCCTGTGCAGGCGATGATTACGAGCTGCTGTTCACCCTGCCTCCCGGCGTAGCGCCGCCCATTGCCGCGACCAGGATCGGCACGGTCGCCCCCGGAACCGGCCTGACGCTGACCGCCGGCGGCGCCCCGGTCCCGCTGCCCGCGCGGCTCGGTTATCGCCATGGCGGCTGACCCCACCCCGCGCCGCCCATACCGCCGATGATCGCCGCCACGCACGCCGCTTGACAGCTTCACCCCCCGCGATACCTTCCCGGTCGCCGCAAGCCGCACCCGACACAGACCGGGGCAGTCCACGGCGTTCACAGGGGAAGGATGTTTGATGACGATCGTCTATATCGCCATCGCGTGCGGCCTGCTCGCCGTGCTCTATGGATTGTTCACGTCGCAACAGGTGCTGCGCGCACCCGCGGGCGACCAGAAGATGCAGGATATCGCCGCCGCCATTCAGGAGGGCGCCAAGGCCTATCTCGGCCGTCAATACACCACCATCGCGATCGTCGGCCTGATCGTCGCGGCGGTGCTGTTCTTTACGCTTGGCGGGCTGTCGACCGCCGCGTTCGCGCTCGGCGCGGTGCTGTCGGGCGTCGCGGGCTATGTCGGCATGCATATTTCGGTACGCGCCAATGTCCGCACGGCCGAGGCTGCGCGCGGCTCGCTGCAAGGCGGGCTGACGCTCGCCTTCCGCTCCGGCGCGATCACCGGCATGCTCGTCGCGGGCCTCGGCCTGCTGTCGATCTCGCTGCTGTTCTGGTATCTGGTCGGTCCTGCGGGCGGCGAGCCCAATGGCGAGAACATCGTCAAGGCGCTGACCGCGCTGGCGTTCGGCGCCTCGCTCATCTCGATCTTCGCGCGCCTCGGCGGCGGCATCTTCACCAAGGCGGCGGACGTCGGCGCCGACCTGGTCGGCAAGGTCGAGGCGGGCATTCCGGAGGACGATCCCCGCAACCCGGCGGTGATCGCGGACAATGTCGGCGACAATGTCGGCGATTGCGCGGGCATGGCCGCCGACCTGTTCGAAACCTATGTCGTCACCATCGGCCTCACCATGGTGTCGATCGCGCTGCTGGTCAGCGGCACGTCGGAACAGCTGCTGGCGCTGATGGCGCTCCCGCTGATCGTCGGCGGGGTGTGCATCATCACCTCGATCCTTGGCACCTATATGGTCCGGCTGGGTTCGGGCCAGTCGATCATGGGCGCGCTCTACAAGGGGTTCTGGACCACCGCGATCCTGGCGGTCCCGGCAATCTGGTTCGCCAGCGAATATACGCTGGGCGACCTCGACGCCGCGATCGGCGATCAGGCGTTCACCGGCATGGACCTGTTCTGGTGCATGATGATCGGCCTCGGCGTCACCGGCCTGCTGGTGTGGATCACCGAATATTATACCGGCACCAATTATCGCCCGGTCCGCTCGATCGCCAAATCGTCCGAAACCGGCCATGGCACCAACGTCATTCAGGGGCTGGCGATCAGCCTTGAATCGACCGCGCTGCCGACGATCGTGATCGTCGTCGCGGTGATCGCATCCTTTCAGCTAGCCGGGATCATCGGCGTCGCCTTTGCCGCGACCTCGCTGCTGGCGCTGGCCGGGATGGTCGTCGCGCTCGACGCCTATGGCCCGGTCACGGACAATGCGGGCGGCATCGCCGAAATGGCGGGCCTGCCCGACGACGTCCGCACCCGCACCGACGCGCTCGACGCGGTCGGCAACACGACCAAGGCAGTGACCAAAGGCTATGCGATCGGCTCCGCCGCGCTCGCCGCGCTGGTGCTGTTCGGCGCCTATACGGAGGATCTCAAACGTTACTTCCCGTCGGTGGAAGTCGATTTCTCGCTCAGCAATCCGTTCGTCATCGTCGGCCTGCTGCTCGGCGCGCTGCTCCCCTATCTGTTCGGGGCGTTCGGCATGACGGCGGTGGGCCGCGCGGCGGGCGCGGTGGTCGAGGATGTGCGGGCGCAGTTCCGCGACAATCCCGGCATCATGGCGGGCACCAGCCGCCCCGCCTATGGCCGCACGGTCGACATCGTCACCCGCGCCGCGATCAAGGAAATGATCGTGCCGTCACTGTTGCCGGTGCTTTCGCCGATCCTGCTCTATTTCGTCATCCTGGCCGTGGACGGACAGGCCAACGCCTTCGCCGCGGTCGGCGCGATGCTGCTCGGCGTGATCGTGTCCGGCCTGTTCGTCGCCATCTCGATGACCTCGGGCGGCGGCGCGTGGGACAATGCGAAGAAATATATCGAAGACGGCAATCACGGCGGCAAGGGCAGCGAAGCGCACAAGGCCGCCGTGACCGGCGATACGGTGGGCGATCCCTATAAGGACACGGCGGGCCCCGCGGTGAACCCGATGATCAAGATCACCAACATCGTCGCGCTGCTGCTGCTCGCGGCACTGGCGGGTGGCGTCGCCTGACCGCCCGCGACCCGTGCGATCGGCCCCGTCCGGCATCATCCGGACGGGGCCTCCCACGCCCGCAACTCAGCCGGTTGACTGAAAAAGATTGTCGCGCACCCGCTTTCCAGCCACTTAACCCGGCAATGGAGGAGGCACGATGTCGCGCAGGCCGACGATCAAGGAAGTGTCGAAGCTCGCCGGGGTTTCGTTCAAGACGGTGTCGCGCGTCCTGAACAACGAAAAGAATGTCAGCGACGAAACCCGCCGCCGCGTCGAACAGGCGGTCGCCGATCTCAATTTCCGCCCCAGCATGGCGGCGCGCACGCTGGCGGGGCGCAAATCGTTCCAGATCGGCCTGCTCTACGACAATCCCGACCCCTATTATGTCTATCACCTGCAGGCCGGCGCCCAGGACCGCTGCACCCAGCTGGGCTATCGCCTGCTCAGCCAGCCGGTCGACAGCGCCGCGCCCGCGCTGGTCGCCAATGTCCTCGCGCTGATCGACGAAACCCATCTCGACGGGCTGATCCTGACGCCGCCGATCACCCAATCCGCCGACCTGATCGACGCGCTGGACGGGCGATCGATCGAAACGGTCGGGATCGGTCCCGATCTCCACGCCGATCGCGGCCGTTCGGTGGCGATCGACGATCTTCGCGCGGCGCAGGACATGACCGCGCACCTGATCGCGCTCGGCCATCGCCGGATCGGCTTCGTCGCCGGTCCCCCCGGCCACCCCTCGGCGACGTTGCGGCTGAACGGCTATCGTGCCGCGCTCGACGCCGCGCGGCTGGCGTTCGACCCGGCGCTGGTCGTCGCCGGGGACTATAGCCTGCAGGGCGGACGCGCCGCCGGCGCCGCGCTGCTCGGCGGCGGTGGCGCGCGGCCCGACGCGATCTTCGCCAGCAGCGATGCGATGGCGGCGGGCGTGCTGGCGGTCGCGCATGAACTGGCGATCGAGGTGCCGGGTGCGCTGGCGATCGCGGGCTTCAACGATTCGGACCTGGCCAGCGCGGTGTGGCCGCCGCTGACCACGGTGCGCCAGCCGATCCGCGATCTCGGCCATGCCGCCGCCGATCTGTTGCTGACCCCCGATCAGCGGCCCGACCGGCTGATCCTGCCCCATGCCATCGTCACCCGCGCCAGCACCGGCGAACCGCGCTGAACGCAGCGCTAAGCCAGCGCGTCCGCCTCAACCAGCGCCGACCGGCGGATCACGCCCAGCCAGGTATCGGCGACCCACTTGCCCGGCTGGCGCAACGGTCGCCGCACCTGGATCGACAATATGACCCGCGTGCCAGACGATTCGTTCCAAAGCTCATGGTCATAGGTGTCGTCGAACAACAATGTTTCCCCCTCTGCCCAGCGCGCGATGCGGCGATCGACCCGCATCCGCACATCGCCGTCGCGCGGCACGACCAGGCCAAGGTGACAGGTCAACAGCCCCTTGGTGACGCCGCGCTGCACCGGCACATGGGTGCCGGGCGCCAGCACCGCGAACTGGGCATTGTTCAGCCCCGGAATCCGCCCGACCACCGCACTGGTCAGCGGACAATCGGCCAGCCGATCCGCAACGCCCCCGCCATGTCCCCACAACCGACAGGACCGCCATTGCCGCACCGGCGCGCTCGGTCGATGGTCGCGCGTCATGTCGGAGATCGCGGGCGATGCCTCGGCATGGCGCAGCGCCATTGCCAGCGCCTCCTGCCGGATCGCCTGCCAGTTCGCCCGCAACGACGCGGTCCAGGCAAAATCCCGCACGTCGAGCACCGCATCGTTGGACACCAGCGACGACGCGCCGATGATCCGGTCGAACAGGCCGCGCAGCGCCGTGCCCGCGCGCACCGCCACGGATCGCCCGATCCGTGGCCGGGGTTCGGCGCCCATGGCCACGCCATGCCCCTCATGGATCATCGGACCCGACGCCACGCCACACCCCACTCACAGCCATGCGCCGGTCAGGCGCGTTCATCGCGATCGATAGGCACAGCTTGGGTCGAAAACATGGCGGTTCGGGCGGGACAGGCCGCGATCTCGCCCCATTCTCGCGCTGGTGAAGCCGTTTTGGCGGCGCTAGACTGCGCCCGATGACCTTGATCGCCCGCGCCCGCCGGTTCGCCCTTCCCCTGCTGATCGCGTTGATCGCCCTGCCCGCCACCGGCCAGGTCGCACCGCCCGCGCCGTCCACCGCCAACGAACCGGTCGCGATCGACCGCACGCCCTGGCTCTACGCGAACAGCGACATTCCGCACGATCCGGAATGGCGGTTCGGCACGCTGCCCAACGGGCTGCGCTATGCGGTGCGCAAGAATGGCGTGCCGCCGGGACAGGTCGCGATCCGCTTGCGGGTGGAGGTCGGCGCGCTGATGGAGCAGCCCGCGGAGCTGGGCGTTGCCCATCTGCTCGAACATCTCACCTTTCGCGGCACCACCAGGGTGCCCGACGGCGAGCTGAAACGGGTATGGCAGCGGCTGGGCATCACCTTCGGCGCCGACAGCAACGCCAGCACCACGCCATTGTCGACCACCTACAAATTCGACCTGCCCGGCGCGAACGAAACCAACCTCAACCAGTCGCTGATGCTGCTGGCCGAAATGATGGCCGCGCCGGAATTGAGCGCGACGGCGCTGGCCGCCGAACGCCCGGTCGTGCTCGCCGAACAGCGCGAATATCTCGGCCCCCAGGCCCGCGTCGCCGATGCCCAGCGCGAATTGATGTTCGCCGGACAATTGCTCGGCGAACGGCCGGTGATCGGCACCGTCGCGACGCTGAACGGCGCGACAGTCGATTCGATCCGGACGTTTCACCAGCGCTGGTATCGCCCCGAACGCGCGACGCTGGTGATTGTCGGCGACCTCGACCCCGCCCTGTTCGAACGCATGATCGTCAAGCATTTCGGCGGCTGGCGCGGCGTCGGTCCCAATCCCGCCACCCCCGATTTCGGCAAGCCCGACGCGACGCAGCCGACCAGCGCCGCACTGGTCGAACCCAGCCTGCCGCCGATGGTCGCGATGTCGGTGCTGCGCCCGTGGACGGTGTTTCAGGATACGATCCTGTTCAATCAGGAACGGCTGGTCGACCTGATCGCCATCCGCATCCTCAACCGCCGCCTGGAACGCCGCGCGCGCGGCGGCGCCAGCTATCTGACGGCGGGCGCCAGTCTCGACGATGCCGTCCGCTCGGCCAACATCACCTCGATCCAGGTCGTGCCGATCGGCGAGGATTGGGAAGCGGCGCTCAAAGAAGTGCGCGCGGTAATCGCCGATGCACGGGTAAATCCACCCACCCAGGCCGAGATCGATCGCGAAATCGCCGAGATCGATGCCCAGGCCCAGAATGCCATCGCCACCGCACCCGTGGCCGCCGGGGCGCTTCGCGCCGACACGCTGGTCGAAGCGATCGACATCAACGAAGTCACGACCACCGAACAGGCAAGCTACGCGATCGTCCGGGGCGCGATCGACAAGGGGATGTTGACCCCGGCGCGCGTGCTGGCCTCCACCCGCCGCGTGCTGGAGGGCGTCGCCACCCGCGCGCTCGTCGTCACGCGCACGCCCGATCCCGGCATCCGCGACAAGCTGGCCGCCGCGCTGGAGGCCGATGTCACCGGGCTGGTCGGCGCGCGACAGGCGCAGCGCTCGGTCAGCTTCGATGCGCTGCCCCGGCTCGGTGCGCCGGGCAAGATCGTCTCGCGCAGCATCGCGGTGAAGGACCCGCAGATCGAACAGGTCCGCTTCGCCAATGGCGCCAGCCTGTTGCTGCTCAAGGACCCGAGCGATGCCGGCCGCGTTTTCGTCAAGGTGCGTTTCGGCCGTGGTCGACAGGCCTTGCCGAGCGACCGGCAAAGCGCTGCCTGGGCCGCCGACCTGGCGCTGGTGTCGAGCGGCATCGCCGTCCGTGGCGGCACGCTGGGGCAGGAGGAGCTGGACCGGCTGACCGGCGACCGCCAGATCCAGCTCGGCTTCGACATCGACGACGACGCCTTCGAATTCGCCGGACAGACCTCGCCCGCCGATCTTGCGGATCAGCTGCGCCTGATCGGCGCCAAGCTCGCCAGCCCCGGCTGGGACCCCAACCCGGTGGCGCGCGCCAGGGCGGTGCTGATCGCCAGCTATGCGGCGACGTCGGCCTCGCCCGATGCGGTGATCTCGCGCGATCTGGAACGATTGCTGCACAACGGCGACCCGCGCTGGGGGCTGCCGCCGCTCGCCGCAATCGAAGCGGTCGATGCCAAAGCGTTTCGCGCGCTGTGGGAACCGTTGCTGGCCACCGGCCCGATCGAAGTGCAGATTTTCGGCGACATCGACACCGAACAGGCGATCGAGGCAGCGCGCCGGACGATCGGCGCGATGAAGCCGCGCGCGCCGGGTCGCATCATCTCGCCCGGCGTGTCGTTCCCCGCGCACAATGCGACGCCGCTGGTGCTGCGCCATGACGGCCAGCGCGAACAGGCCGCCGCCGTGATCGCCTGGGCCACCGGCGGCGGCGTCGATGCGATCAGCGAGGGGCGCAAGCTCGACATCCTCGCCGCGATCATGCGCGACCGCATCCTCGACCGCATCCGCTCAAGCGAGGGGCTCAGCTACACGCCCAATCTGTTCAGCCTGTCGCCGGTCGGCCAACCCGGCGGCGGGCGGATCGTCGCGCTGGCGCAGCTGCCGCCCGACAAGACCGACCTGTTCCTGCGCATCGTCCGCGACATCGCCGCCGATCTGATCGCAACGCCCGTCGAACCGGACGAGCTGCGCCGCGCGCTGGTCCCGACGATGCAGACGCTCGCGCGCCAGTCGAGCGGCAATCCGTTCTGGATGCGGCTGACCCAGGGCGGCACGCTCGACCCGCGCCGCCTGACCGCGATCGACACGATCGGCACCGACTACCGCTTCACCACGCCGCAGGAGGTGCAGGCGCTGGCCGCCAAATATCTGGCGCCGCAACGCGACTGGTCGATGGTCGTGCTGCCTGCCGCGACACCGGTCGCGGGCGACGAATGAAGCGACAACCGCTCGCTAGTCGCATTCCGGCTCGACCCAGCCGATCCGCTGCGCCCATTCGTTCGCCCCATCCATGATGATGTCGAACACCGGGTCCTTGATGTCGTAATAGGCTTTCTGGTCGTTGGGCGCGCGTTCGGCCAACCGGCATTTGATCAGGCAATAGGCGCCCGCCGCCACCGGATGCGCGCGCAGATAGTCCCGGCACAACAGCGCATAGCGTTGATTGAACCGCCCGACTTCCCGAACGTGCAGATTGGCGCGACGGCCCGTGCCGCGATAGAATTTCTTGGTCAGTTCGGCGACCGGCAGGTCCAGCCCCGGCGGGCAATGATCGACCAATCCGGCGATGCGCCTGAACCCCTGCGCGGCCAGCGCATCGTCGTCGACCGCGGCAAGGTCGATCACCGTCAGCTGCAGGTCGATGACATTTTTCGCGGCCAGACCCGGCACCGCGGTCGACCCGATATGGTGCAGATACGCCCCCGGCGGCGCCGCGCGCATCACCGCTTGCTTCAGCGCCACGAAATCGGTGGGCCAGCTCGCCTGTGGCGGGACGATCTCGATTTCCGGCGGCATATCGATCGTCCCCTGTCCCGCCTGGCCCCCGACCCCAACGCAACCGCTCGCGCGGCCTCAGCCCTTGTAGAGCGCGTCGAGCCGTTCGCCATAAACGGCTTTCAGCACATGGCGGCGGATCTTCAGGCTGGGGGTCAGCTGCTGGTTGTCGATGGTAAAGGGCTCGTCCGCCAGGATGAAGCGGCGGATGCGTTCGATCACCGACAGGTCCTTGTTCACCCGCTCCACCGCCGCGCCCAGCGCCGCGCGAAAATCGGGATCGTGGGTCAGCGCCGCCAGGTCGCAACCGCGCTTCGTCTTCGCGCACCATTCCTGCGTCCATTCGGGATCGGGCACGATCACCGCCGTCATATAGGGTTTGCGGTCCCCGGCAATCATCGCCTGCATGATTTCGGGCTGCAGCGTCAGCATCCCCTCCACCTTTTGCGGCGCGACATTGTCGCCCTTGTCGTTGACGATGATGTCCTTCTTGCGATCGGTGATCTGGATGCGGCCCTTGCGATCGATCACGCCGATATCGCCGGTATGCAGCCACCCGTCCTTGAGCACGCGCGCGGTCTCCGCTTCGTTGCGCCAATATCCGTGCATCACCAGTTCGCCGCGCACCAGGATCTCGCCATCCGGCGCGATCTTGACCTCCACGCCTGCCAGCGGCGGACCGACCGTGTCGTGCTTCAACCCCGCTTTGGGCCGGTTGCAACTGACCACCGGCGCCGCCTCGGTCTGGCCATAGCCCTGCAGAAAAGTGAGGCCGAGGCTTTCGAAGAACACGCCGACTTCGGGGTTGAGCGGCGCGCCGCCCGACACCATCGCCTTGATCCGCCCGCCGAACTTCGCCGCCAGCTTGGGGCGCAGCGTGCGGTCGAGGAACAGCGTCATCGGCAGGTCGATCAGGGTGCTCCGCCCCGCCGCCTTTTTGCCGCCGATGGCGACCGCGCGGTCGAGCAGGTAGTTGGCGAACCTGCCCTGTTTCTCGACCTGCTTGCTGATCCGCGTGCGCAGCACCTCGAACAATCGCGGCACCACCACCATGATCGTCGGCTTCACCTCCTCGATATTGGAGGCAAGCTTGTCGAGCCCTTCGGCATAATAGATCTGGCCGCCCAGCCCGATCGGGAAATGCTGGCCGCCGGTATGTTCATAGGCGTGGCTGAGCGGCAGGAACGACAGGAACACCTCGTCATCCCATCCGAAATCCTCCGCGATCAGGCTGACGCACCCCTCGACATTGCACAGGATCGCACCGTGATGCTGCATCACGCCGCGCGGGCTGCCCCCGGTGCCGCTGGTATAGATGATGCAGGCAAGGTCCTCGCGCTTCAGCATATCGGCCGCCTGCGCCGCCGCCGCGACATCGACCGGGTGCTGCGCGATCAGCGCATTCCAGTCATGGACGTCGATCGCCCCCGGCTGGCTCAACCGCATCGATTCGATCCCGATCACGACATGCCCCCCGCTGCCCGCCGTGCGCAAAATCGCGGGCAACAGCGTTTTCGCCAGCTTGCCGTCGGACACGATCGTCATGGTCGCGCCGGAATTGTCGATGATGTGCTGATGGTCGCGTTCGGTGTTGGTGGTGTAGGTCGGGACGGTCACCCCGCCCGCCGCCATGATCGCCAGATCGCTGATACACCATTCCGGCCGGTTTTCGCTGACCAGCATCACTCGATCGCCGGGGTTCAGGCCAAGCTGGCGCAGCGCGGCGGCCAGGCTCGCGACCTGCTGCGCCGCCTCGCGCCAGCTCGTCGACTGCCACTTGCCGCCGCGCTTGGCCCACAGGAACGGCGCATCGCCCAGCTCGCGGGCACGCACGAAGAACATCTGAACGAGGCTGTCGAACCGTTCGAGCTTGCGGGCCATCGTCTCTCCTCTTTTCGCCGATCCTATCGCGGGCAAATGGCAAGCGCCAGCATGGACGCCAAGATGGACGCCAAGATGGACGCCAAGATGGACGGTGGCGACCGGGTTGGCTAGGCACGGGGGATGACGTCGATCCCCGCAAAGCTCCTCGCCCTCGCCACCCTGCTCGTCGGCGCCTGCGCCAGCCCCGCGCCGCGCGAACGTCCCGTCGCCGCGCCGGGACAGGCACGGACGGCACCGGCACAGGCGGCGCAGGCCGACCAACGCGACATGTTCGTCATCGCCGCCAATCCGTTGGCGGCACAGGCGGGCATGGCGGTGCTCAAGCGCGGCGGCAGCGCGGTCGATGCGGCAATCGCGGTTCAGGCGATGCTCTCGCTGGTCGAACCGCAAAGTTCGGGCATCGGCGGCGGCGCCTTCATGACCTATTTCGACGCCGCGACCGGCACGGCACAGGTCTATGACGGTCGCGAAACCGCCCCGGCGGGCGCCAGCGCGGACATGTTCCTCGACGATGGTGGCCGCCCGCTGCCGTTCGGCACCGCCGTCACCAGCGGGCGGGCGACCGGCGTTCCGGGCGCCGTGCGCATGCTCAAACTGACCCATGATGCCTATGGCAAGCTGCCGTGGCACAGCCTGTTCGGCGATGCCGAACGGACGGCGCGCGACGGGTTCATCGTCTCGCCGCGGCTCGGCCGGTTCCTGGCGGGATCGTTCCCGCAACTGGGCACCCCGGACGCCCGCGCCTATTTCGGCAAGGGCGACGGCACGCTGATCGGCGCCGGCGACCGGCTGAAGAACCCGGCCTATGCCGATTTCCTGTCGCGGCTGGCGGCGCAGGGGCCGGACGCGCTCTATACCGGCGAAACCGCCCGTCGCATCGTCGCGCGGACGACCACCGGCCCGCTGCCCGGCGCGATGACGCTCGCCGATCTGGCCGATTATCGCCCGGTGCGCCGCGACGCGCTGTGCCGCAACTGGCGCGTCTATCGCGTGTGCGTGCCGCCGCCGCCGTCAAGCGGGGTGGCGCTGCTGCAATTGCTGCTGATGCTCGAACGAACCGACATCGCCGCGCGCGGCCCCGACGATCCCCAGGCCTGGTTCCTGTTCGCCCAGGCCAGCCGCCTGATGTATGCCGACCGCGATCCCTATGTCGGCGATGTGCCGAACGTGCCGGTGCAGGGGATGCTGGCGCCCGCCTATATCGCCGCCCGCGCCCGGCTGATCGGCACGCAGGCGGGCGACCCGCCCGCCGCCGGGAACCCGGCGGGCGCCACCGCCCGGGCGCGCGACACGACCTATGAACCGGTCGGCACCTCGCATTTCATCGTCGGCGACGGCGCGGGCAATGTCGTGTCGATGACCACCACGGTCGAATCGATCTTCGGGTCGGGGCGGATGGTCGACGGCTTCTTCCTCAACAATCAGATGACCGATTTCGCCTTCGTGCCGCGCGATGCGCAGGGTCGGGCGGCGGTCAACGCCGTCGCCCCGGGCAAACGCCCGCGATCGTCGATGACGCCGCTGGTGATGATCGACGCACAGGGCCGGTTCGCCGGCGCGCTGGGATCGGCGGGGGGCAATGCGATTCTCGCCTATGTCGGCAAATCGCTGATCGGCGCGGTCGATTGGAACCTGCCGATGCAGGATGCGCTGGCGCTGCCCAACCTCGTCGCGCGCGGATCGGCGTTTCAGGGCGAAGTGACCAAATTCTCGCCCGAGCTGAAGGCGGGCCTCGCCGCCCGCGGGATCACCCTCGCACCGGGACAGGGCGAGGATTCCGGCCTGCACGGCGTCATCATCCGCAACGGCCGCGTCGATGGCGGCTACGACCCCCGCCGCGAAGGCCGGGTGCTCACCGCACCCGCACCCCGACCCTAGCCCTGCCATGCTCCTGCGAAAGCAGGAGCACGGGGTTGGTGAATATTGCATGCGCGCCGCGCCTGCCTTGGCAGCAGCGCTTGCCGTTCCGTGTGGAACTATAATTCCCGCAAGATCCGCCGCACCAGCCCCGGCCCCGCATAAACCAGCGCCGAATAAAGCTGCACCATCGCCGCCCCCGCCTCCAGCCGCGCCAGCGCCTCCTCGGGCGAATCGATCCCGCCCACCGCGATCACCGGGATCTGCCCGCCCGAAGCCGCCAGCGCCTCGGCCAGCTTCGCCCGCGCCAGCGCCTTGAGCGGCGCGCCCGACAGCCCGCCGCCCTCGCCCGCCAGCGCCGATCGCAACCCGTCGGGCCGCGAAATCGTGGTATTGCCGACGATCAGCGCATCGATCCGATTGTCGATCGCCGCGCGCACCGCACCGTCCAGCCCCGCCCGATCCAGATCGGGCGCGACCTTCAGGAACAATGGCGTGCGGGACCCGGCCCTGTCGGCAACTGCCCTGTCGCCCGCCCCCTGTCGCGCGGCATCGCTCGCCGCCAGCAATTCGTCGAGCGCGGGCCGCGATTGCAGGTCGCGCAGCCCCGGCGTGTTGGGCGAGCTGACGTTGATCGTGATGTAATCGGCGACCGCCGCCGCCCTGCCGACGCCCAGCGCATAATCGGCGACGCGATCGTCGCTGTCCTTGTTCGCGCCGACATTGATGCCCAGGATTCCGGCGCGTTTCGCCCGCGCCACCCGTGCCAGCGCCGCGTCGATCCCGCCATTGTTGAACCCCATCCGGTTCACCACGGCCTCATCCTCGACCAGCCGGAACAGGCGCGGCCTGGGATTGCCCGCCTGCGGACGCGGCGTCAGCGACCCGATCTCGACGCTGCCGAACCCCAGGCCGAACAGCCCGTCGATCGCCTCCCCATCCTTGTCCAGCCCCGCCGCCAGCCCCACCGGATTGGGAAATTCCACCCCACCGATCGTCACGGGACGCACGCGCGGCGGCGCACCGCTCGATCCGGCAAGCGCCAATGCGCGGATCGCCATCCGGTGCGCCCTTTCGGCATCGAGCGTAAAGATCAAAGGCTTGAACAGATCATAGAGCATGACGGCGCTCATAGTGCCTAATCCGCGCCTTCGTCACCCCGGGTCCACCCCTTCGTCACCCCGGCCTTGTGCCGGGGTCCACCGTGCCGCAGGTGATCCCCTCAAATCGCCATGCCAATAACAGGCCGTTGGATGACCCCGGCACAAGGACGAGCTGACCGATCGACGCCATTGGCGGCTTGACACGCCTCCACCCCACCCCCATTTGCCCAATCGGAACGAATCATTCCGATTTGAGAATGGCTCGCAACTGCGACAGGCCGCAGCGCTTTTGCGCAGAGGCCCAACAGGGAAATCCATGCGCCTTTCCGCCCAGGCTGATTACGCCGTCGTCATGCTCGCCGCCGCCGCGCGCCATTGCGGCGTGACCGGGCGGCTGAACGCGACGCTGCTCGCCGACGAAACCGGCCTGCCGCTGCCGACCGTGCAGAAACTGGTCAGCCGCCTGTCCGCCGCGGGCCTGATCGAAAGCGCGCGCGGCACCGGCGGCGGCTTCCGCCTCGCCCGCCCGCCCGCGACGATCACGCTCGCCGACATCGTCGAGGCGATCGAGGGGCCGATCGCGCTCACCGCCTGCGTCGAAACCGGCCGCCACGATTGCTGCATCGAACAAAGCTGCCGCGTCAAACCGCACTGGAACGACGTCAACGCCTCGGTGCGTGGCGCGCTGGCGAACGTCACCCTCGCCACCCTTTCGACCCAAGCGGAACTTGCCTGATGGCCACCAAGAATGCCGAGGCGCTCGCCGCCGCCAACCGCAAATATGAGTTCGGCTTTTCGTCGGACATCGAACAGGAATTCGCGCCCAAGGGGCTGAGCGAGGACACCGTCCGCTTCATCTCGGCCAAGAAGAACGAGCCGGCATGGATGCTCGACTGGCGGCTCAAGGCCTATCGCCACTGGCTGACCATGACCCCGCCCGACTGGGCGAAACTCGACGTGCCGCCGATCGACTATCAGGACGCCTATTATTACGCCGAGCCCAAGGCCAAGCCAAAGCTCGACAGCCTCGATCAGGTCGATCCCGAAATCCTGCGCGTCTATGAAAAGCTCGGCATCCCGATCGAGGAGCAGAAGATACTCGCCGGGGTCGAGGGCGCACGCAAGGTCGCGGTCGACGCCGTGTTCGACAGCGTGTCCGTCGCCACCACCTTCCGCAAGGAACTCGAAGCCGCCGGCGTCATCTTCCGGTCGATCAGCGAGGCGATCCGCGAATATCCGGAGCTGGTGAAAAAGTGGCTGGGCAAGGTCGTGCCGATGCACGACAATTATTTCGCCGCCCTCAACTGCGCGGTCTTTTCCGACGGCACCTTCGTCTACATTCCAGAAGGCGTGCGCTGCCCGATGGAGCTTTCCACCTATTTCCGCATCAACGCCGAAAATACCGGCCAGTTCGAACGCACGCTGATCGTCGCCGACAAGGGCAGCTATGTCAGCTATCTCGAAGGCTGCACCGCCCCGATGCGCGACGAAAACCAGCTCCACGCCGCCGTGGTCGAACTGGTCGCGCTCGACGATGCCGAGATCAAGTACAGCACCGTCCAGAACTGGTATCCGGGCGACGAACACGGCAAGGGCGGCATCTACAATTTCGTGACCAAGCGCGCCTTGTGCCAGGGCCGCAATTCCAAAGTCAGCTGGACCCAGGTCGAAACCGGCAGCGCGATCACCTGGAAATACCCATCCTGCGTGCTCAACGGCGAAAACAGCGTCGGCGAATTCTATTCGGTCGCCGTCACCAACAACCGGCAACAGGCCGATACCGGCACCAAGATGATCCACAACGGCAAGGGATCGCGCTCGACAATCATCTCCAAGGGGATCAGCGCGGGCCGCTCCGACAACACCTATCGCGGCCTGGTCCGCGTCGCCCCCAGCGCGGAAGGCGTGCGCAACTTTACCCAGTGCGATTCGCTGCTGCTCGGCGACCAGTGCGGCGCCCACACCGTCCCCTATATCGAAGTGCGCAACCCCAGCGCCCAGATCGAACATGAAGCGACGACCAGCAAGATCAGCGAGGACCAGCTGTTCTACGCCATGCAGCGCGGCCTTGATCAGGAAGCCGCCGTCGCGCTGATCGTCAACGGCTTCGCGAAAGAGGTGCTTCAGCAACTCCCGATGGAATTCGCGGTCGAAGCGCAAAAACTGCTCGGCATCTCGCTCGAAGGGAGCGTGGGGTGAACCCTTCCCCAATCCCCGTCACCCCGGCCTTGAGCCGGGGTCCCGCTTCTTCCGCCGCTCGCAATGGGGGCGACGCAGAGGCACGCGCATGAACCTGCTCTTCCCCCTCCTCCTGCTCGCCAACCCGGTGATCGCCGACGACGAATATGCCGAAATCGTCGTCGAAGCGCGTGTCGGCCGCGTCGCGCTGATCTTCGACAAGGCGCCCGATGGCCGCCTGATCAACTGCCGCGTGTTCACCTCCAGCGGGGTCAAGCGGATCGACGATACCGCCTGCACCTCGCTGCCCGACTGCATTACCTCGAAAGCGGGCCAGGAATATTGCGGCAAGGATGGCGCCGCACTGGTCGCGGTCGCGCCAAAGGCGACGCCGCCCGCAACCATGGGCCTCGGCGTGAAACTGCAACCCGACGCGCCCAAGACACCAGCAGTCGGCCCCGTGGTCGACACCAGATCGGACGAAGACCCCAACCGCCTGCGCAAGCTCCCACCCCCGCCCAAGGACGAAAGCACCACCCCCGCCATCGTGCTCAGCGGCGCACAACCGGTGGAAGGACCGCGATGACACCCCACCCCCACCCCAACCCCAGCCCCCGTCATGCTGAACTCGTTTCAGCATCCACCGTGCCACAAGCGGCGCCCTCGCCTGTGGCGATATGGCCCCTGGCCCGATGGCTGGCGCCAGCACGACTGGTTCAGGGCGACGACATATGACCCGGCAGGATTTGGCAGAGATGCTCGAACGCTTCGTCGGGGATATGCCGGGTTGCGGCGACCGGGATTGGGATGCCTTCACCGCGACCCGGGCGACCCCCGAACTGGAACCCTATCGGCAGCGCCTCCTTGAACAAGGCGACGGCCTGTTCGACATCGACGCAATCCGCGAAGTTATCCGAGAACTGAAAAACTGATGCTCCAAATCAATAACCTCCACGCCGAAATCGACGGCAAGGCGATCCTCAAGGGCCTGTCCCTCACCGTGAACGCGGGGGAGGTCCATGCGATCATGGGCCCCAATGGCGCGGGCAAATCGACGCTCGGCTATGTCCTCGGCGGACGCCCGGGCTACGCGGTGACGCAGGGAACGGTGCGCTTTCTCCCTTCCCGTCACCCCGGCCTTGAGCCGGGGTCCCGCTTCTCGCCACCAGCCGAAGGTGGCGGGACCCCGCCTCAAGGCCGGGGTGAAGGTGAATGGATCGACCTGCTCGACCTCGAACCGCATGAACGCGCCGCGGCGGGCCTGTTCCTCGGCTTCCAATATCCGGTCGAAATCCCCGGCGTCTCCAACCTCCAGTTCCTGCGCGAAAGCCTCAACAGCCAGCGCCGCGCGCGCAACGAAGCCCCGCTGTCGGGCGGCGATTTCCTCAAACTCGCCCGCGAACAGGCCAAGGCGCTGGAAATGGACGCGGAAATGCTCAAGCGCCCGGTCAATGTCGGCTTTTCGGGCGGCGAGAAAAAGCGCAACGAAATGGTGCAGATGGGCATCCTCAACCCCGCGGTCGCCATCCTCGACGAAACCGATTCGGGCCTCGACATCGACGCGCTGCGCATCGTCGGCGACGGTATCAACCGCATCATGCGCGCGCCGGACAAGGCGGTGCTGCTGATCACCCACTACCAGCGCCTGCTCGACTATGTGAAGCCGGACTTCGTCCATGTCCTCGCCGATGGCCGCATCACCCGCACCGGCGGCCCCGAACTCGCGCTCGAACTCGAACGCGAAGGCTATGCGCAGGTGGCGGCGTGATGTCCCCGATCGCACAAAGCCACGAAGCCACGAAGAAGATAGTCCACGCGGCGGCGCTTCGCGCGAAGCCCCGCGAACATTGCCCTCGCGCGGCGTTGCGGATCATTGCGGGAAAGAAGGCTGCTCACGCAGCGCCTCGCTTCTTCTCCGCGTCTCCGCACCCCCGCGTGAATCAAGGCCCCCCTTCTCCAATCCGCGCCAGCGCGCCCGCGCGTGGGCCCGCATGACCCAGGGCCTCATCCTCGACGCCCCGATCAGCGAGGAATGGCGCCGGTTCGACGCCGCGCCGCTCGACGCGATCGGCGCCAGCCCGCGCGGCGCGATGCCGGACGTGTCGGCATATTGGCTTGACCTGCCCGGACCCCGGCTGCTGTTCGTCGACGGCGCCTTCGTCGCTGACGCCAGCGCCCCCGGTCCGCTCGAAATCGCCGCCGCGCCGCTCCAGACCCCCGCCAATCGCTTCGGCACGGCGGGCGGCGGAGCACAGGCGGGCTATATCCTGCACCTCCAGCCACAGGCGGCGCTCGACGGCCCGGTTCAGGTCGTCCACGCCACCACCGGCGGCATCGCGCATCTCTCCAGCAAGATCGTGATGCTGGCCGACGCGGTCGCCTCGCTCGTCGAAACGCATGTCGGCGCGGGGTGGAGCAACGCCAGTCTCTCGATCGAATTGCACGAAGGCGCCCGGCTGATGCGCGCGGTTCGCGTGCACAAACAGGCGGGCGCGCATACCGATCATTGCGCCGTGTCGGTGGCACGGGCGGGCAGCTACACCGGCACCGCACTCGTCACCGGATGCCGCACCGCACGCATCGAAACGCAGCTCGCGCTGACCGGCGAGGGTGCCTATGGCGAAGCGGGCGGCGCGGTGCTGACGCGGGGCGATGAAAATATCGACGCCGCGACGGTCATCGACCATGCGATGCCCGAAGGCACCAGCCGCCAGACCTGGCGCGCGGTCGCCGCCGATCTGTCCACCGCCAGCCTCGCCTCGCGGGCACAGGTGCGCCGCCACGCGCAAAAGACCGATGGCGAACAGTCGCTGCGCGGCCTGTTGCTCAGGCGCAGCGCGACGGTCAATCTGAAGCCCGAACTCGAAATCTTCGCCGACGACGTCAAATGCGCACACGGCGCGACGGTCGGCGAACTGGACGCGCGCGCGCTGTTCTATCTCCAGTCGCACGGGATTCCGGAGGGGCCCGCCAAGGCGCTGCTGACCCGCGCCTTCGTCGCCGACGCGCTCGACCGGATCGGCGATGAAACCGTGCGCGACGCCTTCGCCGCAGACGCCGACAAATGGCTGGAATCGGCGCTGTGAATCGGCCCTGCACTCGTTCCCCTGCGAAAGCAGGGGCCCAGGGTTATCGTCGGCATCGCCTGTGGCTCTGCCCCCCTGCTTTCGCAGGTAAACGGGGCGCCAGGAACGCCGTCGCATGACCACGCTCGCCGCCACCGCCCCCCTCGACCTGCGCGCCGATTTCCCCGCAATCCCGGCGGGCTGGGCCTATCTCGACACCGCCGCCACGTCGCAAAAGCCGCAACCGGTGATCGACGCGATCACGCGCGGCTATGCCCGCGACTACGCCACTGTCCATCGCGGCGTGTATCAGCGCTCGGCGGACATGACGCTCGCCTATGAAGCCGCGCGCCGCCGCGTCGCGCGCTTCATCGGCGGACAGGAAGACGAAATCGTGTTCGTGCGCGGCGCGACCGAGGGGATCAACCTCGTCGCGCACAGCTGGGCGATGACCCATTTGCGCCCCGGCGACCGCATCCTGCTTTCCGCCCTCGAACATCACAGCAATATCGTGCCGTGGCAGCTGGCCGCGCAGCGCACCGGCGCGGCGATCGACGTCGTGCCGCTGACGGGCGATCACCGGATCGATCTCGACGCGATGGCGTCGATGCTGACCGATCGGCACCGGCTGGTCGCCCTCGCCCATGTCTCCAATGTGCTCGGCAGCGTCCTCGATGCGAAACGCGCCGCCGCGCTGGCGCATGGCGTCGGGGCAAAGATCCTGATCGATGGCTGTCAGGCGGTGCCGCGCCTGCCCGTCAACGTCGCCGATCTCGATTGCGACTTCTACGTCTTTTCGGGGCACAAGCTCTATGGCCCGACCGGCATCGGCGTGCTGTGGGCGCGCCACGACCTGCTCGACGCGATGCCGCCGTGGCAGGGCGGCGGGTCGATGATCGATCGCGTGACGTTCGAACAAACGACCTACGCCCCCCCGCCCGGCCGGTTCGAGGCGGGGACGCCGCACATCGTCGGCGTCACCGGCCTGCACGCCGCGATCGACTATGTCGACGCGATCGGCCTCGACCGCATCCACGCGCACGAAAGCGCGCTGGTGCAGCAGACGCGCGACGCGCTGGCGAGCCTCAACAGCGTGCGGCTGCTCGGCCCTGACGACAGCGCCGGAATCGTCAGTTTCGTCATACAGGGGGTGCATCCCCACGACGTCGCCACCATATTGGACGAAGGCGGCGTTGCGATCCGCGCGGGCCATCATTGCGCCCAGCCGCTGATGGACCTGCTGGGCGTCACCGCCACCGCACGCGCCAGCTTCGGCGTCTATAACGGCGCGGCGGACATCGACGCGCTGGTCAAGGGTATCGAACGGGTAACAAGGATCTTCGGGTGAACGAACAAGGCAAGATCGAAGTCGAGGAAGTGGACGCCGTTCCCGCCCCCGCCAGGGCGCGGGTAAAGGATGCGCGCGAAACCTTTGAGCGCAAGCGCGACTATCTCGACGGTTTCCTGTCGCAAAAGCCCACGGGCCTGCCCGACGGCGAACCCGGCGGCGCGACCTATGAAGCGATCATCGCCGCGCTCAAGGAAATTTACGACCCGGAAATCCCGGTCAACATCTATGACCTGGGCCTTATCTACAATGTCGAAGTCACCGCCGATGGCCATGCCGTCGTCGCGATGACGCTGACCACGCCGCATTGCCCGGTCGCCGAATCGATGCCCGGAGAGGTTGAGCTGCGCGTCGGCGCGGTGCCGGGCGTCGGCCATGCCGAAGTCAACCTCGTCTGGGACCCGCCCTGGGACCCGCAGAAGATGAGCGACGAGGCGCGGCTCGAACTGGGGATGCTGTGATGACCGGAACCACGCTTCGTCAGCGCCCCGCCGCGATCA
>CADEEK010000007.1 GCA_902826325.1 uncultured Sphingomonadales bacterium
TCCGATCGTAGTGAACACGCTGTCATAGGTTGCAAGTTGCGCCGCCGGATCGACAACGACGCCGCCCACGGTTTCTCCCGAGGTTGCCTTGGCAATCAGTCCAGCAAGCGTATGCGCCAGCGCCGAAGAAAGGAACCAGACGCCCATCATCAGCCCGACGACGCGCGGCACCGACAGCCGGGTAATCATCGACAGACCGACAGGTGACAGACATATCTCGCCGGTCGTGTGAAGCAGATAGGCGAGGAACAGCCAGATCAGCGGCACCCGAAAATCCGCACCCGCGAAATGGGTGATGCCGATGGTCAGCACCAGAAAGCCCAAACCCGCCTGCACGATGCCAAGCCCGAATTTCGTGGGGGTCGAGGGTTCGAGGCCCTTGCGGCCCAACCACCCCCACATGCCCGCGAATATCGGGGCCAGAATGACGATCAGGCCGGGATTGAAGAAGTTGGTCTGCGCCGCGTTCATCTTCAAATCGCCCGCAATCGTCAGATCGGTGTTGCGGTCTGCGTAGAGTGTCAACGAACTGCCGGCCTGTTCGAATAGCGTCCAGAACAGCACGGAGAACACGATCAGAACGATCGCGACGATCATCCGCGAGCGCTCTGCGCCGCGAAGCTTGATCCAGGACCATGCCAGCATCGCGGCAAAGATGAGGGGCGCGCCATAGCCGAGCAGCGTCGTCACGATCTCGTCACGCTGCACAAGAAACCATGCCGGAAGCAGCATGATGAAACCGATAACATAGATCGTCCACTCAACGTTGAGTGGCCCAAGCGCAGGCTTTTTGAGTTTCTCCGGTTCAGCCGGTTCAGCCTTGCCCTCAAGATATTTCTGTCCCCAAAGGAACGTCACCAGGCCAGCGAGCATGCCAAATCCGGCAAGTCCAAAACCATAAGCCCAGCCATGTTGAATGCCGAGATAGCCACAACCCAGCGTGGCAAGCACCGACCCGAGATTGATCCCCATGTAAAAGATCGTGAAGCCGCCGTCGCGACGCGGATCTCCCTTGGCATAGAGCGCGCCGACGATCGTTGAGATATTCGCCTTCAGAAATCCGACGCCGACG
This sequence comes from uncultured Sphingomonadales bacterium, assembly GCA_902826325.1. Lineage (GTDB taxonomy): Bacteria > Pseudomonadota > Alphaproteobacteria > Sphingomonadales > Sphingomonadaceae > Sphingomonas. The sequence goes on from CADEEK010000007.1 coordinate 1,073, forward strand.
ATGATCAACGCCAGGCTGAAGAACAGAATCTGCACATAGATCGGTTCCTGTTCGACCCGGCTGGTATAGCTGCCGGTGGGAATTTGAGTTGGCAGGCCGACTGCTTCGCCTTGAGGAATCGAGATACCGGTTGCCGAAAAGGCGATCGGCGTTTCGCGGCCGTCAGGAAGGACGATCTTGGGCGAGCGATTGTCGCCGCGCCCGTCCGCCGTGATCTGGTAGCTTTGTCCGGCAACGTCGATAAACTGTTTCGACCCGCCACCCTCGAACGCCATGCCGAAATGACCGGCGACCAGCAGCAATGCCCCGACCGTAACCGCTTTACGCGATCCGAGATAGCGATCAGCCACAAAGCCCCCGAGCACCGGGGCAAGGTAAACCAGCGAAGCATATGCCGCATACAGGCCCTGCGCATCGGTATCGGAAAAAAGGAAGTGCTGGGTCAGATAGAGCACCAGCAGTGCCCGCATGCCGTAAAAGGAAAAGCGTTCCCACATTTCCGCGAAAAACAGCACCGCAAGGCCACGAGGATGACCGAAAAATGCGCGGTCGCCCGATCCGCTGTCCGATATCGCTGTCGCCAACTCGATACTCCCCTTACCTGACCGCCATATAGCTGAATGGGCGCAGAGACTAACGGCGAAAACGCGCATGTGAAGCATGATTGTTACAAGCGTAACCGTCCTGTGGCTTTCGTGCGCTGCGAATCGTTCGCAATTGCCCTTTGCGCGAAGCCTTTGTGCGGCTAACGCAGGGCCATGACTTTCAACGACCGCACCACGCCGCTTTCGCTGCTCGCCACCCGCCGCTCCGCCAAGGCGCGCGACCTGGTCGCGCCGGGGCCGGATGCCGACCAGCTTGCGCAGATGCTTCACATCGCCGCGCGCACCCCCGATCACGGCAAGCTTGCCCCCTGGCGGTTCGTCATCGTGCCACCGGACGCGCGCGAGCGGCTCGCCGCGCGGCTGATCGACGCCTATCGCGCCGAACGGCCGACGGCGGCGCGACTGGAAATCGAGGCGGTGGAGATGTTCGCGCACCAGGCGCCGACGCTGGTCGTCGTCCTCCATTCGCCAAAAGTGGCGAGCGCCATTCCATTATGGGAACAGCAATTGTCGGCGGGCGCGGCGACGATGAACCTCGAACATGCCGCGCACGCGCTGGGCTTTGCCGCCTGCTGGCTGACCGGCTGGGCGGCGTTCAGCGACCGCGTGCGCGACCTGTTCGGCGCGGCGCCGGAACGGATCGCGGGCTTCATCTTCATCGGCACGCCGTCACGGCCGCTGGAGGAGCGCCCGCGTCCATCGCTGGACGAGATCGTGGCGACATGGGGCGCCGACGCGACCGATGGTTTCTGATGCAACCATCAAAAGGCTGGCGCGCCCCGCACCCTTGCTGTATTAAACCAGCATGACAGCCTTGGAACATGAGGACAGTCCGGTCTATCTGAAGCTGCGCGCGATCATCGCCACGTCGATCCTGCGTGGCGATTACCGGGCCGGGGACCAGTTGCCGTCGGTGCGCGCGCTCGCCGCCGAACATGGCGCCAACCCGCTGACCGTGGCCAAGGCGTATCAAAGCTTTCAGGACGATGGCTATGTCGAGGTGCGGCGCGGCGTCGGCATGTTCGTGCTGTCGGGCGCGGTCGAACGGCTGCGCATCGCCGAACGCGATCGTTTCCTCAACGGCTATTGGCCCAAGTTGCGCGAGCATATCGCGCTGCTCGGCCTGACCGCCAACGAATTGTGGGACCGCGAGATCGCCTGAACCGCGACGCGGTGCCCCGTCCCGCCGACTTGCCGTCATTTTGGGTATTGGATAGCCAGTGGACATGCACGCCCCCGATCCCGCCCGTTCGCCCCGTATCCTGACCTTTAACGACGCCGCGATCGCGCAGGCCGCGGCGATCATCGCCGATGGCGGCTGCGTCGCGGTGCCGACCGAAACGGTTTACGGCCTTGCCGCCGATGCCACCGATGCAGAGGCGGTGGCGGGCATCTATGCGGCGAAGGGGCGGCCATCGTTCAACCCGCTGATCGTCCATGTCGCCGATCGGCGCGCTGCGGAACGCATCGCGATGTTCGACCGCGACGCCCGCGCGCTTGCCGACGCCTTCTGGCCGGGACCGTTGACGCTGGTGCTGCCGCTGCGCCCCGATGCGGCGATCGCCGCATCGGTCACGGCGGGCCTGTCCAGCGTCGCGATCCGCGCGCCGCAACATCGCGCGATGCAGGCGTTGCTGGCGGCGACGGGCAAGCCGCTCGCCGCGCCATCGGCCAATGCCAGCGGCGCGATCAGCCCGACCCGCGCCGAACATGTCGCCGCCGGTCTGGCGGGGCGCATCCCGCTGATCCTCGATGATGGCCCGACCAGCGGCGGCATCGAATCGACCATCGTCGCGCTGGGCGGCGCGCCCCGCCTGCTGCGCCCCGGCCCGGTCGCGGCGGAAGCGATCGAGCGCGAAATCGGCCGCTGGCTCGCCAAACCCGATACAGACGCGGGGCAGGTCGAAGCGCCGGGGCAACTGGCCAGCCATTATGCGCCGACCAAGCCGCTGCGTCTCAACGCCGCACAGGCGGCCGACGGCGAATGGCTGATCGGCTTTGGCGAGGTGGCGGGGGACGACAATCTTTCCGCCGACGGCGACCTGATCCAGGCGGCGGCGCAGCTGTTCGATGCGCTCCACCGCGCCGATGCATCCGATCGTGCGGGCATCGCCATCGCCCCGATTCCGTCCGACGGCATCGGCCTTGCGATCAACGACCGGCTGACCCGCGCTGCGCATAAATGAACTTGCGACGCAATTGCAACTTACATCAGTGTTAATAAGTGATTCGGCCTGTCGCATAGGGAAATCGCAAGCGATTGCGTCCAGACAGGCGCAATCGGGAGCACGGATATGCACAATGAAAGGGACATTCGGTTCGCGGTCGCGTTGAACGGGTTCATCCGGCAACGCGGCATCTGGTCGAACGCGCGGATCGAGAATATTTCGTCGCACGGCATGTTGCTGCGCACCAGCTTGCCGGTCGGCCCCGGCGTCCAGATCGAAATCCGGCGGGCGGCGTTCAGTATCGCGGCGCGGGTGGTGTGGCGGATCGGGGACCTGCTGGGCGTGCGCACCGACGAAATCATCGACTGTCTGGCGCTGCGGCTGCTGCCGGGTGAGGCGCCACATTTTACCGCCGCGTCGCATACGCTGGATCGGCCAGCCCACCGGGCGCGGCGGGCGACCGAAGATCGCGGCGCGGCCGACCTGATCGGCCTGCTGCTCCTTGCCGCGATGCTCATGGTCGCGATCACGGCGGTCGCCGGGGCTGGGTTTCGGCTGGCCCATCGCTCGATCGCGACAGCGACGCGGACGATGGCGCCGGGACCCGGCTGACCGGCGCGTCCGCTTGCATTGCGGCCCTGTCGCGATAGGCTGGCGCTATCACCATTCAAGGGCAGGAGGGCGATATGCCGCGTGTAATCCTGGGCGGGCTGCTTGGCGGTCTGGCGCTGTGGTTCGTTGGCTTCGTCTTCTGGGGCACGCCGCTGTCGATGCTCGCGCTCAGCAGCGTCGGCGACGTCGACAGCGCGACGCTGCAGGCGGCGCTGGTGCAGACGCTGGGACCGGGCGGCACCGGCGCCTATCCGATCCCCTGGCCCGGCACCCCCGCCGGGACCGCCGCTTATGGCCGGGGCCCGGTCGCGCTGGTCCTGTTCAACGCCAACGGGTTCGCCAATCCGGACATGGGCGCGCTGGTCGGCGGGCTGATCCTCGGCACGGTCTGCACGCTGATCCTCGCCTATGCGCTGCGCATGGTCGCTGCGGGGATGAGCTTTGGCGGGCGGATGACCGTCGTCGCGCTGTTCGCGGTCGCGATCACCGCCTATAGCCAACTGGGGCAGCCGGTGTTCAACCACGCGCCCTGGGGCTATTTCGTCTATCTGTGGATCAGCGAGGTCGTCGGCTGGCTCGCGGCGGGCGCGGTCATCGCCAGGTTGATGCCGCGCGCCGCGTCACAATAGCGACAACAGCCGCACGCCAGCCTGAAAATCGGCCTTGCGCGTCGCGCGGGCCTGACGCGCCAGTTCGTCCTCGCCCCAATGTTCGACCTGCCAATCCTCGTCCAGATTGGCGGCGGCCCAGATGTCGTCGGCGCTCGCCGCCCCTTCGAGCAGCGCCAGCGCGGCGACCAGCGATCCGGTGATCGTCACCAGCGGCGACAGCGCGGCCAGCTCGAACGGCGATCGCGCCGCCACCGCCGCGCCCAGCCGCGCGAGCGTTTGCGGCGCCTGCACGCAATGCATGACGCCGGTGGTGACGGCGAGCGGCGCGTCGTAACGCATGCGCGCCCAATCGAGCAGCGGGTCCCACGCCGCCTGTTGCCGCAATTGCAGCTCCAGCGGATGATCGGCGCGATAACAGAGCAGGTCGCTGTCGCCATAGCGCGCCAGCCCCTCGGCAAAGCGCGCGGTATCGGGCGCGATCCGGTCGATCGCGGCGTTGGACAGGCCGGTCAGCGGCATCGCGCGCGGATCGATCGTCTCGCCGACGCCGCGCCATTCGTCGGCCACCGCCTGCGCCAGCGCGGCGGTCGGCAGCGTCAGCGGCGCACGTCCGGGGGTGCGCACCGGGCGCGCGTCGAGCTGGATGTCGAACCCGCCTGCCTCGGGCACGACCGCGACATCGGTCCAGAACCGCTTCATGGTTCAGGCGGGGTGCGCCATTTGCGCGCCATCGCGCGCGGCACCACCGCCATCACATACAGGCCCGAAAGCAGGATCGCGCCGCCCAGAATGGTCTGCACCCACCCGCTCGCACGCCCCAGCAGCACCAGCCCGAACACCGCGCCCGCCACCGCGACGATCTGCACGCCGACCATCAGATAATAGCGGTTACGGGCGGGATCGTCGGTCACATCGCCTCCAGCAATGCGGGCAACAGCATGGGCAGGTCGCGGGCATGGTCGCTGACCGCCACCGCGCCCGCCTCGCGCAATTCATGCGCGTCATGATAGCCCCAGGCAACCCCGACCGCGTGGGCGCCCGCCTCCACCGCCATCAGCATGTCATAGCTGGTATCGCCGATCATCACCGTCGTCTGCGGCGTCGCGCCCGCCTGCACGATCGCGGCGTGCAGCATCGCCGGGTGCGGCTTGGACGGATGGCGATCGGCGGTCTGCAGCGTGACGAAGCGATCGGCCAGCCCGTGATGGGCGAGAATATGGGCAAGGCCGCGATCCGACTTGCCGGTCGCCACGCCCAGCAACCAGCCCGCCTGTTCCAGCGCGGCGATCGCCTCGGCCACGCCGTCGAACAGCGGTTCGGGGTCGAGCGTCCGGTCGCTGCGCATCGCGAAAAAGGCGCGCTTGTAGCTTTCCGCCATCTCGCCATGCGCCTGCGGATCGATCTGCGGCGCCAGCGCGGCGATGGCGGGGACCAGGCTAAGCCCTACGATCCGCCGGATCGCGTTGCGATCGGGCGGGGGCAGGCGATATTCGGTAAAGCACGCTTCCATCGCGCGGCAGATATTCGCCTGCGAATCGACCAGCGTGCCGTCGCAATCGAATACCGCCAGCCGCGTCATTTGCGCGCCGCCTGACCGCGCCCGCGCCGTTCGCCGCGCCGTTCCTTGCGATAGGTCTTGGCGTGCGCGCGCGCCCTGGCCTTTTCCTCCTCGCGGGTCGGCGGCGCCCTTTCATCCGCAGGCATGTTGTCGCCGCGATCGATGTCGAAGCCCAGGCTCGCCAGCGTCTCGGCGAAATGGCTCGGCAGGTCGGCGGTCACATCCAGCCGGCCGCCATCGGGATGGTCGATGCGGATGCGCCGCGCATGCAGGTGCATCTTGCGGCTGATGCTGCCCGACAGAAAGGCGTCGGCCAGGCCATATTTGCCGTCGCCGACGATCGGATGGCCGATCGCCGCCATATGCACGCGCAGCTGATGGGTGCGCCCGGTATGCGGCTGCAATTCGACCCAGGCGGCGCGATTGCCCGCGCGGTCGATCACGCGATAGCGGGTGCGCGCGGGCTGCCCGCCCGCCTCATCCACCTGCATCTTCTCGCCGCCGGTCCCCGGCTGCTTGCCCAGCGGCAGGTCGATGAACCCGTCCTCGATGCTCGGCACGCCGACGATGATCGCCCAATAGGTCTTGCGCGCGGTGCGCCCCGAAAAGCTCTTCGAGAAATAGGCGGCGGCACGCGCCGTTCGCGCCAGCACCAGCGCGCCCGACGTGTCCTTGTCGAGCCGGTGGACCAGCTTGGGCCGCGTATCCAGGTCGTAATACAGTCCGTCGAGCAGCATATCGACATGATCGTGCGTCTTGGTCCCGCCCTGCGTCGCCAGCCCCGGCGGCTTGTTGAGCACCAGCGCCTGCGCATCGCGGTGGATCACCATCGCTTCGGCAAAGTCGATCTGTTCGGGGGTCAGCTGGGGCCGCGCCTTTTTCGGCTTCGCGGTCGCGGCGGGCACGGGATCGGCGGGCGGCACGCGGATCACCTGCCCCGCCTCGATCCGGTCGCCGGGGGTCGCACGCGCGCCATCGACGCGCAGCTGCCCGGTGCGCGCCCAGCGCGATACGATGTTGAAGCTGGCATCGGGCAGATGCCGCTTGAACCAGCGGTCGAGCCGGATGCCGTCATCGTCGATGCCGACGGTGAACTGCCGAACCTCGCTCATCCAAAGCTCCGCGTCAGGTGCAGCCCCGCGAACAGCGCGGCGATGGAAAAAATGACCGAAGCGAGAATGTAGAACAATGCCAGCCCATATTGGTCGCGCTGCAGCATCAGCACGGTTTCCAGTGAAAAGGCCGAAAAGGTGGTGAACCCGCCCAGCACGCCGACGCCGATCAGGTAACGCAGCGCCTCGCCGCCGCTCGACCGCCCCGCCAGCCAGCCGACCAGCACGCCCATCGCAAAGCCGCCCAGAATGTTGACGATGATCGTGCCGAACGGAAATTGCGGACCGGTCAGCGCCAGTGCCGCGCGACCGGTCAGATGCCGCGCCCCGGCGCCAACCGCACCGCCAAGCATGACCAGGAAGAGGTGATACATCCGCGTGCGTTAACGCGGATCGGTGTCGGAACCAAGCAGATTGGGGGACACGGGACGTCGGCCCGGGCCGGTGCCGTCTTACCCGATCGCCAAGCCTAGCTTCCGCCGCTGGCGACCAGGTCCAGGTCGGTGCCGCCATCGGCGCGGGCGGACAGGAACACGACATAGGCCGAATCGTCCCGCGCGCGCGTCCCGCCCAGCACATGCTGGCCGTCGCGCAACTGATGTTCGGACGTGTAACCGCCGCGAATGGCGCGCGTATAATACCAGTCGATCATCGTCTGCAGCGGCTGCGGCGTCGAAAAGCTCACCGCACGCAGCGCGCAGGTGCCGCCTTGCGTCCCCGCTGCCTCGACCACCCGCGCTTGCGGGTGCAGGGGCATGTCGGCAGGCATCCGCGCGGCCCATTGCGCCGAATATTCGACTTTCGCGCCACAGGCGGCGGCGCGCGGGTTCTTCTGCCGCGCGGCCAGTGCGCCCAGTGTCAGCGACTGTTGCTGCGCGTCGCACGCTTCGCACTTGCCCTCGACCGGGGCCGGGGCTTTGAGCAATTCGCCATCGGCGGGCATGTTGGTCTTGACCGTCGCGGCGGTCTCGGCGGGCAGCGCGCCCGAATAAGGCTGGCTAGGCGGACGGATCGCATCCTTGTTCGCCTGTTGCGCCAGTTGCGGATCGACCATGATCTGATCCTGCAGCGCGCCCATCAGCGCGGGGTCGGCGCTGTTGCCCGCAATCTCGTCATCCAGCGCGTCGACATTCTCGCGCGTATCGCCGCTACCGCAGGCGGCGAGCGCCAGCGGCATCAGCATGACGGCAACGATGTTGGCGCGGCGGCCCATATTCACGCTCCACATTTGGGTCAGCGTGATGACAGGCCGGGGTTAAGGAACCGTTGGCGATACCCGACTTCAGGCCGCTTCCAGCAATCGCCCGGCCTGTGCGCGTGCCTCGTCGGTGATCTGCGCGCCCGACAGCATGCGGGCGATCTCCTCGCGCCGTGCCGCTTCGTCCAGCGCGCGAACGCCGGTGCGGGTGACGATGCCGTCATGGCTTTTGGCGATCAGCAGATGGCGTGCGCCGCGCGCCGCGACCTGCGGGCTGTGCGTCACCACCAGCAGTTGTGCGCCCGATGCCAGCCGCGCCAGCCGCTCGCCGATCGCGCTCGCCACCGCGCCGCCGACGCCGCGATCGATCTCGTCGAAGATCAGCGTGCGCGCACCGCCTTCTTCCGCCAGCGCGACCTTGAGCGCGAGGATGAAGCGCGACAATTCGCCGCCCGAAGCGATCTTGATCAGCGGCGCGAACGGCGCACCGGGATTGGTCGACACCGCGAACTCCACCCGGTCGCTGCCCGCCGCCGACCATTGGTCGCGCGGCAGCGGTTCGACGCCGGTGCGGAACCGCGCGGCATCGAGCTTGAGCGGCGCCAGTTCCGCCGCAACCGCCGCATCCAGCCGCGCGGCGGCGGCGGCGCGGGCGGCGGATAGCGCCTCCGCCGCGCCGACATAGCTCGCTTCGGCGGCGGCCAGTTCCACTTCCAGCCGCGCGATCGCCCCTTCGCCCCCCGCGATCGTTGCCAGCCGCGCCGCCAGCGTCTGGGTAAGCTCGGCCAGATCGTCGGGCTGCACCCGATGCTTGCGCGCCATGCCGCGCAGCTCGAACAGCCGCGCTTCGTCCGCCTCCAGCGCGGCGGGGTCGAACGCCAGCGCGGCGGCGGCCTCGTCCACCTGTTCCTGCGCCGCGCTTCCCTCGATCAGCGCGCGGTCGAGCGCGGCGAGCGCTTCGGCCAGCGCCGGATGGTCCCCGGCGATCCGCTCCAGAATGCGTGCCGCCTGACGCAGCCGGGTGAACGCGCCCTCCGCTCCGTCGAACAATTCGGCGATGCTCTGCAACTCTTCCGCGATCCGCTCGCCGCGCTGCATCGTCGCACGGCGGGTGGCGAGCATTTCCTCCTCGCCCGCCTCGGGCGCCAGTGCGGTCAGTTCGGCGACGGCATGTTCCAGCCATTCGCGATCGCGCGCGGCATTGTCCTGTTCCTCGCGCGCCGTCGCCAATGCCGCTTCTGCGGCGCGCAATGCCTGATGCGCGCCGGCGACGGCGCCGGTGTCGAGCCGCCCGAAACTGTCGAGCAACGCGCGGTGGCCGCGCGGGTTGAGCAGCCCGCGATCGTCATGTTGGCCATGGATCTCGACCAGCTGCGCGCCAAGTTCGCGCAACAGCCCCGCCGATGCCGGCTGGTCGTTGACAAAGGCGCGGCTGCCGCCATCGGCCTTGACGATCCGGCGGATGGTCAGCGGTTCGCTGGGGTCAAAGTCGAGGCCGCTTTCGGCCAGCATCGTTACGACCGGGCCGGGATCGGCCAGTTCGAACATCGCCGTCACCGCCGCCTGCGCCGCGCCCTGTCGCACCAGTCCGCTGTCGGCGCGCATGCCCAGCGCCAGCCCCAGCGAATCGAGCAAAATCGACTTGCCCGCCCCGGTTTCCCCGGTCAGCACGCCCAGGCCCGCGCCGAAATCGAGGTCCAGCGCCTCGATCAGCACCACGTCGCGGATGGAAAGCGCGGTCAGCATCGCGCTCCATTACCCCTTTTTGTTCCGCAGGGGGAGGGGGCGATTGACCGCGCGTCCACCCCGGCCCGTCGCCCCGCTCGCCGCCTCAGCTCGTCGCGGCGGCGGTGGGGGCAACATCGGGAAGCGGCGGCACCGGCACCGGCTCGCCATGTTTCTCGACCAGCTGATAGGCGCGCTGATACCATTGCGTGCCGGGATAATTGGCGCCCAGCACCGCCGCCGCCTTCTTCGCCTCGTCCTTGATGCCCAGCGCCAGATAGCTTTCGGTCAGGCGCATCAGCGCCTCGGGCGTGTGGGTCGTCGTCTGATAGGTATCGACCACGTTGCGGAAGCGGACGACCGAGGCGAGCCACTGGCCGCGCACCTGATAGTAACGTCCGACCTCCATCTCCTTGCCCGCCAGATGGTCGCGGACCAGGTCGATCTTCAGCCGCGCATCGGCGGCATAGCGGGTGTCGGGATAGCGGCGATTGAGCTCGCCCAGCGCGTCGAGCGCCTGTTGCGTGATCTTCTGGTCGCGGGTCACGTCGCTGATCTGCTCATAATAGCTGAGCGCGATCAGATAATAGGCATAGGGCGCGTCGCGATTGCCCGGATGCACCGCCAGGAACCGCTGCGCCGACTGGATTGCCTGGGTGTAGTTCTTGTCGAGATAATAGGAAAAGGCGCCCATCAGCTGCGCGCGGCGGGCCCAGATCGAATAGGGATGCTGGCGCTCCACCTCGTCGAACAGCGCCGCGGCCAGCTTGTACTGGTTGCGGTCGAGCCGGTCCTTCGCCGCCGAATAGAGCGTGCCGACGTCGCGCGCGACATAGGGCAGGTCGGTTCGTCCGCCGCCGCCACGGCTGCAGGCGGCAAGGGGGATGGCGAGCGCGGCGACGATCAGCAGCGCGAGGGGACGGGTGGAAAGCATACGCATGGCCGTGTTCCTTAGCCGAGCGAGCGGAACAGGCGAAATGTTTTTTGGCGCCGCTCGTCCCGCGCGGACATGCCGATGGATGATGGCGCCAGGATGAACGCGACGTCATTTTCCGTTCATGCAACCCAGATTTGCTTCCGCTCGTTTAACCGCCATCGAAACGACAGGAGATGTGACGTGCGCACCCCCCTTATCGCCGCCATTCTGGCATCGGCGGCCATCGCCCCGGTTCCCGCCATGGCCCAGCAGACCCCGCGCGAGGCGCAACGCGAATATAATCGCGAAGTCCGCGAAGCGCAGCGCGAATATCGCCGCGACGTGCGTCAGGCGGACTCGCGCCGCGACGTGCGTGAGGCCCAGCGCGAATATCGTGAGGATGTGCGCGACGCGCGGCGCGATTATCGGGAGGATCGCCGCGACTGGCGCCGCTATCGCAACTATGACTGGAACCGGCCCGCGCCGGGTCAGCGGGCCTATTATGCCGACGATTATTATCGCGACGGCCGCTATTATCGCGAACGCCGCCTGACGCGACAGGATCGCATCTATCGCGGGCGCGACGGCCGCTATTATTGCCGCCGCAGCGACGGCACGACCGGCCTGATCGTCGGCGGAATCACCGGCGGGCTGATCGGCAACATATTGTCGAACGGCCGGTCGAGCGCGATCGGCACGCTGCTCGGCGCCGCGGGCGGCGCGGCGCTCGGCGCCTCGATCGACCGCGGCAATGTCCGCTGCCGCTGATCGCGAATGAAGGGAAGGGGCGCCGCGGCGCCCCTTCTACTTTTCAGATCAGAGGATGAACCCGCCCAGCCACAGCCGCACGATCCCGATCAGCAGGACGAGGATGTTGAGGTTGCGCCCGGTATTCGAATCGGACAGCGCGCCCAGCGCCAGTCCCAGGATCGCGATCGGGATCACCAGATAGTTGAGCCATCCCAATAACGGGACAAGCGCAATCAGCATCAGCGGAAAGGCGATGACGCCGACGACGAGCGAGATCAGGTTCAGCATGGCGAGATGATGGGTCCTTTCTACCGGTTCTGACAAGGTAATTCGGGTGCAGCGTTAATCAATATGAACGAAGCCGATCGCCCTGCGACACGCCGCGACACAAAAGTGCCCGGACCGTGAAAGTGACGCGACATATTGGCGAAATAACCGGGATCGACCGACGTCACGGTTCAGAATGTTCGAGGAGAGACGAGATGAAGAAATTTGCAATGTTGATCGCCGGTATCGGCATCGCCGCCACCGGCATCCCCGCCGCCACCGCCCAGAGCGGGTGGCAGAGCATCAACCAGCGTCAGGCACAGCTGGAACGCCGGATCGAACAGGGTATCCGCGATCGTTCGCTGACCCGCACCGAAGCGGCACGGCTGCGCGCCGAATTCAACGGCATCGTGCGGCTGGAGGATCGCTATCGCCGCTCGGCCCCCGGCCTGACCAGTGCGGAACGCCGCGATCTCGACAATCGCTTCGACGTGCTGGCGCGCAAGATCCGCGCCGAACGCCGCGATCCGCGTCCGGGCGCCGGTGCTGATGCGAACTGGTGGAATATCAATCAGCGTCAGGCGATCCTCGACCGCCGGATCGATCAGGGCGTGCGTAACGGCCAGTTGAACCGCGCCGAAGCCGTGCGCCTGCGGGCCGAATTCCGCGCGATCGTCGCGCTTGAGGCGCGCTATCGCCGCTCGGCCCCCGGCCTGACCATGGCCGAACGCCGCGATCTCGACCGCCGCTTCGATGTGCTGGCGCGCAAGATCCGCTGGGAACGCAGCGACTGGGAACGCCGCCGCTGACCGCTCGCGCCCGTCGCGACACTGACCATGGCCCCCGCCAGCAATGGCGGGGGCCATTTTCGGTTCAGCGGATCGGCTTGCCGCTGTCTTTCCACCGGTCGAGAATCTGCGATTCGCTACTCTCGGCATAGCGGGGCAGCACGTCGCCGCTCTGCACCGGCTGGCGCGATGCGGCGGCGCGCGGGCTTGGGGCGGCGCGCACCGTGTCCACCCGCGCGGCTTCGGAACGGGCCGGCATCGGCACATTGGGCGTCGGGCCGCCGGCGCTGCGCGTCGATGGCGAGGGCACGGCGTCCGGGGACGTTGCCGCCACCGCCACCGCGCGCGGCTTTGGCCCCGGCACCGGCTCGCCGCCGCGATAGTTTTGCGTGAAGGCCGCGCCCGTGCCCCAATAGCCCTTCCAGCGGTGGAAGAAATGCGCGCCGAACACGCCGGTCATCACCAGCGACTTGTTCCAGGACGGGGTGACGGCAAAGGTGTGATAATGGGTCGCCATGCCGACCGGCGCGAACACCTCGCCCGACAGCGCGGCGTTGGCGACGCGCGCGGCGCGATCCCAATAGGCGCGCGACGGCCCACGACGCATCGACCCGTCACAGGCAAAGCTGAACTGGCACCCCGCGCGCTCCGACCCCTGATAGACCACGCCGCAGACGGTGGCGGGAAAGGTCGGGTGGGCGACACGGTTGAGGATCACCTGCGCCACCGCGCGCTGCCCGTCATCCGGCTCGGTCGCCGCCTCGTAATAGATGGCGGTGGTCAGGCATTGCAGCGCGCGCGACTTGTCCTGCGCGCTGCCGCGCAGACGAAACGGCGCGGCGGGCCGCAAGGTCGGATCGTCGGTGGCATTCTCCGGCACCGGCGCGTCGGGCAGTGCCACCGTGCCGGTCGTGCCGCTGCCCGATGTCGCGGGGCCGGTATCGTCATCGGCCAGCTGGTAGAAGGCGGCACCGGGGAAATGATCGTCCGCCTCATAGCCCGACCGGTCGGCGCCGACCGCGCGCGGCTGATCGGCGGCCTGCAGCGAGGTCAGTCCGGCATGCGCGGAAAAGCCCGCGCCGATCAGCGACGCCAGCAGCGCCGCCGCAATGCCCCGAAGCTGTAATCGTGAAAATCGCCGCAGCACGCCGCCCGTCCCATTCAGGCGGCCGGCATAGCCGAACAGGGGTTAAATTACTGCCCCCATATTCCCGGCGTCCCAAGTCGAAACGATTGATGCTTAACGTAATTTTTAGGATGATCGGGATGTTTGTCGGGTTGCGGCAGCAGCCTTGTTCTTTGTTGATCAGCGGCACCAGCCCGCTCCCCCACGCGCGGTTTGTTTGTTGGGCTGCCGCACCGGCCCGCTCCCCCACCCCGCCACCCATTTCAGAATATCCTGTCGATGGGTGGCGGGGTGGGGGAGCGGGCCGGTGCCGCAACCCAACAAAAAGGCGCGCCGGTGCCGCAACCCAACAACGAATCACATCAGCGCCGCCGTCTCGAAAAAACTAGGCATCGACCCCAATCGATGCCGACGCCCCCTATTTCAACGTCGGGCTATCCAGATTCAGCGACGCCGCCGGAATGACTTCCAGCTGCGGATGCGTCTTGCGCAATTCGTCGACGAACAGCTTGGCATCGCCGACCACGACGATACTGGCGCGCGCCGGGTCGAGCACTTGCTTGGCCGCCGCCTGGACCAGCGCGGGACCGACGCCCTGGATCGAGGGGATGAACTGCTGCAGCGTTTCGAGCGAGACGCCGTCGGCGACATAATCGGCCAGCGCCCCGGCAATGCCGTCGGTGCGTTCGATCCGGCGGCCAAAGCTGCCGATCAGCACCGCCTTGCGCGCGTCCAGCTCGGCGGCGGGCACCGGTTCCTCGCCCATCCGCTTCATTTCGGCGAGCAGGATCGACACGACTTCGGGCGCCGACGGGTTCTTGGTCTGGGTCGATGCGGTGACGATGCCCGGCGACTTGCGCGCATCGACGCTGCTGCCCGCGCCATAGGCAAGGCCCCGCTTGATGCGGATTTCGCGGTTGAGGCGCGAGGTGAAGCCGACCCCCAGTGTCGCATTGGCGACCTGGGCCGAATAATAATCGCCGTCGCTGCGCGCGATGCCGGGGCGGGCGACGACCACGCCCGCCTGTCCGGCGCCGGGCAGGTCGACGACGATCACGCGCGGCGCCGGTGCGGCGGCGCTGGCGCGCGTCTGCACCGGCGTTTGCGTGCTCTTCCAGTCGCCGAACAGCTTTTGCGCCAGTTTCGCCGCATCGGCCTGCGCAATATCGCCGACCACGACCAGCGCCGCCTGTTCGGGCTTCCATGCGCGGCTATAGGCGCCGACAATGTCCTCGCGGGCGATCTTGGGCAGCGATGTCGGCGTCCCGCCCAACCGGCTGCCATAGGGCTGCGCGCCGAATACCGCGCGGCTCGCGACCACGCCCGACAGCGCGCCGGGGTCCTTCAGCTGCACGGTGACGCCATCGACCGCCTGTTTGCGCGACCGGTCGATCTCCGCCTGCGCGAATACCGGGTTGCGCGCGACATCGGCCAGCAGGGTCAGCGCCGGATCGACCTCGTCGGCCTTGACCGTCACCGTCGCGAACGCCGCGTCCCAATCCGCGCTGGCGCCGATCGAACCGCCAAGCGATTCGATCTGCTGCGCGATCTGTTCGGCGGACCGGGTGGTCGTGCCCTTGGTCAACAGATCGGCGGTCAGCGCAGCGGTGCCCGCCTTGCCCGCCGCATCGCCGGCGGCGCCCGCGGGCGCAATCACCGTGGCGGTGACGATCGGCAGGTCGCGCTTTTCGACGACGATCACGCGCATGCCGTTGGCCAGCCGGGTTTCGCTCGCGCGGGGAATCGTCGGCGATACCGGTTCGCCCGGTGCGGGCACGGCCACGCGCTCGGCTTCCGGCGCCTGGGTATGAACGACGATGTCGCCCGGCGTCACCAGCGGTGCGACCTTGACCGTGGCGGCGACGCCGACCGGGTCGCTGGCGGCGCCATTGGCCATGCCGTCGGGCAGATAGATCAGCGCGGCGGAGCGGTTGTCGGTCAGGTATTTGCGCGCCACCCGCTGCACATCCGCCGCCGTCACGCGTGCGATCGCGGCAAGCTGCTGGTCCGCCGCCCGCGGATCGCGGTCGATGATGATCGATGCGGCCAGCGTCGATGCCTTGCCCTCCGCCGTTTCGCGGCTGCGCAGCGATTCGGTCAGAATCTCGTTCTTCGCCTCGGCCAGTTCCGCCGCGCTGACCGGCTGGTCCCGCAGCTCGGCGATCTCGCGCCGCATCGCCGCCTCGCCGTCCTGTGCCGATTTGCCGCCCGCCAGAATGGCATACATCGCATAGGCGCCGGTCGCCTGCCGCGTGTCGAGGAACGTATCGGCCTGCGCCACCAGCTGATCGCGATAGACGAGGTTGCGATAGAGCCGCGAATTTTCCCCGCCCGAAAGGATGCCGTCCAGCACGGTCAGCGCGGGCGTATCGGGATGATTGTCGGGCGGCAGCTGATAGCTAAGCAGCACCGCGGGCAGCGGCGTGTTGGGTTCGTAAACGGTGCGGCGCGTCGCGGTCGTGCGTTCCGGCTCGGCGACGGTCACGCGCGGGATCGCCCGTTTCGGCGTCGCGATCCCGGCGAAATACTGGTCGACCCATTTGTCCAGTTGTGCCGGATCGAAATTGCCCGCCACCACCAGCACGGCGTTGTCGGGCCGGTAATAGGTCGCGTGGAAGGCGCGGATGTCGCCGATCGTCGCCGCGTCCAGATCGGCGATGCTGCCGATCCCCGGCCGCGCATAGGGATGGACCGAATAGGAAATATTGGGGAAATAGATATAGAACAGCTTGCCATAGGGCTGCGCCAGCACGCGGCTGCGCAGCTCCTCCTTCACCACATCGCGTTCGCTGTCGAAGATCTTTTCATCGACGACCAGGCTAGCCATCCGGTCCGCCTCGGCGAACAGCAACCGTTCGAGGTGGTTGGCCGGAACCACCTCATAGTAATTGGTATAGTCCGAATTGGTCGAAGCGTTATTGTATCCGCCGACATCCTCGGTCAGCCGGTCCATCTGTTCGTCGACCAGGTTGCGCGTGCCCTTGAACATCAGATGTTCGAACATGTGCGCAAAGCCCGACTTGCCCGCCGGATCGTCCTTGCTGCCGACATCGTACCAGACCTGCACCGACACCGTCGCGGTCGAGGTGTCGCGGATCGCATAGACTTTCAGGCCATTGGCCAGCGTCCGCTCGGTATAGGCGATCGGCGCGACCGCGATCGCCGGTTCCGTCGCCGTGGGCGATACCTTCTGTTCCTGGGCCTGCGCGGCCAGCGGCAGCAGGGCGGCGCTCAGATACAGGACGGGGCGGGAAAGGCGCATCGGGTGTCTCCGGTCGGGGCGGGGCGGTCGGTTCAGTCCTTGCGGCGCGATCGCGCGGCATAGATCACGGCGGCGGCCAGCGCGGCCGATCCGATGCCGATGCCGATGCCGATCTTGCCGATCGGCCATTTGCGGCCCTCGCCGGGGCGCGGCGTCCCTTCCGCGCGGTCGGCGGCGTCACGCACGGCGCGCGCCTCTGCCGTGATCTCGTTGGCGATGTCGGTCTTGTCGTCAGCTTTGTCGGTCACAAATATCCTCCGTGCCATCACGGTAAGACACAGCCCCGCCGCGCGCAATCAGCCTTCGCCGCGATAATTGGCCCGGAACTGCGCGGCAAAACCGGTCAGCCGCCCCTTGGCGATCGCGGCGCGCAGATCGGCCATCAGCGACTGATAGAAATGGAGGTTGTGCTCGGTCATCAGCATCGCCCCCAATATCTCGCCCGCGCGGACGAGGTGGTGGAGATAGGCGCGGGTCCACCGCGCGCACACCGGACAGCCGCAGGCGGGATCGACCGGCTCCTGATCTTCGGCGAACCGCGCATTGCGGATGTTGATCGGGCCGTTGGCGGTAAAGGCCTGTCCGGTCCGCCCCGACCGGGTCGGCAGCACGCAATCGAACATGTCGACGCCGCGTTCGACCGCGCCGACGATGTCGTCGGGCTTGCCCACCCCCATCAGATAGCGGGGCCGCGCCGCGTCGAGCTGTCCCGGCGCATAATCGAGCACGCCGAACATCGCGTCCTGCCCCTCGCCCACCGCCAGCCCGCCGATCGCATAGCCGTCGAACCCGATGTCGAGCAGCGCGTCGGCGCTCGCCTGACGCAGCCCCTCGTCCAGCGCGCCCTGCTGGATGCCGAACAGCGCCGACCGTGCGGCATGGTCGCCGCCGCTGTCGAACCCCGCGCGGCTGCGTCGGGCCCAGCGCATCGATCGTTCCATCGCCGCCGCCTGCACCTCCCGCGTCGAGGTGGTCGGCACCAGTTCGTCGAACGCCATCACGATGTCCGATCCCAGCAGGCGCTGGATCTCCATCGACCGTTCGGGCGACAACAGGTGCCGCGACCCGTCGAGATGCGATTTGAAGACGATCCCTTCCTCGCTGCGCTTGGTCAGCTCGGACAGGCTCATCACCTGATAGCCGCCGCTGTCGGTCAGGATCGGCCGTTCCCAGCCCATGAACTTGTGCAGCCCGCCCAGCCGGTCGACCCGCTCGGCACTGGGGCGCAGCATCAGGTGATAGGTATTGCCAAGGATGATGTCCGCGCCCGATGCGCGCACATCCTGCGGCTTCATCGCCTTGACCGTGGCGGCGGTGCCGACCGGCATGAAGGCGGGCGTGCGGATCTCGCCGCGCCGCATGCGAATGGTGCCGGACCGCGCCTTGCCGTCGGTGGCGTGGATTTCGAACTCGAAACGGGACATGGCCGCCAGCCTTTGCCGGATGCGGGGCGATGTGCAAGCCCGTGGCGATCAACCCATTCGTCACCCCGGCCTTGTGCCGGGGTCCACCGGGAGGCAAGGGAACAGCATCGTCCGTATGCACATAGCGCGAGGCAAGTTGGACCCCGGCACAAGGCCGGGGTGACGGAACCGAACGTCAGGACAACGCCCGGGCCAGCGCCACGAATTCCTCGACGCTCACCGTCTCCGCCCGCCGCGTCGGATCGATTCCCAGCGAATCCGCCGCCTCGACCGCGCCCGCCACGCTCTTCAGGCTCTGGCGCAGCATCTTGCGTCGCTGACCGAACGCGGCGGCGGTCAGCGTCTCCAGCACCTTGAACCTCACCCCCGACGGCTCGTCCGCAGGTACGATGTGCACCACCGCCGACATCACCTTGGGCGGCGGGGTAAAGGCCGAGCGGTGGACCGGCATCGCGATCCGTGCGTGCGACCGCCATTGGGCCAGCACCGCCAGCCGCCCGTAATGCTCGGTCCCCGGCGCGGCGACGATCCGCTCGGCGACCTCGCGCTGGAACATCAGCGTCAGGCTCGCCCACCATGGCCGCCAGTCCGCCGACAGCCAGCCGACTGTCAGCGCGGTGCCGACATTATAGGGCAGGTTGGACGCGATGTGCGGCGTGCCCGCGAACAGCGCCGGGGCATCCACCGCCAGCGCATCCCCCTCGATCAGCGTCAGCTGGCCCGGAAACGCTTCGCCCAGTTCGATCAGCGCCGGGATGCACCGCCGGTCGCGCTCCACCGCCGTCACCCTGGCACCGGCCTGCAACAGCGCGCGGGTCAGACCGCCGGGACCGGGGCCGACCTCGAACACTTCCTGTCCCGAAAGGTTGCCGGGCACCGCCGCGATGCGCGCCAGCAATTGCGCGTCGAACAGGAAATTCTGGCCCAGCGCCTTGCTGGCGGACAGGCCATGTCGGCGGATCACCTCGCGCAGCGGGGGCAGGTCGCTCACGCGGCTCCTGCTTTGGCGATGGCGCGGCGCTGTGCGGCGCTGGCGGCCAGCTTGATCGCGGCGATCATCGCGCCGGGTTCCGCCTCGTCCCGCCCCGCGATGCCGAACGCGGTGCCATGATCGGGCGATGTGCGCACGATCGGCAGGCCCAGCGTCATATTGACCCCCTCGTCGAAATGCAGCGTCTTGATCGGGACCAGCGCCTGATCGTGATACAGGCACATCGCCGCGTCATAGGTGGCGCGCGCGCGCGGGTGGAACATGGTGTCGGCGGCGAACGGCCCGACCGCGTCGATCCCCTCGGCGCGCAGACGGTCGATCGCGGGCGTCACGATCTCGATCTCCTCGCGCCCGATCGCGCCCGATTCGCCCGCATGGGGATTGAACCCGGCAAAGGCGAGGCGCGGCGATTCGATGCCGAAATTGCGCAACAGCCCGCGTGCCGTCACCCGCGCCTTGGCGACCAGCAGGTCGATCGAAATCGCCTCGGCGACCTGGATCAGCGGGATGTGCGTGGTGATCGGCACCACCCGCAGCGTCGGCCCCGCCAGCATCATCACCGCATTGTCGCGCGCCACGCCGCACCGTTCGGCGACGAATTCGGTCTGGCCAGGATGAGTGAAGCCGATCTGATAGAGCTGCACCTTCGACACCGGTCCCGTCACCAGCCCGCTCGCCGCGCCCGACCGGGCCAGGCCGGTCGCCAGCTCCAGGCTTTCGAGCGCGCAGCGGGCGCCATCGGCGCTGGGTTCCCCCGGCACGATCGCCCCCGCATCGGCAACGCGCAGCACCGGCAGCGCGGCGTCGAATGCCCTCGCGGCTTCATCGGGGCTGGCAATCGTCGCGACCGGTCCCGGCCAGACGGTCGCGATCGCCCGCGGATCGCCCACCGCGAAAAACGGCGTCAGATTGTGCAGCCCCCGCGCCGCCCAGGCCTTGGCGATGATTTCCGGCCCGATACCGGCGGGGTCGCCCATCGCGACGGCGAGCGGAAGGACCGCCCCCGCCACGGCTTAACGATACTCGACGATCGCGTCGCGGCGAAGGTCGCGAAGCAGGCGTTGCGCACGCAAATTGGTCCGCTGTTCCTCGATGCCGTTGCGGATCTGGTCGGACGAGGGCAGGCCCGCGTTCTGCGGATCGTCGCGCCCACACAGCACCAGCGCGCGCACGCCTTCCTGCTGCGATCCAAAGGGCGGGGTCGCCTGACCGACCTGCAGGTCGAGCACGATCTGCTGCAACTGCGGCGGCAGGTCGCGCACGCGCACCGCGTCATTGTCGACCACTTCGGCGCCCAGCGTCTCGGCGGCCTTGCCCACTTCGCCACAGCCGCGCGTCGATTGCAGCACCCGGGCGAACTCGGCGACCTTGGCCTGGGCCTGCGCCTCGCTGATCCCCGGCTGGAACTTGACCGTCACCTGGCGCAGGCTCAGCCGCGCGTCGCGCATATCGGCGGTCAGCACCTGGCGCTTGTCGACCAGATACAGGATCGAAAACCCGCCGGGCACCTCGATCGGCCCCGCAACCTGGCCGACCTGCATCTGCTGCGCCGCCGCCGACAGCACGTCAGGCAGCATCGCCGCGCGCACCCAGCCCAGGTCGCCGCCCTGGGCGCGTGTCGTCGCTTCGGAAAAACGGGCAAAATATTCGAACGGACGACCCTGCTGCATCTGCTGAATCATCTGCTGCATCGAGCGATAGACTTCGCCCGACCGTTCGGGCGTCGCCGAAATATAGATTTCGCGCAGCTGATATTCCTCGGTGCCCTTCGACGCCTCCAGCCGCGCAATAATCGCCTTCACCTCTTCGTCGCCGACATTGGTGAACGGGGTGATGTTGCGCTGGATCAGCCGCTGCCACGCCAGTTCGCCCTCGATCTGGCGGCGCAGCGAGGCTTCGGACGACCCGATTTCGCGCAGCCATTCGCGCATCGCATCGGGCGTGCGCTGGAACCGCGACGCCAGCCCGACAAAGCTGCGGTCGATCTGGTCCTGGCCGATGACGATATCGTTGGCCCGCGCTTCCTGGATCTGGATCGTCTCGTCGGTCAGCTGGCGCAGGACCTGCAGCCGCAACTGGTTCGCCTCTTCCTCGCTCAGCTGGAACTGCTGAATCGCGACGACCATGTTGAACCGCTGATCGACATCGGTGCGGGTGAGGACATAGCCGTTCACGATCGCGGTCGGCTTGCGGATATTGGGATCGCTCTTGCCGAAAATCTGCAGATTCTGTGGCAGGTTCAGATTGGCGGTCGACGGCACCTCGCCGTCGGCAACCGTCTGCGCGGCGATCGCCGCACTGGCGCCAATACCGATAATCAACCCTGCCAAGCGGCAGAAACGCGCGACTTTCAACGTCATCTTCACCTGTATCCAATCCTCGTGCCGATACCGGCATGGGGGCGCTTACTCGCCAATTGTGCCTGAACTGGGGCTGACCCGGACAATGTCCGCCAGCCCTGAAACCCGAGCCCGATCCTTAGCGACCTAGATTTTTCAGCGCCAGCGTCAACAGATAGCTGTTGCCGCGCCGCGCATCGCCCGCCGTCTGATAGTCGCGCTTCCAGGTGATGCCGAGCCTCAGGCAATCATCCTCATATTCGACGCCCAGCCGGTGGCGCACCGGTTCGAACCCGCTGGCGAGCGAGGCGGGGTCCTCTTCGCGATCGGTCAGGTCGATCACCGCCGATCCGAACATCGACCAGAATCGCGCGATCTGAACCCGCGCGCCGACCCGCGCTTCCTCGCGATCCTGCAGGTCTTCCAGCGCGAAACCGATATTCCGGTTCAGCCGCAGATAACCGATCGTGGCAAAGGTCGATCGCGTGCCCACCGTCGCATCCACCTCGTTGCGGCGGATCGCCAGATTGTCCTTGTCGAGCCGGTAACGGTGGGTGAAGGTCACGAAATCGCGATAGCGCACCACCGTGCGCCCGACCACGTCCGACACCCGGTCGGTCAGGCCGGTGCCGTCGGGCAGGATCGCGGGGCGGGCGGACAGGCGATAGCTCTGCCCGATATTCGCCTCGACCGAAATGCCCGGCAGATACAGCGCGTAATCCAGCCCAAAGGTAAAGCGCGTCGAATCCTCGAACCGGTCATAGCCGGGGAAGCGGTTGAGCGCGAACAGGTTGGAATCCTCAAGATCCACCGATCGTGCATCTTCGTTGGGCACGTCGAAATTCTCGATGCGCGGCGCGGCGACGATCTGGAATCGCGGCGTGATCCGCTGCACCCCGCCGAACGCCTCGCCGATCAACGGCCATTTGACGTCCATCGCCACCGCCGCGATGCCGCGCCCGCGAAACCCCTCCAGCCCGCGATAGCTCGGCACGCTCGTCGCCAGCGTATCGTTGGTGTTGTAGACGTCGCCCCGGGCATAGCCGGTCAGCGTCACCTCCTGGCCCCAGGCGGTCAGCTTGCGCAGGTCATAGCGGACCGAGGCAAAGGCGCGCTGCGTATCCTGCCCGCTCGACCGGCTGATGGCGAGGCTGTTGACCTGCAGCTCGAACCGCCCGCCCGCGATCAGCGACTGGCCAAAGCGCCGCCGATAGTCGATTTCGGGCAGCGCGACCGGCTGCAGCCCCTGATTTTCGGTCAGCCGCAGCGTCTGCACCGCCCAGCCGTTGATCGCGAAATAGGAATCGCGGTCGATCCGCTCGACCCGGATATTGTTGCGCAGCCGATCGTCGCTGCTGATGTCGTACCGGCGCAGGAAGGTGCGGTCGGTGGCCAGCCGGAACGAGGCGCTGGCGCTCCAGTTCGCGTCGAACTGCATCCGCGCGACGCCGTCGAGATAGCCGCGAAAGGCATTTTCGCTCGACACGGTCGGCCCGGGATTGAGGAAATCGTCGCTGCGGCGGCTATAGGTCAGATACCCGCGCACCCGCATCGCGCCGTTCGACGTCAAATGCCGATATTCGGCCTGCAGCATCGGCAGCGCCCCGGTGAACAGATGCGGCGTCACCGTCAGGTCGCGATTGGGGGCCAGGTCGAAATAATAGGGCTGGACGATCTCCAGCCCGTTGACCGCGTCATAGCGCAATTCGGGTGCGAGCAGGCCGCTCGCATTGTCGCTGCCGACCGAATGGCTGAACACCGGCAACGGCAGCGACGCGATGCCGAACAGCGCAACGCGCGCGCCCTTGTAACTTATCCGCTGGCGCGCGGGGTCATAGACGACGCGAACCGCGGTGATCTTCCACGACGGTTCCTTGGGACAATTGCCCGCATCGACCACCGCACAGGGCGTGTAGGCGGCATATTCGACATTGACGACGCCGTTGTCGCTGCGCGTTCCCCGCCGCGCGGCGATGCGGCCGCCCTGTTCCAGCACCACCAGCATATTCTCGATCGCGCCGTCCTTCAGCGAATCGGTCAGCTCGATGCGGTCGCCATAGGCGGTGTCGCCCTGCGGATTGGTCACGGCGATGTCGCCGGTCGCCACCACTTCGCCGGTCTTGCGGTTCCACACCACCTTGTCCGCGCGCAGCCGGTTGCCGTCGCGGAACATCCGCACATCGCCCGCCACCGTGACGATATCGCCGTCGGAATCATATTCGGCGGTGTCGGCGGAAAACTGGATCTGATCGGGATCGTCGGGCAACGGCACTTCCGACGGCGGCGGCGGATCGATCGGGCGATCCTGCAGATCCTGCGGCGCCGCGAACGCAGCCGGGCCAAGGCCGAGCATCAGCGGGACCATCCCGGCGAGCAGCAGAGCCTTGCGCGTCACGTTACAACCAACTCCTGTCCACGCCAACTCCACGCCCGCGCCACGACCCCGCGATGGGCCGGCGGCGGACCGGCGCGAAGCAGGTCGCGCCCATCGCCCTATTGCACCGTGCGCCCCGCTTCGCAATCGCCGGACGTTGCCGTTTATCGGCCCGCCGCCTAGATGTTGCGGCGAACGACCCGTCCGCAATCCACAGGAACAGGAATATTCATGCACGTCTCCTTCGCCGCCGCTCGTCCCGATCGCGCCGCCCTGCTGGTCCTGCCGGTGGAAAAGGGCGGGATGGACCGGATACCGGCGGGGATACTCGACGATGCGACACTCATGCTGGCCCACGGCGCGGCGGCGGCGGCGCGGTTCGAAGGCGAAGCGGGCGGCATCGTCGAATTGTTCACTCCGGCCGCCGATGGCGTCGGCCGCCTCGTCCTGCTCGGCGTGGGTGCGGGGGGCGAGGGCGATTACGAGCGCGCTGGCGGCGCGCTCGCGGCACGTTACCTGACGTCGGGTGTCACCGCGATCGCGGTCGATTTCGCGAGTCTGGGCGGCGAACCGGGTTCGCGCGCGGTGGCGCGCTTCGCGGCGGCGGCGGCCCAGCGGTCGTGGCGGTTCGACATCTATCGCACCCGTCTCGCCGACCGGCAAAAGCCGACGCTGGAATCGCTCGCGCTGGTCAACGCCCCGGCCAATGCGCAGGACGAATGGCACGAACAGCTCGCCGTCACCGGCGGGCTCGAGCTTACCCGCACGCTGGTCGCCGAACCGCCCAACGTCATCTATCCCGAAAGCTTCGTCGAGCGTTGCCGCCACCTCGCCGACCTTGGTGTCGAGATCATCGTGCTCGAACGCGCCGATATGGAAAAGCTCGGCATGGGCGCGCTGCTCGGCGTTGCCCAGGGCTCGGTGCGCGAAGGGCGCATCCTGGCGATGCGCTGGAACGGCAAGGGTGCCGGTGACGTCGATGTCGCCCTGGTCGGCAAGGGCGTGACCTTCGACACCGGCGGCATCTCGATCAAGCCCGCCGCGGGCATGGAAGACATGAAATGGGACATGGGCGGCGCGGGCGCGGTCGCCGGCGCGATGAAGGCGCTGGCGCTGCGCAAGGCGAAGGCCAATGTCGTCGGCGTGTGCGGCCTGGTCGAAAACATGCCCGACGGCAACGCCCAGCGTCCCGGCGATGTCGTCACCTCGATGTCCGGCCAGACGATCGAGATCATCAACACCGATGCCGAAGGGCGGCTGGTGCTGAGCGACGCGCTGACCTGGACGCAAGCGACGTTCAAGCCAAAGACCGTGGTCGATCTGGCGACGCTGACCGGCGCGATGATCATCAGCCTGGGGTCCGAACATGGCGGGCTGTTCGCCAATGACGATGGCTTGGCGGAGGAGCTGCTGTCGGCGGGCCGCGCGACCGGCGACCATCTGTGGCGTTTCCCGCTCGGCGATGCCTATAACAAGCTGATCGACAGCGCGATCGCCGACGTCAAGAATGCGGGACCGCGCGGCGCGGGATCGATCACCGCCGCGCAGTTCCTGCAACGCTTCATCGAACCCGGCGTGCGCTGGGCGCATCTCGACATCGCCGGCATGGTCTGGGCGGACAAGCCCGGCGCGACCTTTGACAAGGGCGCGACCGGCTTCGGCGTCCGCCTGCTCGACCGTTTCGTGCGCGACAATTTCGAGGGGTGATGAAGGGCGGCCGTCAGCTCGAACATCCGTCATCCCCGCGCAGGCGGGGATCCATTCGGGCTGGCGGCGGCGCGTAGATGCAGGTCGATTTCTACCACCTCACCCGTACGCCGGTCGATCGCGCGCTGCCCGGCATCGCGCTGCGGATCGTCGATGGCGGCGGGCGGCTGCTCGTCATATCGGGCGACGAACAGCAACGGGCCCGGATCGATCAGGCACTGTGGACCTGGCGCGCCGACAGCTTCCTGCCCCATGCTCGGGCCGGGGCGGGGAATGACGCGATCCAGCCGGTGCTGATCGGCGACACGGTCGATCCCGCCAATGGCGCGCGCTTCATCGCGCTGATCGACGGCGCATGGCGCGACGAGGCGCTGGCGTTCGATCGCGCCTTCCATTTCTTCGGCGACGACAGCATCGCCGCGGCCCGCACCGCCTGGAAATCGCTCGCCGACCGCGACGGCGTCGAACGCCGTTACTGGAAGCAGGACGAACAGGGCGGCTGGACCCAGGCGGCCTAGCGCTTGCCAGCAGCGCATTGCGCGACTAAAGCGCCGCCCGTTCTCACCACCCCTAGTAACAGGAGCCGCACGGCCATGGCCGCGAACCGGACCTTTTCGATCATCAAGCCCGATGCCACCCGCCGCAACCTGACCGGCGCCGTCACCAAAATGCTGGAGGAAGCGGGCCTGCGCGTCGTCGCGTCCAAGCGCATCCACATGACCCGCGATCAGGCCGAGGGTTTTTACGCCGTTCACAAGGAACGCCCCTTTTTCGGCGAGCTGGTCGAATTCATGATCTCCGGCCCGGTCGTCGTGCAGGTGCTTGAGGGCGAAAACGCCGTTCAGCGCAACCGCGACATCATGGGCGCGACCAACCCGGCCAATGCCGAACCCGGCACGATCCGCAAGGAACTGGCCGAATCGATCGAAGCCAACAGCGTCCATGGGTCGGACAGCGACGAGAATGCGGCGATCGAAATCGCCTTCTTCTTCAAGCCCGAAGAAATCGTCGGCTGAACGACATCGCTTCCCGACCGGGAAGCATCGCCGTCACAAAAAAGCGCCTTCCCGACATGGGGAGGCGTTTTTTTCGCGTCAGTCCCAACCCGTCACCCCGGCCCTGTGCCGGGGTCCACGGCGCCGCGACTGACCGGCCCGATCGACGCGCGCTAAATGCCGCGCGGCAGCGTGATGACCGCGCTCAGCCCGCCGCCCTTGCGGTTGGCCAGCACGATGTCGCCGCCCGCCTCGCGCACGATCGCCCGCGCCAGCGTCAGGCCCAGGCCGACGCCGCCGGTCGATCGGTTGCGCGACGGATCGAGCCGGGTGAACGGGTCGAACACCGCCGCCAGCTGTTCGGGCGGAATGCCGGGGCCGCGATCGGCGACCTCGATCCGCACCCGCCGTGCGTCGCGGGTCAGCGATACGGTGCCGCCGCCGCCATATTTGACCGCATTCTCGATCAGGTTGCGCACCGCGCGCCGCATCAGCGAGGGGCGGACGCGCAGGATCAGCCGCTGGCCATCGGCATAATCGACGCCATGGCCCAGGTCGCGGAAATCCTCGACCACCGCGTCGATCAGCGCCGACAGGTCGGTCTCGGTCGGCGGCTCGCTCGGCCGTCCCAGCCGCGCCAGCGACAGGATGTCGTCCAGCGTGCGGTTCATCTCGTCGATCGTGTCGGCCATCCGTGCACGATCCTCGTCATCCTCGACCGATTCGATGCGCACGCGCAGCGCGGCGAGCGGGGTGCGCAGATCATGGCCGATCGCGCCGAGCATCTGGTCCTTTTCCTCCAGCATCGCGGTGACGCGACAGCGCATCAGATTATAGGCGGAAATCACCGCGCGCACATCGCCCGGCCCGTCCTCCTCGATCGGCGGACTGGCGTGCGAGGGATGGAAATCGCGTGCCGCCGCGGCCAGCTTGCGCAACGGCCGCCCGACCCGCGCACCGACCCACAATACCGGGATCAGCACCGCGATATAAAGGAACAGCGTCTGCGCGATCAGCCGCCACAACAGGTCGCCGTCGCCGCGCGTCCAGCCCGACGTCATCGTCAGCCAGCCCTTGCCCGGCAGTTCGACCGCAATGTGCAATTCGGCGCTCCAGCGCTTCACCCGCTCGGCCTTCAGCCGGCTCATCCGCGCCAGCATGGCGTCATCGGTCGCGATCGGCTCGACCCCGGTGACGATCCGACCGACCGGCAGATTGGCCTCGCGCATCGCGCGCCGCATCCCTTCCTCGACATCGACACGGCGTTCCAGCCCCGGCGGTACCGGATTGTTCGGCAACAGGCGCAGCCGCCAGCGCTGGCGCTTGCCGTCGTCCGCCCGGTCGGGCGACGCGCGAAAGCGCCCGTTGCGCACCCGTTCGGCGCCATCCACCACGCGGGTGATCGCGGGCGCGGTGATCTGGTAGAATTCGTTCGAGCGCCGTTCGCGGAACAGCATCGCGAAATTGACCGCCTGCGCCACGAACAGCGCGAGCGCGACCAGCAGCGCGATCTGGCCGGTCAGGCTTTTGGGCATCACCCGGATCACAGGCGGGTCACGTCGCTGGCGAGCGTATAGCCGCCGCCCCACACCGTCTTGATCAGCGTCGGATTGCGCGCATCGGGTTCGATCTTCTTGCGCAGGCGGCTGACCTGATTGTCGATCGCCCGGTCGAACGCGGCGGCCTCGCGCCCCTGGGTCAGGTCGAGCAGCTGGTCGCGGGTCAGCACCGCGCGCGGCCGCATCACCAGCGCGAGCAACAGATTATATTCGCCGGTCGACAACGGCACCGACACGCCGTCGCGATCGACCAGCGCGCGCTCGCTGGTCTTGAGCACCCAGCCCGAAAAGGCATAGCTGCCGCTTTCGGGTGAGGCGAGCCGCGTGCCGCCCACCTGCATCCGGCGCAGCACCACCTTGATCCGCGCGGCCAGTTCGCGCGGCGAAAACGGCTTTACGACATAATCGTCCGCGCCGATCTCCAGCCCGACGATCCGGTCGGTCTCCTCGCTGCGCGCGGTCAGCAGGATGACCGGCGTTTCGCTGGTCGCGCGGATATGGCGGCACAGGCTCAGCCCATCCTCGCCCGGCATCATGATGTCGAGCACGACCAGGTCGATGGCATAGGCGGACATGCGCGTGCGCGCCGCCTCGGCATCGCCGACCTGCGTCACGCGAAACCCCTGGCGGGTCAGATATTGCGCCAGCGGCTCGCGGATCGACCGCTCGTCATCGACAAGCAACAGGTGGGGCGATTCAGAGGTCATATCGAATGGCGTAGCAGATTCGCTTGCGTCGGGAAGTGCCGGACGGGCCCGGAGGAGGTCGAATGGCCCGTCCGGCATACCGCTCACTCGCCCTGGGGGGCGGCGGGCGAGGGCGGCGTGTTTCCGCGGCGCTGCTGCATGCGGGCGACCATCTGGTCGCGGCGCGCCTTGATCTCGGTCGGATCGATCCTGCCGTCCTTGTTGGCGTCGAACATCGCGAACCGCTCGGCCGACTGGCTGTCATACTCGGCGCGGGTGATCGTGCCGTCGCGGTTGCTGTCGCCCATCATCGCGGCGATGCCGCCCTGCCGCGCGCCGCCGCCATGACGGCCCATCTTCTTGCCCTGCTCGCGCTGACCGGCGCGCGCCTGCGGGCCGCGGCGCTCATCGGCATCGATCGTGCCGTTGCCGTTGGTGTCCATGCGCGCAAAGGCCGCCTCGGCGCCCGCGCGATTTTCCTCGCGGCTGATAAAGCCATCGCCATTGGTGTCGATGCGGGCGAGCGCCTGCCCGCCGCCGCGCCGCTGGGCCATGTCGCCCTGCCGCCGACCCTGCCGCTCGCCCATCCGGTCGCGCATCGCGCCAGCGGCGGCTTCGCGCTCGGCTGCACTCAACTTGCCGTCCTTGTCGGTATCCATCGCATCGAAGCGCGCATCGGCACGGGCCAGCGCCTGCGCCTTGGTCATCGGCGCGCGGGCGGGGCCATCGGCCTGCATCGCCATCGCGGCGCCTGCGGTCAGCATCGTGCTGATGGTGGCGGCAACAAACAGGTTTCGCATCGGGGGAACTCCATCTTCTGACGACGACCACGGCGTCGCGATAAATGGCTTCTGGTCCGCTGCTGTCGCGCGCCTATGTCATCGCGGCGCAAAATTGTCGCAAATTGTATCGCGGGGGTGCGGCAAACCAAACAAACAAATCAACCAAAAATGGCCACGCCGCCATTTGGCTCTAGCCAAAAATGGCCACGCCTTGCATCCCCTCGATCACCGGCGTCCCCTCGGCGTTGCACATCCGCATCTTCTGGCTCGAAAACCCC